>JAOAJI010000005.1 GCA_026414265.1 Microcaldota archaeon
TCATATTCTTCTAGAGCGTTGAGTATGAGTTCTGCTGAGACCTGTTGTCTGCCAACACTCTTAACATGGCCCTTGTAATTTCTAATTACCATCAAAGATCTCGTTGCACAGTGCCTAAACCTTCTTCTAAAGAGTTCTGTGTTTTTAATCGCTTTTTCAACGTATTCTTCAAGATTGCTTTTAACTGACTCAAAAATATTTCTTATGTCTAAATTCGTGTTAATCGGAACATTTATCGAGAAACCGTAGTCTGAAAAGTAGACCTCAATGTTTGAGCCTAGTAGCTTAGAGACATAGTATCCAAAAGCTTTTGATAATGCATTGTTGACCCTCCTACCGCGTAATGAGAAAAATACGTGGTTGATTTTGTCTTTTTGATAATCTATGTACTTCTCAACATACAAATTTTTTGATTCATATTTGATCTTTTTATGAGCAAAGAACTTTTTTTGTGCCTCTATGTAAAATAAAATTGATTTTGCTGAGTTTTCATCGCAGTTCAATGAATTCATGATTTCTGTCAAATCGATCTTTTTTGCCGTAAGCAGCTCCTGCCTGTAATTATCTATTGCAGTCGCTAGATCATAAGATAATGGAAGCATTTCACTTACCCACGAAGGTACATTGGGCTTTGCGTCTGTTACTTTTTTGACATAAACTCTCTGGCCATTAGATTCCAAAAATTCGTAAACTCTACCACCAAGAACAAATCTATCGCCTTTGACCAAATACTCTAAGAAAATCTCGTCTAAAGTACCTAAAGGCCTGTGTGTGTTTGCATCAACCACTACAGCAGCAACCTGATCAGGAATGGTTCCTACGTTAGTAACGTAAATCACACGCCCCATCCATTTGGTGAAAAACTTTTCTTCACTTAAAACTATTTTGCTGTAAACATTGTAGGTTTCAAGTTTACTGTATCTGCCTGCTAAATAGTTCAATACTGACATATAATCTTCTTTGCTCAAATCAGAATAACAATAACTTTTTCTTATTATCCCGTATGCTTCTTCTATTCCGTAAGCTTTTTCCGCGCCCATACCGACTAATTGCTGAGCAAGCACGTCCAAACAGTTTCTTGGAATACTTACTCTGTCCAATCTCTTCATTTTCGCATAGCTGGCTAGTACACCTAGTTCTAACAGCTCTTCGTGGCTATTACCTATCAACACCCCTTTTGAAGTCTCGTGTAATCTGTGACCGCTTCTACCAACCCTCTGCAAACATCTTGATATGCTTTTAGGAGAGCCTATTTGAACAACAACGTCAATGTATCCTATGTCTATTCCCAGCTCTAATGAAGTTGAGCTAACCACTGCTTTTAACTTGCCTGTTTTCAGTAAATTTTCTACTCTTAATCTTTGTTCCCTTGACAAAGAAGAGTGATGTGCCTCTATGTCCTCAATATTACAATACTTCATCAAGTGGAATACCACGCTTTCTGCGCCTGAACGGGTATTCGTAAATATCAAAGTTGTTCTGTTTTCAGATATTATTTTTCTTAGTAATTTGTAAAGTGCAGTGTCCTTTTTTCCATAGTCTTGCAGTAAATCTGCAATAGGAGAGACTACTTGTAATTCGAAAGGCTTCGAAAAAGATGCATTGACTATCATACAATCTCTTGGTTGATCGTTATCTTTGTAACCGACCAAAAACTTTGCAACTTCTTCCAGAGGGAAAACTGTGGCGCTCAAACCTATCCTGGTAAACTCTAATCTGCTGTTAAGCCTTTCCAAAGAAAGTGATAAATGAACTCCTCTTTTGTTTGAACACAAATCGTGAATCTCATCAATAATAACAAACTCTGGCTTGAAAGCTTCAGAAAATTTTCTGGAATTCAAAAGGATGGCAAACGATTCTGGTGTAGTTATCAGTATATGAGGAACCTTTTTGAGCATCTTTGATCGTTCGTTTTGAGGCGTATCACCTGTTCTAACAGCTATCCTTATGTTTTCAGCACAAGCGCAAAAGCTTTTCAGCTCTTCCAAAGGTTCTTTTAAGTTTTTTTCTATGTCATTGTTAAGAGCACGTAGAGGGCTTATATAAACTGCATAAACCCTATCTTCTAATCTTTTCTTTTCTGACAAGTCCACCAAATAACTAATGATGCTCAAAAACGCAGTCAGTGTCTTACCAGAACCGGTAGGGGCAGTTACTAACACGTTTTTTCTGTTCTCTATCAAAGGAATAGCCATCAGCTGAGGCAGTGTCAATTCCTTGTACTTTCTTAACCAATTCACTACATGCCTGTTCAATGTCTTTTCGACTTCTTCACGGGTAAATACTCTGTCTGAAAAAGAGATCATAATGATTCACTTGATGCACTAGATTATAAACATAGACAAATCAGAATACTAAAAGTTAAGAAGATGTCTTGAGGAAGGAAGCGGTACACTATTACTAGCTCCGCTCCTTCCACAGGCAACGTGCTATGCGCATGTGCGCAAAAGATCTTATGTTAACTAAAATTTTTAAATCATGTTTATAACGAAAATTAATCCAAAAAATATAACAACTCAAGTATAAGGTTTAAAAGTGCCTCTATTTTGAATCGAATATTGTTAATAAAAAAAGGTGATCAAGAATGGTAGAGAAAATTGTGAAAGGTGCAGAAACTGCACACAAGCATATCCATAAAAAAATAGACGAGATTCATAAGCAAGCAGTACATTATGGACCTATAGCTTTTCTTGGAGGCTTGCTGCTTGCATTGTTGATAACTATTTTGCCAATCCAAGACCAAACATGGAAAAACGGAAAACTTGTTTTCCTGTTGTTGATAGGAGTATTTGTAGGTTTTGTTAACGTAACAGAAACTGAAACAGTGAAGTTCCTGCTAGGAGGAATAGCACTTATAATTACGTTCAATGCCCTTACACAAATAGTTGATTTCACATTAGAAATGTTACCTTACGTACAAATACTACTCAAAGCGTTTTTATTTGACTTGATGACAATGATATCAGCTGCTGTTGCAGTAGTAGGCTTTAAGACTGTGTGGGACGTAGCAAAAGATGTCTAAAGTAAGTTAGTAACTTTAATGCGACAACTAAAACAAACTTTTTTTATTTTTTATCTAACTTTTCTTCTTCTTAAAAACTGCCAAAAAAGTTGAATGCACTATCTGAGTTGTGAGCGGTCTACAAGCCCTTTCTGTTATCTGCCAATCTCTTAACTGACATTCAGTTATGAGAACGTCATTGAATGCTTTAGACCTTGCAAATTCAACCAGTCTTTTTAACTGATCTATCGTAGGTAATACACACACAAAGTAATACTCGTCTCTAAATAAGTCATTTTCATACCTAAGTATGTTTTCTAAAGCCTTTTCAGGCTCTGGTAAATCAAGAGTTAATAAATCTATTGAATGCTTTTCATGAATAAACTCAGGCAAATTACAAGTGCAAATATCTTCTTTGTGTAAACTTATGTTCTCAGCTTTTGATAAGTTTATGTTTTTAACAGCGTTCTTGTAGAAATCGTCTCTAATTTCGAAAGAATGAACTTTTTTTACGAAACGTGATAGAGATACGGCTAAGAACCCAGAGCCAAAACCAGCATCTAACACTACTGAATTTCTGTCTATGTCAGTATAGGCTAGGATTATGCCTATGTCTTTAGGTAGTAATGCCTGAGGCAGTCTCTTAAGCCTTTTCAGATGCTCAGGCAAGTGTAAATCGATTCTTCTGCTCTTCTTCTTTGATGCTTTTTTGTCGATTTTGTTTTCAAAAGGATTGTTTTCTTGATTGTCGTTCATTACTATCTAAAAAAGATTATTTCTTAGCTAATTTAATTATTCTGGCTGCCAAATGTGCTGCGTTCTTGCCATTGTCTATCCCAACTGCTGCAACAGGGACACCAGAAGGCATTTGAACTGCAGATAAAAGTGCATCTAGACCCATTAACTTAGCTGATACAGGCACGCCTATAACTGGTTTGTCTGTAATACTCGAAACAAAACCAGGCAATGCCGCTGATAAGCCTGCTATGCAAATAAATACTTTTGCATCTGTTGTCTTGACTATTTCCCTGACCTTGTCAGGCTCTCTATGAGCACTGGCAACCGTTATCCTACAACTTACCTTGTATTCGTCCAAAACTGCTTTTGCATCCTCTGCTATCTGCATGTCGCTTTTACTACCTAACAATATCTCAACTTCAACCATCAAATCCACCTCTGTTATTGATTAATATTATGCTACAAACTCTTCATACAGTCTACCATTCAAATTTCTTACCCGTCAGTTTCTCGTATGCTTCGATGTATTTCTTCGTAGTATTAGCTATGATCTCATCCGGCAGATTAGGCGCAGGAGGTTGCTTGTTCCAGTTTATCTTTTCTACGTAATCTCTTACATATTGCTTGTCAAAGCTCTTCTGTTCTTTACCTACTGAATACGTTTGCTTGTCCCAAAACCTTGAAGAATCAGGAGTTAATATTTCATCTATCAAGATCAGCTCGCCATCTGAGTCGATTCCGAATTCGAATTTAGTATCTGCTAAGATTATGCCTTTCTCTAACGCGTATTCATGAGCACTCTTGTAGATTTCTATACTGATTTTCTTGAGCTTGTGGTAAATTTCTTTATCACCAGTGTTATGATAAACTATTTCTTCTGCCTCTTTTTCCGTTATGTTTATGTCATGACCTACAATTGCTTTTGTTGCAGGAGTGAAAATAGGCTCCTTAAGCTTACTTCCGTTCTCTAAGCCAGGCTCTAATTCAATCCCACAAACTTTACCAGATTGCTTGTATTCTTTGTAACCTGAACCTGCTAAGTAACCTCTGACAACTGCCTCTATCATGATCGGAAATGCTTTTTTAACGTACATAGACCTGTAAGGCAACTGTAAATCAGAATTCTTGTATTCCGAAACCTCTTTGGGTAATTTCAATAAATGGTTTTTGTACTTCTTGAATTTGTTGAACCAGAACAGGCTCATCTGAGTCAACACTATTCCTTTCTTTGGTATGGGTTGTGGAAAAACCACATCAAAAGCAGACAATCTATCAGATGCAACCATCAAAATGTTTCCTTTGAAAAAGTAGTTGTCCCTCACCTTCCCGGATTTGAACAGAGGGTACTCCAACTCTATCCTGTAGTATGCGTTAGACACATTACCTGTCATAAAAAGACACCCCCATATTTCCGATTTAAGTTCAAATCTTTTAAAACACTTTTGAATTTTCATAAAAGATACTGAGTCTAAGTGTTAGAGATCAGATAAGTATTTAATTATCAATAACGTAAATTCCTTGGTTTTATGATAGAGCCTAAAACAAAACTAATTATCCTTGATATCGACGGAGTAATAGTTTACTCTAAAAACGCTCTTAATTACCTGTATTCTAATTTGTTCAAAGAGTTCGGGTATGATTTCGATAAAGATTTGATACCTTTAGTCTATGGAAAAACAGATAAAGAAACATATCAAACTTTTGTAAGCTTAGGATACGATATCGGAAGTTACGAAGACTACAGAAATTCTTTAAGCAAGTACAAACAAGAAGCAGATAAATACTATGAACTTACACCCATAGGTAATACTGTACAGTATTTGTCACAAAGATACAAGGTGTGCGTCGCAACTAATAGGATAAGGAGCTCCGCAGAAAGGATCTTGAACAAATTCGGAATTCTCAATTTTTTTTATTACGTTGCTTCTGCAACCGAGTACGAGCCTAAACCACAGCCAGATATGCTTTTGGCGTGCGTACAAAAAGCTAATGTGGAAGAAAAAGACGCCATGTTCGTTGGAGACACAAAAATAGACGAATTGGCTGGCAAAAAAGCAAACATAAAGACCATTCTTGTAAAATTTGAATAGTAGCATCAAGTGGTTGTTGTTAAAATGGACATCAAACTTATAATAGGTATTGTATTAGTGGTTGGCCTAATAATACTACTATTATCTTCATTAAACAAAAACAACGAACTTTTAAATGAACTTGGTGAAGTAAAAAACCAAAACCAACAACTACATGAGCAAGTTCAGAACCTTGAAGCCAAGTTAAAAATTACCAACAAAGAACTCGATGAGTTGAAAAATAAACACAAACTACTTAAAGAAGAACTGGAATCTGCTAAAAACGATCTTGTTGATAAACAAAACAAAATTACAAGCCTGAACAATTTACTTAAAGAATTAGAAGAAAAAAATCAAGAACTAAAGAACGAACTAGATGAAAAAAACAGATTGCTGATAGAAAAAGAGCACTCATTGAGAAATGCTTCTGATACAATCACTTCTTTGAAAAATGAAGTTATTGAAATAGAAAATAAGATCAATAATTACATTTCATGGTTCAGGAGTAATGCAATCATCCCAAAAAACGAAAGAACAAATATTTTCATAAGAAGCGCAAAAGAAAAATGCGTCAAAGAAGACTACTTGCTTTTGCCATGCCTGTCATTCCTAATAAAACAAACCCTGGATTTCAATTACAAACATGAAACTAACGATAAGTTGTATTCAATAACTGAGATGCTAAACAATTATTACGGGGATTGCGAAGACTTTTCTCTTCTGTTCAAAGCTATCATAAAAGAATTCCAAGCAGACAACTACAAGCTCAAGGTATTAGGTAAAGGAGGAGATCGATCAATAATTTATAGCGATAGAGACGGAACCTATTACTATTACCCGAATACTTCGTTCATAGAATTGGATAACTTGGGGAAATATCACATCTACATGGCCTGTTACTGGCAATACGTAGATTACGAAAATAATACAAAAATAGGACATTGTGCCAATTTATTCACTAAAAAAGTCATAAGCTCGTCACAAGACCTGACTAACAATTACTTGAAAGATTCTTATGTTATAGAACC
Source organism: Microcaldota archaeon (assembly GCA_026414265.1). Lineage (GTDB taxonomy): Archaea > Micrarchaeota > Micrarchaeia > Anstonellales > SKW190 > SKW190. The sequence goes on from JAOAJI010000005.1 coordinate 6,837, forward strand.
CCAAAACGGCTTCTGCATCTCAATGATAGACAGTTTTAATCAAAAATGTGTCAATGAAAAGGTCATAAAAGTCTGTGAGAATTCAGACCTTGATTGCCAAAACCAGTTCAACAAGATAGTCTTGATAGTTACTGACAACGATTTCTTCATTTTCTTAGAAGACAAATGGCTCGCATACTCAGAATACCTTGAAAAAATCAAAGAAATCGAAAAAAAAGCCTAATCCATTAAATTAAAATTAAATATAAATTAGTTTCTATTCCATTACTTACTTGAAAAGAGTATTCGTTATGTAAGCAAGCGGTCGTAGTCTAGCCTGGTAGGACACCGGCCTTCCAAGCCGAAGACCCGGGTTCAAATCCCGGCGGCCGCACTTTATGCCGCGCTTTATTTATTAATTAAAATTGACCAACACCTAATTGACCAACACCAAGATTAAATTTATAAGATTATGCTTACTAAATTGACTTATCAAAACCTATGATATGAGGTGAACTATTTTATGGCCAAAGCATATGTGAAATCAGAAACACCAGCTGAGATTGTAGAGCTGTTTTACACGATCTTAACAGTGGCAAAAGACTCAGGAAGGGTCAAGAAAGGAGTAAACGAAGTCACTAAATCTGTTGAAAGAAACAATGCTAAAGTAGTTGCGATGGCAATGGACGTAGAGCCAGAAGAAATAATGATGCATTTACCCAAACTCTGTGAGGAAAAAGGCATACCTTATGTTTACGTGCAAACTAAACAAGAACTCGGTAAAATGGCTGGCTTGAACGTACCTACGTCATCAGTAGCTATAGAAGACGCTGGTAACGAAAAAGAAAAGCTAAGAACACTTATAGAGAGATTGACTGGTAAAACTTTGCCTGCAGAAGAAAAAGCCAAAAAAGAACAGACTACAGAAGAGCAACAAAAACCAAAACCTAAGGAAAGCAAAGAATCAAAAGAACAACATAAACACTCAGAGGAAAAACCTAAGAAAAAGAAATAATGAGTCATCTGTAAGTATGCATATGTAATGAAAGGAAGATCACTATGGGCGGAGCTAAAAAAAGGCCTAAAAAAGAAGCAGTTATTGACGAATCCAAACTTGCACAACAAGAAACAAGTAAAGGCCAGCAACAATCACAGACTGAAGGCACTCCTGCAGAAGTAGTCGAAATCATAGGAAAAACTGGAGTAGCAGGTGAAGTTTATCAAGTACTGTGCAAGATTCTGGCTGGCAAGGACCAAGGCAGAGTTCTGAGAAGAAACGTCAAAGGACCTGTTAGGTTAGGCGACGTTTTAATATTGCTTGAAACTGAAAGAGAAGCTAAAGACATCAAAGTTAAATAAGACAACTTAAAAATGTTGTACTGTGCCAGAAGTGATAATGTATGGTCAAATGTTCTTTCACCGGCAAAGAAATACCCAAGGGCAAAGGCATCATGTACGTAAAAAGAAACGGGCAAGTCCTATTCTTCATTAATTCAAAAGCCAAAAAGAACTATTTCATGGGCAGAAGCAATAAAAAACTCAAGTGGATAACCAAAAAAGAGAAAAAGAAAAAATCGTGATCGCTTATGCAAGTCACACAAGGCTCAAATCAATCAAAAATCCAAAAGACTCTGATACTGATTAAACCAGACGCGATGGAAAGAAAACTTGCAGGTCAAATAATAACTAGGTTTGAACAAAAAGGACTTGATATAGTTGCTATAAAAATGCTCACAATGACCAAAGAACTTGCTCAAAAACATTATGCACAACATCTCAACAAACCATTTTACAAAGGACTAGAAGAATTCATGTGCTCAAGACCTATAATTGCTATGGTGGTTCAAGGAGTTGAAGCCATAGAAGTAGTAAGGAATTTAGTCGGTGCAACAAACGCAAGAAAGGCTTTGCCTGGTACTATAAGAGGCGACTTGGCGAATAGCCTGTCATCAAACGTAGTACACGCTAGTGATTCCGCAGAAGCAGCTGAAAAAGAAATCAAGCTCTTTTTCAAAGAAGAAGAAATATTTGATAAACACAAACCAATTTTACAAGACCTCATGTATGCCAAAGACGAATTGTAATTGAATTCTCCAAACACTGAAATGGATCACGAGTTAGAAATGACCTTTAACTGCTACAAAGCGATCGTTCAAAGACTTTATGTATTTATACCAATCTGCTTCTGAGTCAAAAGGCTCATGATGAAACCTTGCATAAGCCTGAGCAAAATAGTTCAAAAGAAATTCGTAAGATTTGAAGTAATTTAAATTATGTCCTTCTGAGATCGAGTGTTTTACTAAATCAATAAGCTCCTCTAATAGTTCAGATTTATTATATACTAATCTGAATATGACAAAGGCCTCATTCAATAAAATTTGATTGAAAATGTCTATTGTGTCAGTTTCAGAACTAAGCAAGAGATCGTGATTTATTACCAATCTTGATGTCGCAAACACATCAACCAAAGATTTTGCAGCTATGCTCAAACCCTGATATCTTACATCAGACTTGCTTATTTTAGTGAATATACTGTTAGAAACACGTTTATGTGCTTTTAATAACTCATCAAAGCTGTATTCATCGCCCAAACTACTTAAAATGCCTTTATTTACAACTATCATTCTGTTAGGCAAATAAAGCTTTTTTTCAAAAAGCTTTAACACCAAAAGCAATTTAGTCATTGAATTGTAGTCCTCTGTGACCTGAGAAAATCTAAACGACGCTGTCCAGAAATTGTTAAACTTTGAATCCATCTGAAATTCGTCTTCAAGAAGAATGAGTTTGTCAATAAGAAGGTTATACTTCTTTTGATATTCAATTAGTTGCGTTTCGTTTGATCTTATTTCATCACGATCAGAAGATCTTTCCTCAATAAACATCAAAACACTATCTATTATCTCATACCTTATCTTTGATAATTCCGATAGTATGTCTTTGTTTGTGAAAAAATTATTTCTGACTAAAAATTCCTTGAACAATTTTTCAAAGTTATTTTTATATGTTATCACGTATAGATTCTCATTCATCATCTTTTTTTCTACCTTATCTATATCAACGCTATGCAATATCGCGTAACTTTGACTCAGAAAAATGTATGTTTCTGGCAACAATTTTTTTTCTAAATCATCATAATCAACTAACATTGTTCTCAGTAAATTCTTTGACAATTCTATCGGTTTGACTACTTCTTCCTCATAATAAGCGAAAAAGTGTTTCTTTTCGTGTGAAAAACCACTTAAATTTTGATCTATGTTTGAAAGCAGCAATTTGGTAATAGATATACCACAATTGTCGAGCTTTTGTTGCAGATATTGACGATCTTCTTCAGATTCGTTATCAGCATACTTGAGCAAACAAACAACTGAGCTCTTTGATTTATCAATGATAAATATTCCGTTTAGAGATAAGACTATCCTGTGGTAATCTTTTAACTTAGATTTAATTTTTTCAAATTTCTGTACTGATTCTGCATCGCAGTACTTTGAAATAAACTCAGCTAGTAACTCCAAAGATCTATCACGCACCACAACAGAAGTAAACTTTTGATCAATGGATTTTCTACTTCTTTGCAAGCTATTAAATAATATATTCATTATTAATTCATTATCATAATCTATAAATTGACTCAAACGAACAGAAGTTAAAGCTCTGTAATCAAGAAAAAACTTGCGCGAAGAAAAAACATAATTTCTAATACTTTTGTTAAATGGATCACAAACAATCAACCTAGAGTCATTGGTCTTGATAATGATTAAATTTTTGTTGTCTGAAATTACAGGAGTATGAATAGAATACCAGTCGTTAATCATTGAAATTTTCTTGTCCAAGAACTTGAAAAAATTTTTGTTATCAATCAAATAAATTTCTTCTATGCGCTCTGAATCGAAAATGCTTTTATTACTGTATAAAAACGACAATGCTTGTACCAAAGGTAATAATTTCTCTGTCACTTGCATAGTTATTCTTTTAGAAACAAGCAATTTTTTTGAAACCTCAGACCTGATCAATGTAATCAGTTGTTGATTGAATTTCAGGAATAAGTGACTACCATCATCAAATCTTATTGATATCCCAAATAAATTAATACCATATGAAACTTTTGAATGTAGATTACTTTCTTTTATTTTTGTACCTGTCATAGTGTTCTCATCAACTAATGACAATAATTTGATAAAAGTTGTTGAAGGTCTCATTTTGGACATGTAGGTATCGAAAACGTTTTTGTCCTCAAACAAACTTGAAAGAACTCGGTAACCCTTGCTATAATCTACATTAGCTAAGATATAATCTCGAAGTTCATAACTTTCTACATCTTTTTGAATTTGATTATTTTCCAATATCTTCCTTGTTTTAAAAAATTCTGGGATTAAACTGAAGGCTCTTTCCTTAGAAATTTGTAGGTTTGATTTAGGATTGGTTAACAGAGTCAACACCATTTTCTTCAGTTTTTGCAGGAAGATATTTCTGTAAATCAGTTAATGAACTTCTAGATTAGAATTCTTTTTGCTATTGTTCCTATATGCGCCTGACTGAAACAGACCTATTTTCTTTTTTAACTTTGGCCAAAAGCCACTTTCCGTAAAACCAAAAACACCACAGAAAAATATTTTATAACATGAGATTATAAAATTATACCATAAATGATAGAAGATCCTTAATTATTTTTTCAATGCTTTCAAAACTCAATAGAATAATCTCAAGTAATTACACATAAGAAGTAGGCTTATTTACTTAATAAAACTTCTCCTTTTTTTAAAATAAAATCTGGCTAATTTTGCTCATTTTTCATCGTTTTTTTATATAAAAAAGAAGAGAACAATCCAAACACTACACTATTACAAGAAGATTAAACAACAATGAGAGAAATTAAAAAATTTAAAAATTAAAAGAGAGAGAGCTTGGAAAAAGCTCTCTTTTGGTGTTATCTTGGGGCTGTTATGCTGCTACTTGTTGTTCTTAGCTGCTCTGTAAGCTCGCTAAGAATTGGTCAGCAGCTGCCATTGTGTCCTGGCCCGTTAAACCAGCCACTACAATGACATTGCCCTGTTTTCTTACAACCACTCTCTGTTGGTTGAAATCAACAGAGCCTGCCAATGCCCTTTCAGTGACTGTGTTTACCGCAGGACCACCGACTGAGATCACTAGACCGCTTGGGGATGCACTGTCAAGCACTACCATTCCAGACGGTAAGCTTGCAGGAACGACTGATTGTACTGAAGAACCTAGTTCGTTGCCAGCTGCATCGACTATTGCAGCCCTTACGCCAGAGGAGTCAACAGTACAAGTTGGAGCACCTGCACCTGTTACTGTACAACCACCGACTTCACAGTTGATCTTCTTGACCTTTACTTTTACGCCTGCCCAGTCTCTTTCGTCACCCTCTCTGAGCGTCTCTTCGTTGGCAGCCCGTGCAGCAGTACCTGCAGCAGCAACCTCGAACTTGAGCCTTGCAACACCCTTGGCTATCTTCAGTCTCAAATCGCTCTCTGAAGAGTATGACAAATACGAACCCCTGTGAGACAACTGGTTGACCTTCAGAAGCTTAGGTGAAGAAACAGATGTATAACCAACGTTACCGTCTATTCTCCTAGTAAATCCATAGTATATGTTGTTGTCCAAAACATCTGTACCTGTTGCTGTTTGATAGAACTTTGTTGAACCATCCGTAATGGTGAATGAAGCAGTCCAGTTGAAACCTTCGTATGAATCCGTGTCCCATTTACCAGAGTCTTCTATAACAGTTAAGTTAGCCCTGTCTGTTGTAGACCATTTAGGCAAAGAAAGAATGACTAGACCTCCATCAGCTATAGACGCTTGGGTACCAGCAGTCTTGTATTCCCATACATAATTAATTGCTGTATCAGAACCGTTGTAATCATAAGCACCGAAGGATGCTGTTGAACCGCTTGTACATGTTAGTTGGTTCTGTAGAGGATAAATTACATCATACCTGTCGTTGTTAGAGGATGCATTTAATACAACATAGAACGTGTCGTACTCTGTTGGCAACGCGAATTGGCCACCAAACGATGATGTAGGTTTCAAGACCTTTTCACTTGATCTAATTGTTAACACTGGAACTGATGTATAGCTAACTGTTGTGTTACATACAGACTGGACAGCCGAGTTATCGTTTCTTGATGAGTTAACTACACCTACTCCAGACAATGTCCTTGTTTCAAGCTTGAATGTCAAATCTGCATAGTCCTTTGATTTGTCTAGGTCAACGCCGACATACTTTAACTTGAACTGAGCAGGTTTAACCATCATCGGGATTTCAGAACCAGGAGAGTAAGTGTCTGCATCAAATGTTTCTCTGTACACAGTTATTTCCCTCAAAGAATCAGCTTTTGCACCGTTCGTACCGCCTTGTACATTTGAAGGCTTCAGATCGTTTACCCATTTTAACTTAACATAGTAGTTCTTGTTGTCTGTTGCATCAACCTGTTGACCGTCCCTTAATGTTTTCTCGTCTTTGACAACAGCCAATTCTGCCCATTTCTGAGTCAATGTGAAACCAGGAGCAGTCTGGTAAACTCTTATCTTAACTTTAGAACCGCTTGGAGTCAAAACTTCTGTTGATTGACCAGGTTTAACCTGTGTCTGTTGTATCACTTGGTCAGATGAATCAAGTATGTCCAATATTGCGTAGTGGACATTGTCTTGACCAGTGGCAAGTGAAATATCACCTAATCTTACTTTGATGTCCTCTGCTTCAAGAGGAGCACCACCAACGTTCAAGATTCCGTATTTGGATTCTTTTGCTAGTGTGACTGAACCACCAAATTCAAAGTCACCATCAGCAGTCAAGTTCTTTGCACTAGGAGGAGACATTGCAGTAATTACCCAATCTTCTCCCATGAACTTGATCCTTACTCTGTGGTTGCCTATGTAGTAGTTGTCTGATGTGGAACAACCAGCCAAGTAACCTTGGTCTGCTTGGTCGTCCGTACATACAGGAATACCTGCATCAGCACTAACTCCGCTAACACCAAAGAACTTTGTTGAGTAAGCAAACAATTCAGGTCTTAGTTTGATGTTGTTGTTGTCATCAAGGTCATCAAACTTGTTGTAACCTGCAAACCACAAGTATTGTCTTTGCTCCCATCTCTTTGCTGATCTTTCATCAACAACAGAGTTTGTTCTTAAAGCAGTCAAATCACTGCCAGAAACTCTTACCATACCTTCTTTGAAAGTACCTAAGTTGCTAATAGACAAAAACGAGTTAGGATTAACATAGTCGTTGTAGAATGGGAAATCATATTTATTGTTAGATCCCAATTCAGATGAAGAAGAATCCCATCTGTCAGTACCTGCATTAGACCTTACTCTGTTTTCTGTTTGCCTGTCTGCATAGTCGTCAATCAATGTTGTAAACCTGTAAGTTCCACCTGCTTCACCAGGTAATTGAACTTCCAGTACAACTGATTTGTCTGTTACAGGACAAGTACCTGCACCTGTACCAGAACCGCCAGTAACACTGCATGTAGGAGTGCCTTTTACTACAGCGCTCAAAGTAGTAGCCTTGTTTGCTTTGCTTGCCAAGTAAGCAGCTATCTTCGCAGCAGCAACACCGTCAGTTCCTAGTCCCTTTTCACCCACGACAACAGTTACCTGAGGTACACCATTGTCGTTTACAAGCTGCGTACCTTCATAAGATACAGCTCCTGCAAAGCCCAATGACAGAGCCATGACAGAGCTGATACCTAACGCAGCCAATTTCTTTACAGAAATTCCTTTCACTCTATCACCTCATAGATAATTTGGAATTGTAGATATTACAAAAAGAATAACCTTTATAAATTTTGCTTTACGGTTGTTATAATTTCTTGATTTTCAGATATGACCAAATCTGTTTTCTTGAGCACCGACGAGAAATTTTGATGAATTCTTTTCTGCAAAAAACGAAATCAGAAGTTAAATTCGTATATCAAGTCCACGGGCCCGGTGGGATTCGAACCCACGACCTTCTGCTTAGAAGGCAGCCGCTCTGTCCAGACTGAGCTACGGGCCCTTAAGTGTAAAGCGCGCAATTAGTTTTAGATAAGAAATAAACGTTTTAAAATTTTATTGATGACTACCTAAAAAAAGTTTCAAGAATTCCTGTTAAGACAAAGTATATTATTATCAAAGATATTAGTATTAGCGCAGCAGCAAAAGATTTAGAATAAACCAATGAATTTCCAACTATTTTAACTTTGCTCTTGAAATAACCAAATCGTCCACGTAACTCTACTTCTTTTAACTGATTGAATTCTGCCAACATCTGTTCTACAATAGGGATGACCTTTTGTTCATCAGCTAATGGATTAGTTATACCTCTTTTAAGATTTATTTCATGTGTGTCTGTACTACAAAAAACAAAGTTAGAAGCGTATTTCTTGATGAGTAACTCTAGTTTAGACCTTAGTTCTTTTGCAATAGAATTAGAGTCAAACACAATAAATAGCCATTTTTCATTCTTAGTAGAAAACTGAATTATACAGATACCGTTTGAGCCGAGTTCTTCTAACTCATTAACATCTTTCTTAAGAAATTTTACATGACAAGACTCAAATTTTTTATCGATAATTTTGTTAATAGCTTCCTTCATAGCATCGAAATAATTCTTTCCAGCTTTTGATTTTTCATCAACATACCAGATTTCATCTGTATCACAGTCATGTGAATCAACGATAACAGGGCTTTTGAAAAATTGTTTTGCATGAGTTACTAATTTATGCCCAAATTCTTCTGTTATGTCTTCTGTAAGGTTTGGATAATTAGAGAAAAGTATAAACGTTATTTCATTAAAATCCACAATCACGCATTTGGCGCTTTCAGAACTAGCATCGCTAAATCTAACTTTAAGGTCTTTGTAATCATCCTCTCCCTTATTATAATTAATAATATGATTGGCCAGATCAAGGACTTGACTCCGTACCACGATATTACTATTATGAGTGACACTGGTATGTAATATTATGTACTTGTTGTCTTCAGTTTCTCTTTCTCTCAAAAGTTTTGTGAAATCACCACTGCCGATACTGGAAACAGGCCCGAAATGGATTTGAGGTATAACGATATTAAAATGAGTTTTTCGATAAGGAACACTCAAAATAAAGGTCTCTATTTCTTTTTCAGAGCCAATTCTAGACAGCATTCTATTTAGCTCTTCATCTTTGCCGTCATACCAAAAATCAAGTAAACTTGCTAATGTATCTGAAGTTTTGATCTTCAAATGCTTGTTTGACAAATAATCTACTAATCTGATAAAGAGTTCAAATGATACAATCGTTAATAAGAGCTGATAAAGGTTATGTGTAGAAAAACCAACAAACCCCAACGATGAAAATAATAATAAAACTGTTGAAATCAAGAAATGCTCTTTAAGCATTGCTCTTAAGATGAAGTAAACCGGAATCAAAAATAAACCTATAAAGAGATTCAACGAAACAACTTTTTCAGGGAATATATCAAAAATTAGAACGAAAAAGTTAACATATAGAATGTCTTTAATCAGTGTAAAAAACAATGCTAATGCGCAATACAGCGTCATAATAAAAAGTAATTTGTTGCTTCTGTAAAGGTAATATTTATACAACAAGTAAACTAACGGAATTATTAAAAAGATATTAAGAAAACCTAATAGTAAGAAAGAGATCAGAACAATGAAAAAGCTAATTTTATTATTAGGATTAAAAAATAGTTTGGAAAAGTAAAGAAGGGTTTTGGCAGATTTAATGCTCATAATAAAAGTATGGTTCAGCCAGTTTAAAAACAAAAAACATTTGCGAGTTTCTGCTACTTGCTATTCTTACTTTCTTCATCCTTTAATTCTTTCCTTATTCTTTTTTTTATGACCAGTACTGTTGAAGATTTCTTTGTCAAAACTCTTTTCAAGTATTCTGCATTCCTCAAGTATTCGTTTGTAATTTGCTTGAATGACTTCTTCTTTTTGAGCGCAATTTTCATTAGCTCAAGAGTAACATAGCGTATTTCCATGTTTGCAGAAGAAGCAGCTAATTCATCTAACTCAATGTCGCCCATGAAAAATAGTATTATGATATGGATATATAAAGATATTTGCAAACCTATATTCCAGTTGAACTCGAGTTCAACAATCAACTACAAAATTATGTTGATTGCCAAAGAAAAGATTATGGGATTATAAAGGTCTGACTACAAATAATAAGTTATATGGAAGTTGCGATTGCTTATTCGCCATGCCATATTTCTGGATTGGCAGTTTTATACAGAGACAGTTCTGTAGGCGCTGGCTTCTGTATTGAAGAAGGCATGATGACAAAAGTTTCTATCAAACCTACACAAAACAAGGTTATTGCCAAATTTTTCTACAATAATCTGCCTTTAGAGAGCCCTGCAACAAGCCTGAGAGTAGTAAAAAAATACGCACAAGAGTATGGCAAGCCTTTCGAACTGACTGTCAACCATTACTGTAGCTTACCTATTGGATATGGTTTAGGCATAAGCGGAGCTGCTGCAATTTCATTATCCTATGCGCTTAATTATGCGCTGAACATGAACCTGAGCGAAAAAGATGTAGTCAGGATTGCACATAATGCAGAGGTAGAAGCAAAAACAGGTTTAAGCACAGTCATAGGTTTATCACTAGGCGGCTTAGTAATAAGACCCAAACACAAGTTCAGAGACATACAAAGAAAATCCGTTAACGACACTATTTACATATTACCTGTTGCACCAATAAGCACTAAGCAAATCATTTCCACAGACATGTGGAAAAGCAAAGTAAATATGTACGGCAGAAAGGCTATGAGGATATTTTTGTCTGAAAAATCAATAGATTCACTTATCCAAGCAAGCAGGTACATGGCTATAGAAACAGGTTTAGCAGAACTTAATTCTTTCTTCTACAAGTACATAACTTCAAACAAAGATTGCGGTATGGCAATGTTTGGATTTACTTTGTTTTCTAATAAGCCTATAGGCCATCCAAGAGTGATCAAAACTAGAGTAACTGACAAAAAAGCACAACTACTTTAAAAAGATAAAAAGACAGTGTGATCTAAATGAACGTCAAAAAGTTTTATGATAGATTTGTCTCAGAATACAGTTTCCTAAAAGACAAAAAAATCATAGCAGCTTTGAGCGGAGGAATTGACTCAACAGTGGCAAGCATCCTGATAAGAAAAGTAACACAAAAGCATAATTTCAAGTGTTTTTTTGTTGACACTGGATTAATGCGAATAGCTGATCTAGAGAATATAGAATATATCAAAAACAGGTTCGATTTAGAAATACACATCTTGAACAGACAAGAAGAATTTTTTGACGCTCTCAAAGGAGTCACTGATCCGGAAAAAAAGAGAAAGATAATTGGTAATCTATTTATCAAAATATTAGAAGAGCAAGCCAGAGAATTTAATTCTGAATACCTTTTGCAAGGAACTATTGCACCAGATTGGATAGAAAGCGGAGTAGGTAGAGCAACGATCAAAAGCCATCACAATGTTGCTGGACTACCTGAAAAAATGAACTTAAAGTTGATCGAGCCTTTGAGAGATTTGTATAAGCATGAAGTACGTGAACTTGCCGTTTTTTTAGGCATGGACAAAAGAATGATAAATAGACAACCATTTCCAGGACCTGGATTGGCAGTAAGGATTATCGGAGAAGTAACCAGACAAAAAGCAGATATTTTAAGAAGGGCAACAGACATTTTAGAGAAAGAAATAGAAAAAGAACACTATTCTGGAAACCTAGAGAAGTTGCCTTGGCAATATTTCTGTGCCTACTTTCCAATAAAAACAGTTGGTGTAAAAGGCGACGAGCGAGCATACAACGAAACCATAGTTATTAGAATCGTTGATTCAGTAGACGGAATGACTGCTAATTTTAGCAAAATAAATCACGAACTGTTAGAGAGAATAAGTACGAGAATAACTAACGAGATTCCTGTAGTAGGTAGAGTGCTTTTTGACATAACAAACAAACCTCCTGCAACAATAGAATATGAATAATTAGGTTCTAAGTACAGGCACAAAGTTTTTATTTTATTGCTCTTATAGTCATCTATCATATTCTGTAGCTAATTTAATTATTGTCTCCATAGCAAAGGGCCCGTAACTCAGCTTGGCCAGAGTGTCTGACTTTTAATCAGAAAGTCGTGGGTTCGAATCCCACCGGGCCCGTTGACACTTACATATACTTAGATGACATTAAGTTTCAAAGCAGTTGTTATTATTTTCCTTGTTATTCAACTGTAACTGATTTAGCTAAGTTTCTTGGTTTATCTGGATTTAAGTTATTTTCAACTGTCATTCTGTAAGCGAAGTATTGCAATGGTACAATATAAGAAATAGGAGAAAACAACTCTGGTATCATTTCCATTACGATCGAATAATTCGACAACTTAACAACGTCTTGATTGTCTGTTACAGTTACTATTTTAGCACCTCTGCTTTTACATTCCAAGATGTTCGACTCAATTTTCTTAACTAAAGAATCAGATGGAGAAATCGCGATAACTGTTGCTTTATCTGTAATAAGAGATAAAGGCCCGTGTTTAAGTTCACCTGCAGGAAATGCTTCTGCATGCTTATAAGAAATTTCTTTGAGCTTAAGAGCAGCTTCTAAAGCAGTAGGATAACTCAGACCTCTACCGATAAAATAGAAATCGTTTTCTGACTTGAGTTCTTTAGCTATCTTTTCTACATTCGTCAGACTATTATTATTTTTTAAAAAATTACCAACTATTTCTCTAAACTCTTTCAACTTCTCTAATTCTGCTGAATTATTAACCAATGAAAAAGCTATTTTGTATAGAATGATCAATTGCGCTATGTACGTTTTCGTTGCAACCACTGAAATCTCAGGTCCAGAGTTCATGTACAATTGCAAATCAGATTCTCTGGAGATAGAAGAACCATAATGGTTTGTTAAACTAACTATTTTTACTCCTTTTCTTTTTGCGTTCTTTACAGCAGTTAAAGTGTCCAATGTTTCTCCTGACTGGCTAATAGCTATTAATAAATCATTAGCGTTAGCAGGATTGAGATACACATACTCTGAAGAATGGTATACATGTACGTCTCTTCGACAGACTTTGTTAAATACGTATTTTGCAACTAAAGCAGCATGATAACTTGTACCACAAGCTGTTATGTAAATATTATTTGAAGAATCGATAGCAGATAACACATCAGAAACATCAGAAGCAAAAGCGTTAGGAATCACTTCAGGAATTTCTTTTATTTCCTTAAGCATAAAGTAATCGTAGTTAGACTTGTCTGCTTGTGTGTAATGAAATTTAGTTTCAATTACTTGTTTGGTCTTTAAAGAATTACCAGAAATGTCAAAAACCTTTATACCATCTTTGGCGTCAATAAATCCATATTCGTTATCTTCAAGAATTATGAACTTGTTTGTTAATTTTAGTGTACTCATAGACGCCATGTCAGAAGAACAATAATAATTATCACTGTTATTGCCTACGCCAATACCTATTACTAAAGGATTAACCAACTTCGCAAAGTATATTCTGTTTTCTTTATTATTAATACACAAAATAGCAAATGTTCCTTGTAGTTCAAGTACTGCTTGATGAAACGCTATTTGAAAGTCTTTGTGCTTTTTAAATTTGTCTGCAATTAGATGGGCTATAACTTCAGAATCAGTCTCTGAAGAAAAATTGTAACCTTTCTCAAGTAATTCTTTCTTTAAGGTCAAATAATTCTCAATTATTCCGTTATGGATTATAGCTATGGTCGAATCTTCATCAGTATGCGGATGTGCGTTCTCATTACAAGGTTTTCCATGAGTTGCCCATCTGGTATGCCCTATGGCTATTTTTGAATCTTTTAAAGAATCGATGTCTTTAAAGACTAATGAAATTACGTTTTTGACTTCACCTGTTGCTTTATATACCTTAATTTTAGAATCTTTCTTTACTGCTATACCTGCAGAATCATAACCTCTGTATTCTAGAGCTATTAATCCGTTCATTACTCTTTCTACTGCCTTATCGCCAATAACACCTATTATTCCGCACATGAATTAAGATGTAAAGGAATGGGATTAAATATTATATTGTTTATAAAATAATCATCTACGGTGGTCAATAGATGGTTTCAGTCGTTCTAAGTGCAAACAAATTCGCCTATGTGGTACTAGGTATTTCTGCTGCAGCGTTATTGATAGCTTTTACCTTACCTACTGCAAATGACTACTTAACTTTTGTTAAAATTCTTGCTACATTTTTAACTGCGTTAACAGCTCTAATTTCATTGCTCATTTACAAATATGGTTATATCATCATTCCTCAAATTACCAAGAGACTGAAGATAACTACACCTTTACCTTTGTATTTTGAAATTTCTCCGACTCAAGATACTATACTTGCCACTGATGGCAATCTATACTATGCAAGTGCTTTCGTAGGCCTCAATATATTCAAGTCAGCAATAGAAAGACCCGAATCTGAAATGACCACTTACATGAAATCATTTGAACGTGCGATATCAGGTCTCAGATATGTCACAAAAATTTCTTATCTGATTTATGTAATAGATATCACCAAGAAAAGAGAATCCATTAAAGAAAAAATATACACTGTCCAATACAAACTGAACAGGGAAAGAGAAAAAACAGACCCTGACCCTATAACTATCGAAAAACTCGAAAACGAACTGGCTTTGTGGCAAACAGAACTAGAGAGATTGACAGCAGGAAACAAACCTATGGCTATTGTTGCATATGTCCAAACAACGGCAATAGGAGTGAGCAGAGAACAAGCAGTCGCTGTGGCAAAAAGACAGGCAGAAGAAATAAAAGCTTGGATACAGAACTCTTTAGCCGTAGATGCAAGAATATTAACAGCTGAAGACATGCTTAGATGCTTTGATTGGGAATTTATGATTCCTAGGGAATACGCAGAACTTGACCAACAATTAAACTGATAGATAATTAAACATTGACACTAGGTAGGATCTGTATGGGATGGCTAAAAATTTGCGAAGTAGATAACCAATCAATTTCGATGAGAAATATATTAGTTATGCCCCCTGAACCTCCTGCAGATTATCTAATGCACGACATAGCAGATTCTATCTACATAGGAAGAACACGAATATTTAATATTCCATTTCATTGGCATCATAAGTACCTTACCAATCCTCATATTTGTGTAGTAGGGATTACTGGAGCAGGTAAATCATACTTTGTAAAAACGTTTTTGGTTAGGACAAGTTTAGTGTGGGGAACTAATGCAATCATCATAGACTGGGCAGGTGAATACAAAGATTGGGTTGCTAGTACTAATGGTAAAATAGTCTCTTTAGGCTCTGGAAACTACATTAATTTACTAGATTTAGGAGGAATGACCCCTAATGTCAGAATTAAACAAATAATAAGAAGTTTAGAACTTCTTACAGATATTGGAAATTATCCAGAACAAAAAAGATTGACAGAGCTTGCTATAGAAAAAGCATACTTAGAGAATGGTTTTAAGCTAAGTGAAACCAAACAAGTTGACCAATTGGGTAGACCATTAAAAGTACCTACTCTAAAGGACGTTGTCAGAATATTAGAGGAGAAACTTGCAAAAGGCGATTACGAATTTCCTGCAGAATTAGAAAATGCAATTTACAGACTAAAACAATTCACCAAAGAAGGCCAAGACTACTTTGCCAGACAAAGTACACTTGATCTTGAAAACTTGACTAAATCAGGATTAGTAGACATAGACCTCTCGAAATTACCAGACGAAGTATTTAGAGCATTGTCTGCATTGACCATTTTACAGTTTTTGAAAGAAAAAATGAGACAAGAGGGCTGGGCAAAGGAAAAAGGAGTTAAATTATATATTGTACTAGATGAAGCATGGAAAATAGCCAAGGAAGAGAATAGCGATGCTGTAATGATTGTAAGAGAAGGAAGAAAATATCAATTCGGGTTGATAGTTGCATCACAAAACCCTACTGACATAAGCGAAGCAATCTTTAGCAACGTGGGAACAACTTTTATTCTTAAGATAAAATTCGAAAAGTATTTGGACTATTTACAAGGTACCTTGAACTTTTCAGATTTTATAAAAGAAGAGATTAGGAATTTAGGAGTAGGACAAGCAGCTGTCAATTTGGCATGGACTGTTTCATCTGATTTTTCACAAACTTTTATTATAGACCACATTGAAGGCGAAGAACCCAGAAAAGAATACTTTATAGATTTAGGGAGTGTCCTTGGTGATGATATGGCACAAACACTAGCTATTAGAAAAGATGATTTGAGAAAGAGATTAAAGCTTTATGGTGTTAATGAGACACAAATAGAAGAAGTTAATTCAACCTTTGACAAGGGAAACAGACACATGGATATCGTAAACTTCGTAGTACTCTTAGACAAATTTGGTATCTCTAGAAGCAATATTACATCCTTGCTCAAAGACTTAGGCCTTGATGACAGCACAATAATAAATATATTTACTAAAGTAGATTATAAGAAATTGGATATCATGAGTGAAGAAATGACTCAATTAGAATTAGACCAATAAGATTAACATATTACTACGGTGATTTTTTGACCTCTAAAAGTAAAATGCATGAAAATTACCATAAGATGCCCATATGTATTGTATGCGGTACTGAACTGCCTGGACTGATGATAAAGGACGCAAAAAAAATTTATGAAGAGGATATAGTTTTAGTAACATTAAGAAAAATAAAAAATATTATAATGCCTGGAAAAACAGGTATTCACCAACTTTATGTGTGTAATAACTGCTTAGATAGATACAAAGAAAAAAGAAAAAGATATGAATCAACTATGAATACGATAATCGTAATCGCTGTTCTTTTATCTATTATTGTGATAATTTTGCCTCTAATGTATGTGCGATTACCTGACTTGGTGAGTGTGATTTTCTCTGTTGTCTTTCTATTAATGTTTGTTGTTTTAGCAACGCTATCTTACGTACCTCCACTCGAAGAATCCAAGCATAAAAATTCATCACAACACGTCGAATCTATGAAACAATCAACAGAATTAAAAAACAAAAACTAATTTATGTTAGTGACTCTTATGCCATTGCCAAATTCGTCAGCATCTTCAACTAAAGAAAAGAAAATTGAACAACAAGAAGAACAACAAAAACAACAGTTTGGGGCAAGCAAATTTGTTCTTCCAGTAGAGCTATTATCATCTATTGACTCTGTTTATGATAAACTTATTCAGTTAAACAGTATCAATACAATTAAGAGTGATAACAAAGTAACTATACTGAATGTAATTACAAGAGACATTAATAAAAAACCTGCAATATTTACCATGATACAATTCGAAGAAAACTTTATCACTGTAACGTATACTTATGGACCTGGAATGAGTCCGAAAAAAAAGTTCTTAGAAACTATGAGTTTCTTGTTAAACATATTAACTATATTAAAAGATGATTACAAAGTCGATGTTAGTTTGATTAATCAATTACTAACCAAGATATTAGACGAACTAAAAGATTTTGCTGATTTAAAATATGAGGCATTACATTCTTTATACGACAACTTGAACCAACAATATTTGCAAGCTTTAAAAGAATTAAAAAATCTAAAGGACGCTAATGACCAACTGATAATAGATAATTATAATCTAAAAACAAAAAACAACCAACTTATTGCAAAACTAGAAAAATTTACGAACCTTTCTGATGATGTTTTAAAAGCTAAAATTCAAGAATGGATAATTGCAAACAAAGGCGAAATAGACATAATTGAGTTTGCAAAAGTATATAATGTCTACGAAGGTAGAGTTGAAGAAATATTAAGGCAGTTGATGGATGAAGGCTTTCTGGAAAGCAAGTAGTAAGAAAAATTGATCATTATTTGTAAGAACTCAAATAATTAATAACCTCATCTACCGTCATTATCTTTAATGTTTTTTTAAGGAATGCTATCTTTAAATCCATATATCTGACGTCATCTGAATAAAGTGATTCAATAAATCTGTTTTTATCTTCTAAATCCCCTAAAACAAGAATTACTTCTTCACGCATCAAGTAAGGAAGCATGTGGAAACTCGTTTGCGACTTTTCAGATATAACAAATAGATAAACTTCTTTAGTCGAAAACACGAAAGTAAAATTAGGCTTATCAGGTTCTAATTTCAACTCATATTTTATTGCAAGTGACAATGCCTTTTCTCTTATCATTCTGATTACAGACAAATATTTCACGTCATAAAGTGAGTTAGATTCCCATGCAGATGGACAATAATAATTTCTATACCTTTTGATAAGGCCTTTTTCTATTAAAGACGAAAGGATTATTTCTAAATTATAATCGTTTATTATCAATTTCTTTCCTTTTACATCCATATCGTATATGGTTTTTTTAAGCTCCTCTATAGTCAAAGGCATGTATTCCCATCCATATTTTCTGTTCGCCCTCTGGAAAAGTCCCAAAATAAATTCTGGCTTTACTTTAACCTTGTTGATCTTACTAAGAGGGAAATCCGGAACAGTCAAATAGTACATCTTTTCCTCAGGCGCTCTGATAAGTCTCGAAACAAATACAAAAATAAAAGCACCGATTAACATTACTAAGTAAATCGGGTCCTCATACCAAATGTAAGGCTTCAAATAATTAAGTTTAAGCTCAATTGAGTATCTTTTCTTTTCTTCTATTTGTTTGTCTTTAGGTAAAAAAACAAATCTAAAAGTGTGCTCACCTACAGTAGCAGCTTCGTTTATCGAAACATCAAATGAAGAACCGTTTACTCTTCCAATGTAACGTGAATCATAATAAATATCAACATAATCTACTGGATAAAGCTTATTGGTTGTTTTTGAAACTATACTAAAATTAAATTTTCCTTTTGCCCAATCACCGATCCCTATGAAAGGAAGTACCATGGGTTCATCTAGCATCACGTAAGTCTTTCCTATTACTTTTGTTTCTTCCATGTCTTTTGAGGCAACAATAACGTAGCCCCCAGGAGGCACAGGAAGGTCTACTTGCTTACCAATAATCTTTAAATTAACTAAAAAAGGCCCTCCTTGTAATTTTTGAGTATGTAGTTTTTTTTCTCCTTGATAAATGTGCAGATATACATCACTTAATTCATTTGTAAACTCATTGAAGTCCAAAGTTAGCACAGGTTTTATTTCACTGATCAAATTAGA
Organism: Microcaldota archaeon; assembly: GCA_026414265.1. Lineage (GTDB taxonomy): Archaea > Micrarchaeota > Micrarchaeia > Anstonellales > SKW190 > SKW190. The sequence continues at coordinate 25,951 of JAOAJI010000005.1, forward strand.
TACTATAAACGCATATCCTTGAGGAGGTTCAAAATACAACATTCCTTCATGCTCAGTTACAGTCCTATGAAATAATAACTTTTTATATTCGGTATTAGTGGACGTTATACCTTGAAAGATAATGGCATAGTATAGAGAGTCTAAATTATAATCCAAGTTATCTACTAAAACTATATTTGCTTCTTCAGTTAAATTGCCTTTACTTTTTTTGTAATAAGAGTAGTACTCTAAATTAATCAGTACCTGTGAAACATCATCAACAGAATCTTCAATAGACCCCCAACCAACTGATAAAGGAACTGGAAAAAATATTATACCCCCCAATCCAGTTTCACTCACAATCATCTGTAGCCCATTATCTAATACCTTCATTGAACTTTGATCACCCAACACAATGTATTCTCTACTCATCAACTTTAGTTTAGAGAGCTTTTGTAAGTTTGATTCTTGATTACTATATCCAGGAGTACCTTTTTTTAACATTTTAATACCGGTATCATACTCTGAATTCATAGAAGTTTGCACTACTTTTCCATCACTTTTAACTGCCCTGTCAAAGCTATCTCCAACGTAAAAAATTAATATGTCCTTTGAAAGTAAATCCTTGATTAATTTACCTTTATTTTCTAAAAATTCTATTGGAATGTAATTAACCGGAATTATAAGTATAGAATTCTCTGATATTTCTTCTAAGTCCTCTAGCTCTATCATTACAGGATATATGCCTGAATCAGCAAGTTTTTGTTTTAATAAATTAACAAAGCCAAGATATGATTCCTGATATTGATGATAAACTAAAGGGTTTAGTTCTAAGATAAACACATTTGTTTTGAATGGTTGCTTTGACAAAAATACCGTATATGAAAGATTGGTTAGGTTCATATATGTAACATTTACCAATGAATAGAAAACCTTGTAATTCATATTATCCTTTGAATATGGAACTAATCCACCGTCAAATTCATCAACTTTTAATAATGTTTTTAAAAATTCAGATTCAGAAACAGTTTGACTACCAGCTTGAATAAATATTAAATAAACCGAAAAAGTAACAAAAGCGATAAAGACAAACATGACGCCTAAAAGCTTTTTGGCTAAGCTAGTAGGCGAAATAACCTTTATTTTCCTTAACTCAGAATCCGTAACTGTTTGTTTTTTATCACCCTTCTTCTCACTTTTGATAACATCTAATTCTTTTTCCTTATAATCTTCTTTCATCTTTTTTATTTCTAGTAAACCAAGTTCAACTAAGGAATTACGGATTCCATAAACTACTCTCGCAATGAAAGGTAGTGCCTCTATATCTTTAAATGAATAATATCTCTTGGCATCAAATCTTTTCTTTATCGCAAAATAAAATTTTCTTCTAAAAATTTTGAGTTTAGATTTTTGTTCCTGTAGAGAATCTTGATCCTGCTTTTGGTTATCCGTCTCAACCATAATTTATAACCACACATTGGCACTTTAACCTAAATTCTTATCAGCTTTTGTTTTTTTGAACTCTTTTTGACTTTAATTACGTCATGTTCACCTATATTAAATACACACAGACCATCTATTATTAATTCAATTTTTTGATTTTTATTTTCTCTGTCATGTAGATTTATATCTATTACAGAAGAATTATTAACATACGTTGGAGTAAATTCTCTTCTGTGTGCAGCGACAGCCACCAAAACCAAAGAATTTGAATTTTCTTCAATGATATCAGCATAACAAGCATATGCGTGAGCAGATGAACCTGTCGGAGTTGCTACTATAAATCCATCGGCAAAAAAATTGAATTTATTAACAGCTCTTCTTTGATTGAGTACTACTTCAAACTTTAAAATTTTTGGAAATGCATTTCTTATAAGTACCTCATTCAATGCTGTTCCTATAGATATATTGTTAAAAATAACTTCAATCAAAGTCTTGGTTTCTACAACAAATTCTCCTGAGATTAATTTATTAATCTGCTTTTGCCAACTATCTGTTTTAGCCTGGCAGATATAAGAGGTCTCTGTCCCTATCCCTAAGATTGGCAAATCATAATCTTGAAATTTCATTCTGTTGTATAATAGAGTTCCATCTCCCCCTAATGTAATTAAATAATCTGCTTTTGACGGATCGTCAACTACCTCTACACCTTTATCAATCATATATGCAAGAATATCTTTATAGACAATCACCAATTCTTTCTTGAAAGGATTTAATTTAAACAATATCCTCAACTCATCACCAACCAAAAAAAGATTTTAAGAACACTGTGTTTTTTATAACTATAAAAATAAGGTAAAAATTTTATATATAGTAGCCTTAATTTCTTATGCAATAGCTGGTTCATATGCCTGGTGAATCATTCACTCAAATGATTTTCTTCATTACTGCAGTTACTGTTGCAAGCATGCTCGTGTTTGCGTTAAACTCAAATTTCCAATCTTTCATGAAAAGTCTCAACTTTAAAGCTAAAAGCGTTTCTTCACAAGTAGCTACCTCAATAAAAATAATTAATGACCCTTGTTACTTAAATGACACTGTGCATGTTAAGAATATCGGCTCACCTATCCAAGACCCAAACACAACAACAATCATCATTAACGGAGAAATTAAAATGCCTTCAAACGTGACCATACAAATAGGCTCTAACTGGATACAGGTAAATTCATCAACAATATGGGAAAAAGGCCAAATCGTAGCATTCAAAATGCCTAACACTTTACCTAAAAACAATCAACTAAATAGAATAAAAGTAGTCACAGAAAACGGTATTTTTGATGAAATTGTTTATACTAACGTAAGTTGCTAAACATAACTTAACATAAAAGGAACGAAAATGTCAAATCATAATAAGAAACTTAATATAAAAAAAGCTCAAGTAGCTTTTGAGATTTCGATAAATATAGTTTCTTATTTTCTCTTCATAAGCATGTTATCTGCTAACATAGATACATTGGTAAATGAAAAGATTGTAAATAACATCTACCAAAAAAACGCATATACTATTGCTACTGAAACTGAGCTTGCTGTCCAAAACGCCAAATTGAGAAAAGGCATGATATATCACATAAACTATGAGAATCTTTTAATAGAGAAAGTTAACAACGAAAGCCTGTTACTCAATTACACTTATCCACTGGCTTATGCAAAAATTGACGAGAATATGACGATAGATGAGTTTGAAGGCAAAGGGATTGTTAATTCTTGGACAATTTCAAGAACATGATTATTATGATGATAATTGTGCAAAATAACATAAAAGCTCAGATCGCAACCATTGAGTTCGTAATGGCATCAACTGCAATCTTGTTCATGTATTTATTCTTGACTAACTATCTCAACACTTTAGCAGATAACACAGAAATAGAAAAAAACAGAGCTATCCTAAGAGCAGACATAGAAAAAATATCGACTTATACATTATCAGCTGGGAATCCAGAAAATTGGTCTATCCAATCAGGTGTTCCAGGTTTATTGTGCACAAACAATGTTGTATGCCAAGAAAAATTGGATTTGTTCATGCAATTGTGCTCATTAAATTATTCAAGAATAAAAAAATCATGGAATTTGAATTCTGATTTTTCCATGAAATTAATAAATAATAGTTTTAGCCAATGCATTTGTAACTGTGGAATCACAAACAGAAAATTTTCTGAGACAGACATAATATCTATACCACATAATGATACTGTATACTCGATAATAATCTCAACCTATTCTCTAAAGTAGTTCAATCCATACTAGGTTTTTATAAAAACTATATGTATTTGGCTAAATAATTTTCCTCTATTTCAAAACTGTCAAGAGCCCTTGAATAAATAAGGATTTCATCTATGTCCATTTTCGTAAATGAATTGGTTAGATTATTGGTTCCTATTGTTATTGGATTATTTAAAGAATTTACATTTATATTTCCAACAAAAGAAGAATTTACCAGTAGGGAATTGATGTACAAAGAAATATGTGTTGAATTCTTTACAGCTACTATGTGATACCACTCATTCAACGCTATAGGATAAGAAACATTGTAAGAGCTTGAGTTACTAGCTACACGAAATACTATACTGTTGTCATTTCCAGTAGAAGATAAGAAGATACCGTATTCGGAAGACGATATTGTTGCATCAGATTTCCATTTAACTATTCCATAATAATTACTAAAGCCTGATGAGCCTTCAGTCTTTCTTAAAACAGCTAAAATTGAAAAATCAGATGAAGAGAATCTTATGTTGTCTTTGTCAGGTATTATGAAATAATTAGAACCGTTCAAAGAACAATAACTGTTTATGACCCCATTATTCTCTTTAGAACAATTAGGATTGTTAACAGAAATAGCGTGATTTTGATAAATAGTAGAATCATTAGTCGTGTTTGAAAAATTGTAACTTGCAACCAATCCATGTGTCTTTCCTAAAGTTGGATAAACTTTAACTACTTTGTTCTCTGCCTTGAAAACAGAGAATAAATACTTTCCAGTAGAATTTGGCAGTTTTCCTGTTATGTTAAACCTGAAATTCCTAAATGCAGTAGAGCCTTTGTAAGATATAGCTATGGCCTTACCTGAACCAAGTGAAGAATTTGAACCTATGTAACTGTTATTGAGGTCTATACCACTAGGAAAAACCAAGTATACGTATCTTTGTGAACCTATTGGCAGTCCATAAACCTGGTTAATTGTAAATTCTAAAGCTTCTAATGAAGTGTCAATACTCGAGACATTAGTAGAATCAACCAAATTAGCGTATGTAAAAGCAAATATAAGAACTATTGGAATGAGTAGCAGTGATGCTAACAACATGTTTTCAAAAGCTGCTTGGGCCTTTACAAAAAATTTTTTATTGGTCATAATCAATTACCTTGATATCCCATGTAGTACAGATCCTCAACCTCAAATTTGTTCAATGACTTGTTGTAAATCCTTAAATCGTCTATAACTCCGTTTATGTATACACTACCCCTTCCGCCTATCCTGAAATAGTTCTGTGCTTCTGTAAAACCACCTGACCAAGTCGTTGAGTTCCTCTTTAGTCCGTTAACAAAAATGTCAATAGATCTATTGGTGTAATAAATAACAACTACATGATACCATTTATTTACCTCCATTTGAACAGAAGAAGATACGTTGAACAGAGTTGCGCCTGAATTGTAAATAAAAGCAGTAGGCACGTTTGAAGGAACAGAAACAAACCAATGATATGTATAACCACCAACTACTACTTCATCCCAGGAAGAAGATTCAATAGTTGACGGTTTGTACCAAAACGAAATTGATATATTGTTTGACAAAGGATTAGTGTAATTCCTTATCCCCAAAGGAATACTGATATAACTAATACTTCCAGAAAAATTACATGCAGTCTGTATTATTCCTGTAGTCGTATTACTACAATTTACATTTCCTGTTATAGTACCGTTAAACCTTTTCGTGTAATCATTAGTTGAATTATCAAAATTCCAATAAGAAATTAAATTAATATCGTTGAACACGCCATTAAGGTCTTTTAAATTTTCGTATGTATCAATCCTTATTCTGTCATTAGAAGTCTTATAGACTCTTAACATATAGGTACCTGGATTTGATGGCAGTCTGCCATAAACATCAACACTAAATAGCTTGAATGCAGTTGACTGCTTGTACGCTATCTGTATCGATTTTCCTTTTGAACCGTTTAAAGAACCAATATAAGATAATGAACTGTTATAACCTGTTGGCAATGAGATTACCACATCAACAAATGAATTTGACGAGAGTTGTGTTAAGTCATCTACTGCTTTTCCTAATCGGTCAAGCGCGCTATTCACATAGTAGATTCCCAAAGAATCGTTAAAAGAGACATAGGCCAAAGAAGTCATATATAATATTACTATAGATAAAATGACCATTGAACCAAAATATTCGAAAGCGGTCTGTGCCTTATGAATGTTATAACTCGAAAACAAAGATTTCTCCATTAAAATGAAAATACATCTTAAACTTTTATTCTTAACATCAAAAAAATTAAAGTGTTGTAATTAGAATAAATAGATTGATCAAGGTACTAATCTTGTTCTATCTCTTGGAAATAACACCACTTCCCTTATGTTTGTTACATTAACTATTTTCATAGCGAATCTTTCTAACCCTATTGACCAACCAGCATGAGGTGGCGCGCCATATCTAAATGCGTTTATGTAGTATTCAAATTTTTCAGGAGCTAGATCACGTTTTTTTAGTTGCTTTATCAAAAGCTCAGGCACGTGAATTCTTTGAGCCCCTGACGATATCTCTGTACCTCTATACAATAAATCAAATGCTTTGCATTTTTCTTCATTATCTTCCAAAGGCATTGAGTAAAATGCTCTTATCATTGTAGGATATTCATAGACCATAACAAACTCTTTTCCTAATTTTTTGCACAAAAATTCTTCGTGTTCACGAGAAAAATCTTGACCCCATTCAATGTCAAACTCAGAGCTCAATAGATTTATTGCTTCATCATAAGAAATCATTTTTACTTCATCATCAACTTTAAGATCAACTCCTAAAGTATCCAATTGTTCTTTGCAATCTGATTTTACTTTTTTGACTATGTGCAATGCTACGTCAGATAGAATTTTCATGACATCAAAATGATCTGCAAAAGCCATTTCGATATCCATTTGAAGGACTTCGTTCAGATGAAATGTAGTATTGTGTTTTTCTGCTCTGAAAGCATATGTTGTCATAAATACTTTTTCCATACCACCTATTACTGCCATTTGTTTGTAGAGTTGAGGGCTTTGGGAAAGAAAAGCTTCTCTTTCAAAGTAAACAATAGGGAAAAGATTGCTCCCACCTTCCGTGGCAGATGCAACAATGCAAGGTGGACGAATCTCCTGAAAACCTAATTCTAATAATTTTTCCCTAAAAGCATATGGTATTTTAGATACTACATCAAATATCGCTCTTATTTTTTTTCGCCTCAGATCAACATATCTGTAGTCTAATCTTACGTCAATGTCACTCTCAATTCTTTCAGTTAGGTCTATCGGAAGTTTTCTTTCAACTTTTGATAATATCTTTACATCTATCGGAATTAATTCTATACCTCCAGGCGCATTCTTCATGTGTATTACTTTACCATGAACATAAAGGACATCTTCTTTATTAACATCTAAATAGTTCAATATGTTTTCATCAACGACGCCTTTTTTGGCAGTTATCTGTACTACGCCTGTTGAATCCCTTAAAATAACAAACTTGACTTTACCAAGGTCCCTTACATCTTGAACCCAACCAGCAGTCTTAACTTCTTTGTCAACCATGGTTTTTAGACTGCCTATAGAATGTTCTTTGTACCTCATAAGACCAGCCGTTATCATAATTATAAAATACTACTTTATTGTATGGATACAAATATTTAAAATTAATAAGAGAATTATTAATGGACTACCAATGACACATGATCAAAACAAATGGATGGAAATAGAAGCAGAAGTTGTTGATGTTGCTCATAGAGAAAATTCGAACAAACTAGAATTACTTAAAACTGATGAGAAAACTTTGTTGGAGCTAAAAGATAAAATAAGAAACAAGTTAACGTCTAGCGAAAAAATTGAAGAAAAAATAAGAGCTTATGAGAAATTAAATATGTTGATCAACGAATTAGATCAAAGTGAATCTAATGACTTTTTTTTTAACTTAGAAAAAGAACTAACTAACGAAAGAATATCAAATGCAGAAAGATTGGTGGAAATTATCCACATGGCAGTAAATTGTAAAAGACACGAGTATTCTCTACACAAAAGCTTAGAATTATTTAAAAATTATAATAGACTCAATACCGACTTATTAGAAAAATTGTATAACTCTTTCTTGTTCAAAATAGACAAGAATCTAGAACACAAAATAAGATCTATTATAGATTCTTTAATTAATGAATTAATTATTTTAATAAGAGAATATCAAAAAGCAATTGATCTGCTTGAAGAATTTAGGTTACATGAAGATATAAGACATTCAAGCATAAGAAACACAGAATCTCTATGCACAAGAATAAGACTACTCTCAAACAAAACTGAAGAACTGATAAAGAAAAAATTAGTTAATGCACTAGAAGACAACAAACTTGTTTTGAAAACAGATGAAACCCTATTTTTTAAAGAGTTCTTTATTCTACTCGATAAACTAGAAGAACTTCAGTTGAAGAAGAAAAAATTACATGAAAACCTAAAAAATTACTTAGAAGAACTAAGCAGTATGATAATAGAAGAAGTTATGTCTATGAAAGATACAAATAGATTAATCAGTGAAAAGCATTATTTGACAGAAAAAGAGATAATGAGAATAGTTGAACAGTTGAACAAAACTAGAGGTAACACAGCCTCCTTTGATCAATTCACAACAAAAATGATTCTAGACAAACTATGTGAACTCGATTATATTGTTAATCTAAATAAAAAGTACAATAGTAATATCTTAAATAAAGTGGTTAGTTCTTACACCAAGACGTTCAAAGAATTAGGACCACATAAAACTATTGTCTATGAATGTCTCAATAATGAAATAACTAAAGATAGATTTTCAACAGAAACAACAACCATAATCAGAAAAATTCTTAAAGGTTAAATAATTCTTTTATTACCACTCCACTGAATCTATCTCCTAACCCAACCTGAATTTTTTCTAGTGCATAAACTTTTTTGCAGTATGAATCTGCAATTTTTAAATACTTAAACAAAGAGCTGCAGTTAGTATATAATTTACTTCTTGAATGAACAAAATATCTAATTCTATTATCTAAATCACTATAAATCTGCTTTAGATGATTGTATTCTTCAAGTGACATTCCATAGAGGTCAATATAATGATAAGACGATTCTATGAACTCTTTTAGTAATTCTGAAGAAGAAAAATGTGCAAGCTCACAAAACTTAAACTTCGCTTTTGCTTTTTTTATAATGTCTGACATACGAATAATGGCGTTTTCATCCAAAAGATGTGCACCACTCACTATCAACAAATCATACTCGTTTTTTAACAGTTTCTGAATCAAAAAAATATCTCTTTTTGATACAAATAGATTATTTAAATCAAATACAGGAGTTAGAATAATTCTTCTAAGCTCTGTTTGAAAAATCAAGTGACTGTTGTGAATTCTCATATTGTTAAAATAAATGTTCAACTTTCCCATTCTTCTTAAAGTAGTGAAAGCAATTTTGTCTGACCACGGAACAAATACGTGGCTTTGAATTCGTTTGCTTTGTAAAAGTACACTTAACATGTTGCCTATATTTCCGCCTAACAAAATCCTTGGCTTTAAGTTTTGAGTTTGCTTTAAGATACAGTCATAAGAGTCTTTGTCAAGTAAAATCTCTCCTTGTACTCCTTTATCTAAAATCGTTTTGAATTGATTACCTGAATCACTAATTTTATTCGTTTTAGCCAAAGAAAAAAATAAAGACTTCAAAGAAGATTCAGCTAACTCATACAATATATCTGTATTTATATTGAAAAGTAATAAAATTTTGAAATTTTTTTGTTTAGTCATTTTGAATCAGTCAAATTTTTCCTCTGCTAGTCTATAGTAAATACGCTTATTATTTTTTCCTTTGTTTTCAACATGTAGTATCTCTATCTTTCCGATTTCAGAAGTTTGGTTAACGTGTGTGCCTCCATCAAATTGCGCATCCAAATCGCCTATTATCACAACACGTAGAATCTCTAGGTCTTCAGGTATTCCTTTGGCCAATCTTGAAAATTTCTCAATACCTTCTATTTCTTTACGCCTGTAAAACTTTATTTCAACTTTGTGGTTTCTTTGAATTTCTTGGTTCAGTAGTTCTTCTATTTCTTTAATATTGTTCTTGTTAATGTCTGCATTAAAATCTATTCTGCATTTATCTAAATCTAAGTTACCACCTGTTATGAGGCAGTTGTATTTATTATGTAAAATTGCCGAAAGTATATGAGTTGCAGTATGTAGTTTCATTAGTTTGTATCTTCTTTCCCAATCAAGCTTACACTTAACTATATCTCCTTCTTTGAGTCCTTCTTTATCAACAAAAATAGTGTAGATATTGTTATCTTTTCTTACATCAGTTACTTCATATATCGCGGAAGAAGAAAAAATCTTGCCTTTGTCACAAGGCTGACCTCCAGAAGTAGGATAAAAGTAAGATCTGTCAAGAAAAACTCTATTACCCTCTACCTTGATAACGTTTGCATCGAATTCTCTAACATAAGCGTCATGCAAATACAATAACTCAGTCATTAAATATCACGCTAAACTATTTTTAGCTTATTACCAGGTCTAGAATTTTTGTCACTATTAAGAAATTTAAGAAAATCATGAACATTTTTTGCTATAAGCACTACAACACTACGAGAAAACGGATGTTGTATTTGTGGCTTGTTTTCTTGGTTAACTGTTGTTTGGGAAGTTGTCATTTTTTGTCACCATAGTAATTAGCTCAACTGAATTATATATGCTTTTTGGTAATTCATCAGTTTTTCCTGTCAATACAAGCTCGACATCAAAAGGTCTTTTCTTGATTAACTCAAGCAGAGTTTCATTGTCAATAAGGTCCAAACAATCCAATAAACCATCCAACAAAATAATATCGTAGTCTCGTGAGATCATCCTGTCAATTGCATGAGTTATGATCATCGTTATGTCATCGCTTTTCCTTGCATTAAAGAAATAAGTATCAACGTCTTTTAGTTGTTTTAAGATTTCTGTAACGCAATTAGGGATAAATTGAATAACTAAGCACTTAAACTCATGTCCTGTAGCTCTTATGATTAAACCAATAGCTGGATAGTAAACCAAATCAGAATTTCCATAGTAAATTTCTGTAATGCCTCTTTTGAGCTTTTTTAAAGTCACAATTCCTTTAATAAAGTATTACATTTTTATACCTAAATTACGTAATATACTCGAACATATCGAAGTTGACTTATATGACTTTGGCGGAGAAAGAAAAAACTGAACAAAAAGAAAAACCAGGCCTACAAAAAAAAGAAGAACTGATACCTACAATAAAGATGAAAACAACTACTTATTCCTTGAATAACGTTAACGATCTAAAAGTTCTAAAGGAAAAGTACGCAATAGACATTGAAAAGCTTGACGTAAAAAAAATTTTTGACGCTACTCATCTGAAAATAAATTTAGACAAAAGAAATAATAGAGTCACCTTAACTTTACTTTCTAAGCAGTTAATAAAAGCACTTGGAAGTTTTGACGGAAAAAACTTCAAGTTTATTTTACCTGAAGAAAAAAAACCTACAAAAAACATAATAGATAAATGAGGTGTTTTTTTGACTAAACCAGATAAATTATATAACCAAAAAAAACGTGCAAATGGCAATATCAAAATCGTTTATTACGATAAGCCATTTACGCCTAAAGTTAGACAAGCTGATATAATTGCTTCTCAAAACTTTTACCAAATGCTTAAGTTCTTTACTGCTTGAACCAGAATTAGTTTTTAAGGTTTATTGTTACTACAAATTATATTATAAAAATTAAGTAAGCTTACTTGCCAAGGTAACTCAGCCTGGTCTAGAGTGCCAGACTCATAAGCAAACTTGAATCTTATGAGTGTTGATCGCCTCAAAATCAAATATGGAGATGACAAACTTTGGCGAGATGATAAAGAAAAGATATCAGGCATTCTGAGACATCTGGAAGTCGCGGGTTCAAATCCCGCCCTTGGCAATTATACCTTTGCAATTTTATACTTCTTATAGTTAAATTACTAGTTTGTCTGCAGCTGGTGTTGCATTCTTTCCCTTCGTAAAGGCGTTCTGTTCAATTTCTGATTACTTTTTGCCCATTCAAAGAAAGTATCTCTTACACCAAACCTAATTTGGTCACTTAACAAATGTTGTTCTCTATTTGCAGGTGAATAATTTTTTAGCAAATCTTCAAGCCTTGTGATAATCCTTTGATATTCTTTAGATATAGCTAATAGCTCAGGAGTAGACCTTGCACTTCTCTGTTTTTCGGAAAGTTGTGCAAGCATAGAGTTCACAGTTTCATAATATCCGACTATCTGTTTATATATCTCCTCAGGTACTTTGCCATTGTTTGTTTTTGATTCACGTACATACATTATATCAATAACCTGGTCAAGTAAATTTGTTGCTCTTTGATGTAACCTATTTAAAGTGGCATTAAGCCTATGATCTAACCTAACAGGAACTTGGTTATGTGGAGGTCTTTGCTGATTAATTATGTTTTGAGGATTTCGAGATGCTGTATCTCTTGATATTGGCATTGGAGCCAACGTAGGAGGTTGAGGAAGTTCTTGTGGTTTACTTGGATTGTAACTCTCAGCATAGAGATTAGGATTATCGTAGTTCATTCTTCTATCTTCTAAGGCAGTACCGTCTCTTTGCTCAGAAGCGGTCATGGGTTGGTCATTTTTATTTTTGTTGGATAAGTAATAGATTAAACTTACTCCACCTATGATTAATGCAAGAGCACCTGTTATGTAAGGGTGCTTTATAGGAAATTTAGTTGCTACATTAATGGCATTTCTACCTGCAGTAAAAACAGCTGGTATTATTCCTCTACGTATTACTGGACTGGTTCTTTGCCCTATTTGTCTTCCTCTGTTTAATACATTCCCTATCCGCTGCCTCCCAGTGTTTATACTTCCTCTGGCTCTGTGTCGCGCTCTGTTCACCATCTCCTGCCCAGCATTCCTTGCTCTATGCCAAGCCGATCTCATACGCTCACGGCCACTCTGCCTATATTGATTCACTCTTTCACGCAAATTAATTCTTTGTTGGTTATTTCCAGCGTTTATGTTAGGTTGATTTTGAGGATTTTGCGTTGGCTCAGGTATTGGAGCAGGAGTAATAGCAGGAATAATATTGTTGTTTTCGTGATTGTTTAAATTTTTTTTATCTTTTGGCATCAATACACACCCAACCAAAATTTCATTTTTGGTCTTTAAATATGTTTGTTTTAGCTTTTGTTTACTTAAAAAGAGTTTTAACTTCTTTTTTCATAATAGATATCATGAAAACTAACATCCATAGCAAGCAAGAGAATATAGAAAGACATCTGCAAAAGCCAACCATAGCGATCATAGGGTATGGCCCAATGGGCAGGGCATTTGCTCTGAATCTGCGTGACTCTGGTTACAATGTTCTAGTTGGCTTAAGGAAATCAAGTAAAAGCATAGAATCTTGCAAAAAAGACCATGTTACTTATTCTAGTATTGAAGAAGCAGTTGAAAAAGCAAAAATTATCTGTATGCTTTGTTCCGACATAGCAATGAAGGAAGTGTATGATAAATACCTCAAAAAGATTAGAGAAAATAAAGTACTTGTCTTCGCCCACGGCTTTGCAATAACATATAACTTGATTAAGCCAAAAAAGAATTTTGATGTGATCTTACTGGCGCCAAAGGGAACAGGAAAAGCAGTGAGAGACAATTACGTCAATGATACAGGTACTTTCTGTCTTATGGCGGTTCATCAAAATGCTAGTGGCAGAGCATGGGAATATGCTAACGAACTTGCTAATGCTCTTAAGTTAAACAAAAAAGGCTTCTTGAAAACAACTTTCAGAGAAGAAACAATCACAGACATATTCGGTGAACAAGCAGTACTTTGCGGAGGCGTAAGCCAGTTGATAAAATACGCCTATGAAACATTAGTTGAAAATGGATACGACAAAAGGCTAGCTTACTTAGAAGTACTTCATGAACTGAAGCTAACAGTTGACATAATTCATGAACAAGGACTGACAGGCTTATGGAATAATGTTTCATTAACAGCAAAATACGGCAGTCTGACAAACAGAGATAAAATAATTTCGAAAGACGTTAAAAACAATATGAAGAGATTATTAAAAGACATTGAATCTTATGCTTTTGCGAAAAGCATTACTGAGGAATTTTACAAGCACTATTCTAAAAATTTGCATAAGTTAATCAAGGAAGAAGAAAAATCAGATTTAGAAAAGACAGGGAAAGTGCTCAGAGAAAAGATAATCGAGAAAAACTAAAATTTGATACCTTTGAACATTTGCTGAAACTTTTTTTGCATGTTTTTGTCATTACTGAACATTTTAGCCATCTTCTCTGCTTTCTTGAATTTAGAAATCAAACCTCTTACGTCCTCTTCTTTTGTTCCTGAGCCTTTTGCTATTCTCAAAATACGAGACCTGTTTTTCAGCAAATCAGGATTTTTCCTTTCATCTTTCGTCATAGATTGGATTATTGCCTCAATTTTCTTAAGTTCTTCCTCTTGCTTGACAACCAAGTCTTCAGGCAGATCATTGATGCCTAACATGCCAAGAACGTTACTTAAAGGACCCATTTTTTTAGCAGCTTTCAACTGCTTCAAAAAAACGTCAAAGTCCAAGTTTTTTATATCTTGTTCAGATACCTCTATCTGCTCTTCTTTGACTATTTCTTCAAACTTTTTTAACAAAGTCTCCAAATCAGGAAATCCTAGGATACGGGATATGTATTTGTTAGGGTCAAATACCTCAAAATCTTTGATTTTTTCACCTGTACCAACAAAGTAAATCTTAGCGTTACATATTTTACAAGCAGAAATAGCGCCTCCTGCTTTACCTGAACCATCAATTCTTGTTATGATTATACCATTGATGCCAACAGCGCTGTGAAATGCTTGAATTTGCTTTTCAGCAACTTGGCCTATGTCAGCTGATATAACCAAGAAATTAATGGATGGCTTATACCTTTCTGAATAGTACTTCAGTTCATTAATCAGTTCTTCATCAAGAGCATTTCTACCAGAAGTATCGAGTATCAAAACATCTTCTTTAATAGTGTTTATTTTATCAATTAGTTCATCCCTATTTCTGGCAGAGTAAAAACTGACGTTTATTTCCTTTGATAACTGTTGTAATTGGTCCATAGCAGCAGGTCTGTCAAAGTCTCCGGCGATAATGGCTACAGAATAACCCCTGTCCTTTATAAACTTTGCAAGCTTTGCACATGTCGTTGTTTTACCAGAGCCATAAAGACCTACCAACATTATCCTCATATTTTTAGAAATTTCAAATACTTCCTTTTGGCCTATGATTGAAATGAGCTCGTCATAGATTAGTTTAATTAGTTGCTCCCTAGCATCTATTTGTTTTATGACTTCTTTCTCAATTGCTTTCTTTCTAAGATTTTGAGACAATTCAAATACAAGCTTTACATTAACATCAGAAGCAATCAAGATTCTCTGTAGCTCTTTTATCAGTTCTTCTACTTCTTTCTCATCAAGCAGTTTCTTGCCCATGAGTTTTTTTACAAGGGCTCTAAGCCTTTCTGCAAGCATACTATAATATCAGAACAATGGATTTAAAGTAATTATTAATATACTAAGTAATCCTATGATTTTGATTGCTTTTGTTTGAAATGTTTTTGATGAACTGGAAATTTACTCCTCTTAAATTTGCCTCGTTAGCTATAACTTTAGCTACTGTGGGATTGTTCAATAAAACGGTATTTTTATCGAAAAACTGCTTATATTGAGTTTCAAGATAATCTAACACTATTTGAGAGTTTGAATTAGAAAGCCTGATTGCTTTTATAAGCTCTTGGATTTCGTTTAATAATAACAGATAATGTGTAACCAATAAATTTAATGCTGATGGCTTTTCTCTTATAAGTTTGTCATTGTTTAAAATCTCTTCTACATTGTTTTGAAGCACTTTAGCTAATTGTATTGCTAATTCGGTTTTTAACTCTAAATTATTCACAGGCCAATAATTAACTGCAGATGCTATGTAATATAATAAATTTCTTATGGAATGATTTTTGAGCAGAGGCTTATCTGTCTTGAAGTCGGTGTAAAGCCATTTCTTTATCAACGAATCAAAAATATTTAATACTAATTGTCTTTCAACATTCTTTAATAGCAATACTTCGTCCTCTTTTAAACCCAGCCTCTTAAGTTCCTCATATCTGCCATTTCTAAACTCAGAAGAAAGTCTGTAAAAGTTGGCAACTAAGATTTTCATACATGCAGAAATTACCTGTTCATCTGTTTCAATTTTTTCAATTCCTTTTTTATTGATAAAATGCAACCTCGAAACAACTTCCTCGTCTTTGTTCGATCCAATTGCTAACAAAACCTCTGTTAAAATCTCAGGGTGATTATTTATTTTCTTACTGGCATTACCTATAACGATACTCGTGTATTTATCAGAGAATACTTTGTTTAGAACTATTTCAGCTGGAAAAACATTGTGACCAACTAAATTTAATGGAATTGACCTTAATAGATATATCAAAAGCTGTTCTTTTAGCCCTGAATATTCTGGATTAGAAAATTTTGTTTTTGTATTTGAAAACAATTCCATCTCTGCCAAAAGATTAAAGTAAAAAGCCAATTCTTCAAAAGAAAAGTTAACTTTACCTTTTTGATATGAATCAACTACTTGTTTTAGTTCATTCAATAAGTCATCATCAATAATATCATTCATAATATCACTGTTGTGTTATAGAAAGAGGTGTTTTGGTTATTAATGTTTGTATAAACAAAACGATTTAAAACATTTGCTTTTTTTAATAACGGTTCTATGGCTGTATCCACTCAAGTTCATAATAGCTTATTTTACTGCCTTTGAGAAGTAATTTCTTAACTAGATAATATGTAACTCCTGTTTCTCTATCAACTATACCTATTATTAAATTGGTGTTCTGCTCCCGTGCATCAGATATCAATGATTCCAGTTTATGACCATCTACACTATCATCTTCATGAAATGCATAATATAGATATTCTTCACGTTCTGAGTTATTCAATAGTTTATTAGATGCTACATTTTCAGAGCGCGTATATGCATAAAACGTTAGATTTACTTTTTCAACATTTTCTATACTTTTTCCAGCAACTTTCTTTTGCTGTCCAAGAGGTATGGCTAAAATAAAGGTTTTCCTTACTGAATGAGCAACTCTTATTGCCCTAGACAACTCTGAAATATCAATAGAAGAATGCTCAGGTATACAGTGAAGTACGTGAGATGAATGAAAATAGTTACTTTCAGAATCGATAGGTTTAGCATCAGGTAAATAAACTCTAAAGTGTGTACCAAACTTAAAGCCTGTTTTTATAACATACCCTAGTCTTCTCCATTCACTGTAAACATCATAAAGGACCTTAAAGTCTCTTATCCTCTTACTGAGTTTATCGTTCAATTCTTTTTCTTTGATATTAGATATTGTCAATACATTTTTCTGAAATAAATACAATGTCTCAAAAGAATCAAGTTTAAGGAATGAACCTCTTTGAGAATTCTTATATGACCCTATTTGACCAAACCAATAATTATAATATAGGTATTCTGATAATTCATTTTTTTCACAAATAGTCATGCAGTCTTGAGCATAAAAAGTGCCTTTTAATTTTTCTTTTGGAAGAATGATTTCTTTAGATTCAGGATATTCTACTTGAAGCTGTTTGTTTGTTGTTTCGAAGCATCGGTAGTTGTTTATTATCAAACCCCTTTCCCGCCAGTCTCTGTATGCGTAATAATTAGTAAAAAATTTTTGTTTGTTTGTTGTGAGAAACAATAATTCTTGTGCGTCAAGCTCCTGAAAAGTTGATTCGTCTTTGATTATCGCCTTACGCATCTCATACAAATAAAAAACTTCAATTATGTCTAAATAAAGAACTGATTTGTGCATTTTTCCATAGTAAGCTCTTCTTAATACCGATATAGTATAAGGATCGTCTGAATAAAATAACCTGGCTTTTTTATTAAAGTAAATTTGCAAAGTCATACATACTTTACTTTGATTTGAAGCATTAAAAATAGATATAGATAATTAGCTATCATGGATGTTCAAACTAAAATTGATTTGGTATTGAGATATCCTACAGTAGAATGCATAACTGTTGATGAGCTTAAAGAACTTTTTGAAACTCGAAGCACTTTAAAGCATTATATAGGCTTCGAAATATCTGGAAAAGTGCATCTAGGTACAGGATTAATGACCGCTACTAAAATCAAACAATTAAAAAAAGCAGGAGTAAAAACAACTATATTTATGGCAGATTATCACGCGTGGATAAACAATAAATTTAACGGAGACCTGGAATTGATACAAGAAGTAGCAAAAAAATATTTCGAACCTGCTATGAAATCTCTGAATCTTGAAGACACGGAATTTATACTTGCAAGCAATCTCTACAAAGATACAGGTTATTGGAAACACGTACTTGATATAACAAAAAATACTACCATGAACAGAATGTTGAGATGTACTACAATCATGGGACGAACTGTATCTGATTTGAGTAACGATTGCTCTTACATTCTTTATCCAGCCATGCAATGCGCAGATATAATTCAATTAGATGTTGATATTATGCATGGAGGAATGGACCAAAGAAAAGTACACATGCTTTATAAGGACTTGCGAGAAAAATTAGGAGAAAGAGAAAGAGTGGCACTACATACAAAACTGTTAATGGGTCTACAAGGACCAAAAAGAATGGGCTTCGAAGAAGATGAAACCTTAGATGCACAGATTTCAAGTAAAATGAGTAAAAGTAACCCTATGTCTTGCATCTTTATTCACGACTCCGAAGAAGAAATAGCAAACAAAATAAAAAGTGCTTATTGCCCAATCAAAGACATAAAAAATCCTGTTGTAGAAATATCTGAATTGATATTAAATGAATATGGAGAACTGAGAGTAGAAAGACCTATGAAATACGGTGGTGACATGACTTATACTGTTTTCTCAGAACTTACGAATGACTATGCTAACGGTAAATTGCATCCAACTGACCTTAAGAATGCCGTAACCAAGTATTTGATAAAATTACTTGAACCTGCAAGAAAGTTTTTCCAGAATAAACAAGATATAATTAATTTTGTGGAAAAAAAACAAAAAGAATAAATTAAACGTGATACTGTGAGAAATATACCTGAACAAGAAAGTTCAAACCTTGAGAGAATTAAAAAAGATATCGAAGAATTTTATAAAACAATCAATGACAAAAATAAAAACAAACACATTAGCCAAGAAGTGAAAGACATGGCTATAAGATATGCTAATGATGCGGAATACTTCTTAGGAATTAAAGATTATTTCACTGCATGGGGTTGCATCAACTACGCATTTGGATTGATAGATGCTGAACTAAAATTAATCAAAAAAATCGAAAAATAAAAATCTATGTCTGATAACGTCATTAAAATGAATTAGCATTACTTCTTTTTCTTACTAACTTTCTTTGCCTTTCTAGTTTCGTGCTCTTGTGTTTCTTGTTTCTGTGATGTAGATGTATCATGTGGCGTTTTTCCTCTTGCCATCTCCATCAAAGTTGAATAAACCTTGTGGAAATATATGTAGTTCCAAAGGACTCCTATGAACGTCATCATGATAAATAATACAAATAATTGAAATGCTTTTGTCTTTATCAAAATAAAAATAAATCCTAAAGTAATAGGAAGCGATGGAGGTAACAAGAACAGATACGAGGCGTTTTTAATTGCGGACTCAAAATCATTGCTTTTAACTGCAGTTAGATATTCGTCATTGAACAAATACCACAGCCCAATAATACCTGCACCTGCAAAAGCTATGAAAAAAGCTGCCAAATACACGTGCTGAGGCTGCATTTGGTCACTTAACCTGTCATAAATTGATGAACCTACAATCTTGGCTAATGGATTGACTTCGTTTTCGTTTTCAACCAATTGATCTATACCTTGGCTCAAGAGCCACACTGCGAAAAGACCTATTATTAAAGATAAAATTATAGGGCCTAAAAGAGCATTCCAAAGTAATGAAACTCTAACTACTTTATCAGTCTCCTGATTTAACATATACCCACCCATCTTTCAATACAATAAGCCTTTTAGAATTTATAAAGTTTGCTCTATAATGTGAAAACCTTTAGTGATTTTGTAGATACCTAACAATAAAATTTGAGAATTAGTTAAACGGGCCCAGTGGGATTTGAACCCACGACCTTTTGGTTAAGAGCCAACCGCTCTACCAAGCTGAGCTATGGGCCCGTAATGCTTCTTGTATGATGTAGAATTATTGTTGATTCATGGAAAGATTTTATAACTTTTTCATTATCTAATCATAATCATAGCATTTTAAATTATTGCTGTTGTTCTGAATCACTAAAAAAATCTTGTTTGATTCTATGTATTATGTTTTGGTAATGATTGTTCTTCTGTACTTCTGCACAAATTTTTTCATCAGTGTTATATCTGACAACTATTCCTATGATTATTCCGTAATCTATAATAAACAAAATTATCAAATAGTGTTTTTTAAAGAACAAAGAATGAAACACGAGTTGGATAACGAAATAAAAAATATCGTATCGAAAATAGTAAACTCACAAGAATATCTTAATACTAAGGATTTAGCAGCAAAAACAGCGCTTTTTAAAACTAATTTTGAAAAAGAATTACTCGAACTGGATAGTAAATTAAAAAAAGACGAAGTTGAACTAGTCTGCGTAAATAATAAAGAGCATAAGAAACTAATCATCCTTGAAAAGTTATATTACGGCAAATGCTATTCTTGTAAAAAAATCTGTGATTATGTTTTTTTACCAGATACTGAAAAGTTAATATTAATGCCATCAAACAGTTTTGCAGTACTTGGCTCATTAGATAACTACGCATACATCAGTGTTTCAGAAGTGAGTGCATATGGATAGCTCTGAGTTGATTTTATCTCTCTTAATTGCAAGCATTGTTTCATTAATATTAATTAATTCACTAAAGAACTATATCAAAACTCTAGACTATCAAGCTATTAACAAGCTAAATCATGAATGTGAATTAGTTTTATTCAGCAAAACAAATGCGAATATAGGTATAAAGCATAACGTTTTATCAAAAATTATAGAATTAGAGGAGGAAAATAAAAAATATTTAATTCTAGGCAATATGTCTTGCAGAATAAATTGACTTTTTTAAAAAGGCATTAAATATGTATTCGATTGACTTGGCGATTAATACAATAATTTTGTTTTTTATGATTCTTTACATAATAAACTACATCTTTTTTATTAATTATGAAAAAATGGAGCAGATAAAAATCACAAAACTTCTACGCTTAGGCAATTACTTTATTACCAATGAAAATACTCTAGACCACGATTTTCTCAGATTAAACAATATAACTTATTGTAAAGATTGCTATTTAACAGGAACTGTTTGTATTTCCAGGAAAGAAACTGTTTATTGCTTTGAGGTGATAGGTTAAAATGTACCATTCACTTGAAACACTTATAAGCATGATTGTATTTATCTTTTGCTTGAACGTTCTGTTAAACACATTAACATCTATAGACTGGGAATTAACAGAAAGTGTAATTGAAATAAAAATAAGTTATGCCTTAGATTATTACCAAGGCTATGTTTTAAAAGATACGCAAATTTACCAAACGGCATTTCCTGAAATGATCAAATGCGATCAAAAACTCAAAATTGTGTTAAAAAATTGGTACAATTCGTATACTGTAATCTGCTGATGTTTATAATAAACTTCATTAAAATACAACACCTAATTGATATTGATTATAAAGTAAAATATTCTTTTTATGTCATATGTGTTTACCAACCTTAGAGGGCAATAGACTTATAATGGATTGTGCACACTGCTCATACGAGATGTACTCTGCTAAATGTATTCAGAGCCATCTGAAAACGATATCTGCATTTCAATCAGTTTGGAAAGAAATGCGATACGAAGAAGAAGTAACGATTAACTTCGCTCCTGAATCAGTAAATACATTAGTCGAGTATGTTATCTTCATACGAGACTTCGAAAAAATAATGAGTGATCAGAAAACTTATGGACATCCTCAAGATGAAAATTATAACAAAAGAATAAATTTGCTCAAATCAGCTTATGAAAAACTTTTTATTGACCCGAAAAAAGTAATAGATATCATTGAATCCTACAACGAAGACTTGCCTCAAAGATCAGTATTCTTGGATGGATATAACAAGTTCTCGGTTATAAGAAAGGCTCTGCTCAAGGTTCTCAAAAACCTCAAAATTATCAACGAAATGCAAAACAAGCATACAGTAAGAGAGCTGTTCCTCGAATATGCAAAACTAAAAGAGTACGAATTCGTTGAAATGCTATTGTTACCTGTACCGCCTAACGCCAAACCAATAGACGATCCAGACAGTAAAATACAATTACCATACGGGATAGTCGCTAAAGTCTATGACCTTGAAGGCAGTGAAGCCAATATTTATCTCATTGAAAACACATATCTGGAGAATATACCTCCTCAAATAATACCTTATATAAAACAATTGATTGAAGAAGAAACCAAAGCTTTTCCTTCTTCTGAGGACATGGCAGGACTATTCGAAAACAAGATCAGGGAATACAGGAACTATTTCAACGAAAAAGCTCTGCAACTAAATATCACTTTGACTCCTCAACAAGCCCTGGGAATAGCAAGAGAATGTGCGTGCTGGACAGTCGGCTTAGGCGCACCTATAGAAAACCTTGCTCTTGATAAAGAAAACATCACAGATATTTACATAGACGGCCAAAACAGTCCAATATACATTGAACACAGAAAATTTGGGCTTTGTCACACAATCTACAGGTACAACTTGAATTTGCTTGAACATGCATTCAGGAATATCGTGCTTTTTTCAGGAGAAGGAAGAAAATTCGACGACAAAAATCCTGTAGTAGATGTTGTGCTAAAAAGATTGGCTATGCGATGCCACCTCCAAAGACCACCAGCAACATTCTCAGAACTGCAAGGGGCTCTTAGAATAATGAGGGCACTACCATTCACTTATTGCCAATACTTAAACTACTATGCTATGACGCCTTTCTATGCAGGCTACGATGATTTAATGGTTTCACTTGGTTGCAGCGAAGCAGTATTAGGCTTGAAAGGCGTTGGAAAAACATCTTTTACAGCTGCAAAAATTGCTGCCATTGGTACTAAAATGAGAATCCTTCCTATTCAAGATATTGAAGAGATTCCAGTTAAAGCCTACAGGAAAAGAGGGTTCCACATAGGCGCAATGAAAGTTCAGAGCTCAGACATAGAAGGAATGCATCAAATCGGAGGTAATGAATTAGATTTGTTGAGCATGGCAAACGCATCACTGAGAATGGGTGATGCGTGTATTATCATAAACGAAATTAGGTCTAGAACAACTATTCAAGGTGTCATCAATATACTGAATACTCAACCAGGTGTTTTTATATTATATAATCTGCACGCACAAAGCCTGAAAGACGTACAAGACAGACTGGAATTGGTATTTGGAATACCTAGTGCTAGTATGTACGCAACAGAAAGATATACATTCCTAAAAAAAGTTAGGTTCGGAAGACAAAAAACAGTCAACAGAGTACTTGGTGAAGCGTATGAAACAGATATCAACAATAAAGAATTCGTACAAACTTTTGGCTTCAAAAAAAGAACCTCAATGAAAGACTCTGCTTTACTTTGTTACTTTTTAAAAAATCCTGAAGCGCATTCATGGACCCTTGATAACCTTGACCTTACTAAGCTCAAGAAAAATCTCAATTTCTCTGCAGAACCACCTGTTGTCAAAAAACGTGCTAATGACAACGGATTTGAATTAGAAGATTATATTATGGACGCATTCTTCAAGGCAAAGATTTATTACGATATAAAAGAAATTGCAAGTAGAACAAATCTAAAAAAATTACTCGAAATTGACTTTGTTTTGAAAGTAACTGCAGAAGCAAACAAGTTATTGGTTATGCACGAAAAGAAATACGGAGGAATCGATTATTCTAACTTAGTGCCTGAATGGAACGAAATATTCAAGCAATTGGCCAAAGAAGAAATTACTCTTCTGAAAACTAACCAGTAAAAAACATGTCAGCATGTAATTTGAGTTCCTCCTCCACCACCACTTGTAGCTGCAGACCATAAACTATTTATTATTGCAGGTCCTGCAGTTGCTATTATCAATCCCATGATTGCGCCTACAAGCATGTTGTTGCTCCATACATTTGCCCTGGCCCTTGTCTCTGCACCTGTAAACTGACCACCAATGTATACAACTCCAGAACCCATGATCATCAACATTGCTAATGGAGGTATTAGACTTCTTACACCGTTACATACATCACAAATCGTAATGCATAACTGTCTTAATCCAGTATTTGTAATAGAATTACATTGTGACTGACATTGAGGATTTTGAGAAAAACCTAATGAAACAAACAGTATCATTAAAATTGATAATGTCCTAAAAACTTTTTCTATCATAAAATTCGCCTTTGGCATATGTTATATACTATAGTGGTAATTTTTATAATTCTTTTTTGTAATCGATTGTAGTAAACTAGTAACCCCATATTATCCAACAATTAAATGGAAGTGTTACACCGCCACCATGAGGAGGAGGTGGTGGTGGAGTAACAACGGTATCGTCTTGTTTTCTTATTAATGTAACTTTATGAGGCAAACCTTTCAATGGACTGTCGCAAACTCCCTCAAAGTAGATTCTATCTAAACTGACGTTTACAGTTACGTTGTGATGCAAGTAAAGATTCTTGAATACAACTGTAGCGGAATTATTTGTTGAATTTAAGTTAATCCAATCACTTTCACTTACAGGTATACTCGCTGCAGCTGAAGAACCTGCCTTTTCAAGAATAGCCAAGTCTAACTTAACCTTAAATTTAACATTACTGTCAGTACAGTAGAAATGCTTAGGCTTCAAAGTCAAGTTATATGTTAGATTATAATAACCATTAGCTGGAACATCAAATGTATTTGATATAATTTGTCCTGAGGCATATGTACCGTTAGTCAAGTTTTGAATGAAGTATTCAATTTCCTGACCTATTCTCGAATCAGATAGATTTATT
>JAOAJI010000060.1 GCA_026414265.1 Microcaldota archaeon
ACTTAATCCCCTTTAAACTCTTTCTGATATACTATCATTTTCTACAAATAATTTCAATTATATTTCAGAATTTTCTATAAATTTAATTTGTAATCTTATTTTTAGACAAACTTTTCCAACAAACTTTATAACAACATGGGATATGTTTAATATAAGTAAGCATGGAAATTTTACTACCTGATTTTTTTAAAATGATATTAAAATATCCTAGTAAGTTACATTAACTTTACTAGGATTAATTTTAGTCTTGTCTTTAATTTTTATATCTTTAAAACCTAGGCATAATATTACTTAATCTATCATTAACATACATATCTAATTTTTGTAATTTGTGTATTTGTCAAGCGAAAAATCCCCCATATTTTAATTGAAAAATACCCCAGTTAATGCAATAAAAAATCACTGTTCTTTGAGCCATTTTTCAGTTTCTTTATACCTATAAGAATTTCCATTCATATTAACAATAAAAGCCTTATGTGTTAATCTATCAATCATAGCTGCTGTCATAACAGGATCATGAAATATTTCGTCCCACCTTTCAAAAGATAAATTAGTAGTTATAATTGTTGATTTTCTTCCTGTCCTTAAAGATAAATTTGTAAATAGGAGTTCAGAACCTTCTTTATCAAAAGAAATATATCCAAGCTCATCTGCAATGACCAGATCATATTTTTCAAATTTACTTTCAAAAGCACGTAATACCTTTTGCGATCGACTTTCTTTTAGTTGGTTTACTAGTAATGGTACGGTAGTATATAATACCTTGTAGCCGGAAAGACATGCTTTAATTCCAAGCCCAATGGCAAGATGAGTTTTACCAGTACCAGGATTTCCTGCAAGAATTACATTTTGACCAGACTTGATAAAATCAAGTGTTTTTAATGAGTTGAATTTTTTCTGTGCATCCTCTGGTAGATCAGCTACGCTGAGGTCTTCCAAATATTTTTTGTAGGGAAAACTAGCATAGCGTATTCTATTTTCTCTTGAGCGCTCCTGTCTTAGATCATACTCTTTTTCTAATAAACTAAACAAAAAGCTTTCATAACTTATATCATTTTGAATTGCTTCTTTAATTTCCGCCTCAAAGCACCTTCTTATGCCAGGGAGTTTAAGAAAAGATGTATATTCAGCTATACTTTTAATCATATCTTTTTTTACTTTAGTATTCATACCACTGCTACCTCCTCTTTAAAATCCTCATTACTTAAAGGAATTAATGATTTAAATCTATTTAGCATTTCCTTTGATTTTTCAGCTATTTCAGAATTATTGTAGTTATCATATTTCTTTGAAAAAACATCAGTATTTCTATTCACAATAGCTTTGATTTTTTCTGTAGAAATATCTAAAGGACTTATTTTTTTAAGAGACTCTATAGCAGCAGTTACTTCATCAATACCTTTTTCAGTTATGGTAAAAAGAAGCTCTATGAATTCCTTCTCTTTTTTGATATAATAATTTTGGTATATTTGTTGAAGCCTTGGGTCTGCTTGATGCATTGCAGTGCTGGAAGCTAATGCCCCAGGTTTCTTTTTTAATGTTTTTAGAAAATGTTCAATTTTAATACTCCACTCATTAAAACCATAATTTCTATAATGCTCCGCAATTTTATTACCTTCATAGTAACAGTAAATTTTAGATGAATATACCTTCACCATCAATATCTTACCTACATATAAATCAGGAACAGAATAATGACAAGTATCTATTACAATTGTTGAGTATTTATCAACCCTTGGTTCCTCAATCCTTGCGGAGTCAAATGCAGGCATTTTGAGAAGCATATATTCTTTTTCTATCTCAAGTATTTCAAGTGCACTTTGGTCTGCATTGTATGACTGTTTCTTAAGATTTAAGTTATCACAAACACTCTGTAGATACTCATTTGCTTCCTCAATAGAATCAAATCTATCTTTAAAAGCGAAGGCTTTACGCCTTATATACTCAACGCTTCTTTCAACATGTCCCTTTTCATTGCCTGACCGTATATTGCAAAATCTAAATTTGAATCCATAATACATTGAAAGCTTTAAAAGTGCATCCGTTGGCTCTTTTTCAGTAGGTCCTACAAATTTTTTTACGGCAACTTTCATGTTATCATAAACCATTGTTCTATAGATTTTGCCTAAATGTTCAAAGAAAAGAACATGTGATTCATGAAAGCATGCAGTATCCTGTTTTGCGAATAGCCTTGCGTATCTGTAGTTCCCTTTTGCACTTGTAAATACCGCCATTTGAAGAGTTTTTAATTCATTACCAATGTAAATCTTTGCTTCCCCCCAATCAAATTCACATACATCTCCATAATCATATTCAGCCTTAATGTAGGCCTCAGCACTTTCATTCAACAAATCTCTTATTGTATTACAAACAGTTGTATAGCCAATGTCATATCCTTTTTGCTTTAATGCTTCATATATATCAATCTTTTTCTTTTGCTGCTTTGATTGTCCTGAAGCTCTCTTTTTCTCATTCTCTTTCAAGTAAAACTTTATGTTCTCAATAATTTCATCTGTTAACTTAAGTTTTTTCCTATTTGAGCTATCATATTTTGGTGCTTGTACAATATCATCTATCAACTCCTTTTCATCGAAAGCTTCCTTTCCATTGTTGTTTATCAATAAATTTCTGGATTCTAAATATTTTTTTACATATTTTCTAATGGTTTTTCTATCAACTCCCGTATCCTTTGCAATTTGTCTTTGAGACTTTCCTTCAAGATAAGCTGCAATTATTATTTCCTGCTTTTGTTTCAATTTAATCATCCCCCATGTCCTCCTCTCATGCATGTACATAAGAAGAGTTTACTTTTAAGTGGGGGAGTTTTCAACTAAAACTGTGGGGTACTTTTAGATTAACACAAACATTTTATTTCAAATTTATTTATTATGTAAGATATATATATTAAGAAAATAGATATCGTTATCATTAAAAACTTATGT
>JAOAJI010000061.1 GCA_026414265.1 Microcaldota archaeon
AAATCAAAAAATCTTCTAAAACTAACCATAATCAACAAAAAACACTATTTAATTTTGAATATGATTAATCATTATTTTAATTATGATATTAGTTAGATAAACATTAAAAAATGATAAATTTTAATTGTTAATTAAGTAGTGTTTAAAATATGGAACAATTAACTATTTTTAAAAATGAGAATAAAAAATTGTACACATTAAAAGAGGCGAGTCTCTGGGCTTCACAGTATTTGAACCGTAAGATTACTGTTTCAAATATATCTTATCTGATTCAATATGGGAGATTAAGGAAGTATGCTAACAATGGATGTCCTCTTGTAAACATTGATGAATTAAGGGATTACTACGATTCCTTCTCTAAAGAAAACCAATGGGCGGAGAAATTAGGGCATGACATTAATTGGCATTTGTCCTTTGTTCAGTTCAAAGAGTCCGAAAGGACAAAACATGTTCATAGGCTGCATCCATATAAGGGCAAGTTTATACCCCAATTAGTTGAGTATTTTCTTGACCAACACACAGATGAATTTAAAAAGGAGGTTTACTTTCAAAGAGGCGATATAGTATTAGACCCCTTTTGCGGTAGTGCCACCACATTAGTTCAGGCAAGCGAGTTAGGGATACATGGTATTGGAATAGACATTTCTTCATTTAACATCCTAATTTCAGAGGTAAAACTTGGTAAACATAATTTAATAAAAGTTACCGACACGATTAACAAGTTAAATTTAAGATTAAAAGAATTTCAAGGAAGCAAGCAAAACATCGTTTTTGAAGAACACTTACATCAAGAACTTGCAAGATTTAATGCCTTGCATTTCCCATCCCCAGAGTATAAAAGAAAGATAGCTCAAAGGATTATTAACGAAAATGAATATGCAAAGGGAAAAGAGAAAGAGTTTTATTTAATCTATAACGATTTAGTTCAAAAATATCAAATCAAATTGAGGCAAGACCAACAAGATACTTTTTTAGACAGGTGGTTTCTTGACCCTGTAAGAAAAGAAATTGATTTCCTCGCACAAGAGATAAACTCAATAAGTGATACAGACATTAAGAAAATTTTAATCGTTATTTTGAGCAAAACTGTTAGGTCCTGTCGGGCGACTACGCACGCTGACTTAGCTACCTTAAAAGAGCCTGTAATTTCTACATATTATTGCAAAAAGCACGGGAAGATATGTAAACCAGTATTTTCTATCTCAAAATGGTGGGATTTTTATGCAAAAGATACCATAAATAGACTTAAAGAGTTTGACAAGCTAAGGACAAAAACCTTTCAGGTCTGTCTAACAGGAGATTCAAGGACGATAGATATTTATGAGGAAATAAGAAAAAGAGAACCAGAGTTTGCAGAAATGGTCAAAAATAATAAAATAAGGGGAATATTCTCAAGTCCACCTTATCTTGGGCTCATAGATTATCATGAACAGCATGCTTATGCTTATGAACTGTTTAATTTTCAAAGAAAGGATGAATTAGAAATAGGCTCATTGTCTAAAGGACAGGGAGAGGCACAAAGAAAAATCTATATTGAGGATATTGCAAAAGTGTTAATTAATTGTAAACGCTATCTTCAAAAAAATTATGACATATTTTTAGTGGCAAATGATAAGTTTAATCTCTATCCCAAGATTGCAGAATTAGCCGAAATGATGATTGTCAACACATATAAAAGGCCTGTATTAAATAGAGTGGAGAAAGACAGAGACACCCCTTATTCAGAGACGATATTTCATTTAAAAGAAAAATAAGATGTCGCTTATAGAGACACAGATAGAAACGATTGAAAATAAGATAAAAGAAAGTCTAAGAAACAAATTTTTAAGATACAAGCCTGAGACCAATAATATGCCATTTCACTACCGCCTGCTTGGCAAGGATAGAATGGCTTTATTTTCTTTTATTCACTCATTAAATACCACCTTTGGAACCTCTATTTTTGAACCAGTTGCTGAGACTTTAGCAAGCCTAAATTTTCCTGAGGCACAAAAGCAATTTATAGTTGGAGACTTAATAAGCGAACAGGCACAAAATGAAATCCAACATATCATGAACGAACTTACAATCAATGGCAATCCTAATAAGACAGAAGAGATTAAAAGGATAAGGAAGGTCTGCACTCAAGGTAAGGCAAATAAATTAAAAACAGTGAAAGTGGATTTATTTGTAAAAGACGAGGATGGAACTGCTCATTTATTTGATATAAAAACTGCAAAACCTAATATCAGTAATTTCAAGGATTTTAAGAGAACCTTATTAGAATGGGTTGCTATTTATCTATTTAGACATCCAGAGGCAAATGTCAATTCATACATAGCCATCCCTTATAATCCTTATGAACCAAAACCCTATGAACGATGGACATTGAAAGGGATGTTGGATTTAGATATGGAATTAAAAGTTGCAGAGGAATTTTGGGATTTTTTAGGAGGTAAAGATGCTTATTTGGAGATACTCAACTGTTTTGAAAGAGTGGGGATAGAATTAAGCCCAGAAATAGATAAATATTTCTCTAAATTCAAGTAACAAAATGTATGAATAGTCTCCAATTTTATAGTTATCCGTTAAACAACTGTTAATCTTTGAATAAATGAGGACATTTAAGATTGATTTGTTACTTTTAAGAGATGTTATCTACTTTAGCAACTTTTTCGGTGAAGAAACAATATCGTAAAATTACTTTCAAATAAACAAAAAACAATGATGTTCTAAAAGTATTCTTCATTATTTTCTTAAGTAGAAAAGAGGACATATTTGACTAAACGGCAAAAAATACGCAAGGGTTTAATTTTAGTCTCTTTTTTCTTATTCCCTGCGATTTTTTATTACTTCTCACCTGTGATCATCTTAGTTGCAAGTTCAAAGGGTATTATCAACGGCAGTTTCATAGTCTTTGCCTCAATG
>JAOAJI010000062.1 GCA_026414265.1 Microcaldota archaeon
GTATCAACAGCTACTACCGAAGGCTCACGTATAATTATGCCTTTGCCTTTCATATAAACAAGAGTGTTCGCCGTTCCTAAGTCTATACCAATATCACGTGAAAACATTATGTTTTCTCCTTTCCATATTTAACAAATTAACTTTCATTATATTATATATCTTGACAAAAAAATACAATAATAAGCCTACCTCGTATTATTATAACCTTTTATTCACGTTTCCACAAGAATTTTTTTTAATGTTTATATTTTATTAAGAAAATTCTAAATTGCAATATTAAATGCAACACCTATAGCAGAAATCATCTATGATTTTAGGTAAAAAATACGATATCGTCCTTAAGTCCTTCTTGACTATTTATTTGAGCGAGTGCAGAGAGTAGTCAAGGGTTGCCGTAAGGCAAGACAAAGTCTTTACCCTTGACTGCCCTCAAACGAGCTATATAACTTGTTAAGAAAGGGCTTAAGCTATTTTTGAGCTATTTTCATTTGCTAGGTTATATATCTCTTCATTAAAGCATTCTTCAGGTGTTTTATAACCTAATATCCTTCGAGGAAAGCTATTTAACCATTGTTGTATCCGCTTTATTGTTTCTTCAGAAAAATCTTTAATGGTCTTTCCTTTAGGAATAAAACGTCTAATAAGCCCATTATGACGTTCGTTTGTTCCTCGTTCCCATGAAGAGTAAGGATGAGTGTGATAAACTCCTATTCCTAATTCTTCTAACGTCTCAGATAACCTGCTAAATTCTGAACCATTATCTGCTGTTATAGTACGGAATACCTTAGAAAATTGCTCCCAGTACAAATTATTTAGTTCTAAAATCTTTTCGTTAACAGCATTGCTATCTTTTACATCTAAGACAAACAGTAGTTCATAGCGGGTTTTTCGTTCAGTTAAGGTTAAAATAACTGAATCCCCAGATTTTTTGCCTATTATTGTATCAATTTCCCAATGACCAAAAGTTTTTCGTAATTGTACCTCATTTGGCCTTTGGTCAATGCTCTTACCCATAATACGTTTGTTTTGACAAATCCTTTTCCTTTTAGGTTTTAATCTAAGTTTAAGGCTTAAATCTATGTTTTTTACTTTCAATAACCCTTGATCTATGTAATTGTACAGTGTTTTTGTGCATACAATGCCAGTGTTCTGCCATTTGGGCTCTCTCTTACATAAACCAACAACTGCGTCTGGGGACCATTTTTCATATAGTATCTTATCTTCTGCAAATTTTATAAATTCCTCAACTTGAGCCAATTTACATTTTGCTCCGCAATTCATACGATTTTTTTCATAAACTGCTTGCCCTGTTTCAGGGAAATATTGTTTGTATGATGATAAATCTGTTCGCATCTGAGTTGTTGTACCTCTTCTAATTTCACGACTGATTGTACTGGGAGAGCGACCTAATTTCTTAGCAATATAACGTTGGCTTTTTCCTTCTTCTAATAATGCAGCAATTTGTCCTCTTTCATAAACACTCAGATGTTTAAATTTCTTTGCAGTTGTGGTACAATTAGTTTGAGCAACCATAGCCAACCATAGCTGAGAACCTCCTGTATGTTTGGATTAGACACCTAAATCATACATGACTTCTCACTATGGTTGTCAACTTTTTTATTACATTTTTTATCTGTTGCATTTAATTTTACAACGAACCGCTTTTTTCTTTTTTGATCTTTTGCATGGGTTTTTCTACATTATATAATATCTAAATTATATCATTTCAATCCCTTAAAAAATTCATTGAACTAACTCTCCTTTATCTAATAATAAAACTGAATTTGGTAAACTTTTGCATAAAACATTATGATATAGAACATTAGAAAATGTTTTAACAAAAAACTTCCAAAATCACTTGGTCCCTTTTCTACTAAAGATTATAAGGCTTATTTTAGGTAAAATACATTATAAAAATTTTATCTTGTCTAACAGCAACTATTTACTGCTATCTGCATTATCTAGGTATAACTATGTATAATAAGAATAGGAAAGAAAAACTCGAAATTACTATAGCTTTCACCAAAGAATCGAATTTGATGTTGTTATTTTCACGCTTACCACAATTAATAATTACTTATAATTTTTGTTGACAAAAAGTTGTATTGTTGCTATAATCAAGATGTTATTCCTTGCTCTATTTTAAATGATAGGGCCAAAGTCCAAAAGGAGGTGCTTTAAATGGCTAAATTAACAGAAAAATATGAGTCAGTACTCGTTTTAAGTACAAAGTTAGGTGAAGAAGGAATTAAATCAACAATTGAAAAATTTAGTGATATGATTTCTAAAAACGGTACTCTTGAATCAGTTGACGAATGGGGCAAACGCAGACTGGCTTATCTTATCAATGATGAGGCAGACGGTTATTATGTATTGTTTAACTTTACATGTGCTCCTGATTTTCCTGCTGAATTGGACCGTGTGTATAAAATTACAGACGGTGTTTTACGTTCATTGATTGTTACAAAAGAAAACTAAGGTGGTGTTTGCAAATGCTTAATAAAGCTATTTTAATGGGCAGATTAACTACTGACCCTGAGTTAAAACACACCCCGAACAATGTTTCTGTTGTTTCCTTTACTCTTGCGGTTAACCGTACCTTTGTTTCTAAGGGTGGAGAGCGTCAAACTGATTTTATAGACATAGTTGCTTGGCGTCAAACTGCTGATTTGGTTGGGAAATACTTCAAAAAAGGTCAGCTTATAGCTGTTGAAGGTTCTATTCAAACAAGAACTTATGAAGATAAGAATGGAAACAAAAGAAAAGCTGTTGAAGTTGTTGCAGATCAAGTGCATTTTGCGGAAAGCAAGTCAGGTGCTGGTTCTAATCAATCAGATTCACCATTTAC
>JAOAJI010000063.1 GCA_026414265.1 Microcaldota archaeon
CGCTTGATTTATCTCGTTTTTCATGTGTTTATTATATCAAATTTTTATCAAAATTACCACAGAAAAACAATTTTTTTGTCCAAAATGCTTTATATTACTACCTTTGAAGTCACTTTCCGATGAGCTTGCTTTTGTTCAATTGAAAGACCTGTTAGTAACCAATAAAGCTCTCTTCCTTCCACTTGAATTGTCTCCTTCGTATTATCGTAAGGCCACTTAAATGAACCTTTTTCAAGGCGTCGAAAGTAAAGCCAAAATCCATTGTGATCCCAATGCAATATTTTTATCATTGTCCTGTTTTTATTGCAAAAGACAAAAAGATTTGACGAAAAAGGATTAAGTGAAAAACATTGCTGGACTATTGCTGCCAATCCGTCAATAGAACGTCTCATATCAGTGGCCCCAACCGCAAGGTAAACTTTTTCTGTTCCGCTTATGCTCAGCATATTGCCTCCAAGCTTTTAACTACTTCCTGAAGCAATTTTGCATCAAATCCAGATCTAACTTCAATTGTAGCAGCAGCGATTTTTATTACGATAGATGGTACTGGTGTAGGCGGTATTTCATTTTGCACTTTTATTGGTATAAAATTTACTTTAGTTTTTTCGATTGGTAATAATTGATCTTTAAATCTTCTGAACCAGTAACTGAAAGTTTTTGGTGCATAATTATTTTCTTTACACCAGCTCGCTTGTGTTTTATTTGTTTTTAAAAATTCTTCTACTCGACTCTTCCAAATTTCACTTGATGCAGCATTTTTCATAAGTATATACGCCTCCTAATAAACTTTTTCCTTTAGTATGGCATATTTTTATTTTGTTTTTTAGATGGGTTGTATTTTACGCTTACCTTTCTATAACCTCCAAAATATTTTGCCTTTCGGCTACCAATATTCTGGAGTATTATGCAAAGTTAATCAAGATAAAGCCCTTCGTGCACAAGGAAAATACTCCTCAGCTTTACATAAATACTTTCTTTCCATTACCTGTGCCGCCTTTTTGGTTTGCAAGGGCGATTACTTTTGACACTTAAAATTCCTCCTTTCACGCAAAAAAGCCGCCTGCTTTATCGGGTAATAAAGCAAACGGCTTCTTTACTTAAGTTTAATTTATTTCTTTACAACTGGATACCACAATTCAATATAACCATATTCTTCTGTGCCGCCATAAATCTCAAAATTTGCACCTTCTGCTCTTTCATATTCAGCTGTGGGCAACCATTCACTGTAAAATCTTTTTTGTAAAGTAGTGAGAACTTTAAAAATTCATCACCCCATTTAAATCTTTCAGATGGAAATATTGCATATGTTTGTGCAGGAATGTGAACAGTTTTATACCCATCTGTTTTACTGTTCTTTGAAACAAACGCACACAGCATATATGGAAATGTATTTTCTTCTGTCTTCCTATAGTATTCAACTGCATGAAGTTTGCACAAGTCCTGCGATATAAAACCTGGCAAATCACCTGCATTTGAAAAAAGTCTTTCATACTCCCCGTTCCCGTGGCATTGCTGCCAAAGTTGTCCAGGGGTCAGAAAACCTTCTTCTCCTTTTAATGAGCAGATTGTCTCAATGCCAAAAACATCGAAAGCTTCTTTCGTTTCAATCCTGTAATCCATTTCTCTTTCTCCTTTAATCGAAATTTGAAAGGAAATTTTAGGATAAGCTTTCAATTTTACTCCTTCTCGCTTAGCATCAACAGGTGTTAACCCATGAAGTGCCTTGAATGCTCTTGCAAATGATGCTGCAGTGTCATATCCATATTTTACTGCTACATCAATAACTTTTACATTAGAGTTTTGCAATTCTAGTGCTGCTTGTGTTAATCTTCTTCTCCGAATGTATTCAGCGAGTGTAATATCAGTTATAAATGAAAACATACGTTGAAAATTATAAGATGAACAACAAACTTTCATGGCAACTATATTAAAATCAATTTCACCTGCTAAATTTACCTCAATATAGTCAATTGCTGAGTTCATTTTTACAAGCCAATCCATATATTTCCTCCCTTCAATAAAAGAATACTAAAACCAAATTATCAAAGCATGATATTTTGTGCACAGTTTTGTTAATCTGCAAATATTATATAAATATTCAATCATTCGTAATATCCAACTGATGTCTGGCATATAGACATTGAGAAGTAAAACAACTTCTGATTATTCTTTTTAGCACAAGCAGAAAATATAAGAATGCTCTCGAAAACTAACTGGTAATTTACCATGAAAGTAAAATCGGAAGCAAGAGTATTGAAAAATGTCTATAAAAAGTGATAAGTGAACCTTGAAAATAGAATTATGTATGCTATTGGAATAATAAAGGGCATAGCAAAGCTAACCTTCCGGGAAGGTAGCTAAAAAATGCCTATGAAAGTAGGAGTATTACGCAGCCGATTCAGAATTCATTTTAATCAGACCAATAATACTGAATTTCTGATGCTTTACCCAGGCATCCAAGTGGATATTAATAGCTGCAAATGTAGCCCTTGCAAACCTTTGCTTAGAGCTTCTGCAATTACCGGCCTCAATGTTGTAATCGACAAGTATTCTCTTGTTTGAGCGCTCAACAGAAGTTCTGGTTTTGAACTTTTCTTTGAAGGCTTCTGTGTTCCTGGGGACAGGAAGAAAAAGTCGAAGATCGTAGTCGGGTTTAATATAAATAGTTCGACCGTAAGCGCTATTGGAGCAGCAGCAAGGTTTTTCCACACCGTAATAGTCAAACCAACACCTGTATTTAATACCCTTTGGGAATGAAAATCCAATGTGTTGGTATGGTATACCACCCATACA
>JAOAJI010000064.1:0-1566 GCA_026414265.1 Microcaldota archaeon
GTGTATATACCATTAAGAAAGGAGAAAGATTGTCATATTTATTAGAAAGGGCGGGAGGATTTACCGATAAGGCATATTTGGAAGGAACGATTTTCATAAGACAGAGAGTAAAGGAACTTCAACAGAAAAGTATAAATGAGATGGTAGAGAGACTGGAAAGAGAGCTATTAAGCACCGGAACTGCTGAGGTAGCAGTGGCATTAAGTCCTGAAGAAGCTAAGGTAAAAGAAACTGAAATAAGGCAAAAACGGGACTTTGTAAATAGATTAAGAAACGTAACAGCATTGGGCAGGATTTCAATCAAGATTGATGTTCCTGAAAAATTAAAAAATACAGCATACGATATAGAACTTGAAGATAATGATATTATAGAAATACCAACAAATCCAAAAACAGTTTTTGTAGTAGGTTCAGTTTATAATCAGACAGCCTTTATTTATAAAGATGATGCAGGTGTAGATTATTATCTTAAATTGGCAGGCGGGACAACAGAAAATGCCAACGAGAGTTCAATATATATATTAAAGTCTGATGGGACAGCGGAAAGAGTAAAAAGCGGATTTTTTGGTTTTGGTCAGGTTTCAAGACTCATGCCGGGAGATACAATAGTTGTTCCAGAAAAATTAGAACGGATAGCCTGGATGAAAAATAT
Source organism: Microcaldota archaeon (assembly GCA_026414265.1). GTDB lineage: Archaea > Micrarchaeota > Micrarchaeia > Anstonellales > SKW190 > SKW190. The sequence goes on from JAOAJI010000064.1 coordinate 653, forward strand.
AAAAGATATAACTCAGATATTATATCAAATTGCAGTTACAGCGGGAGTCTTAATAGTAGCATTTTAAGAGGATAAGGATGCAAGAAAATATCAGAAACGATGAGATAGATTTGTTAGATTTATTGCTTGTTTTAGCAAAAAGAAAAAAGCTTATTTTATATCTTACTTTTGGGTGTGCCTTTTTAACCGCTATTATAAGCCTTATAATGACCCCCATACATAAAGCAGAGACCAAAATACTCCCTCCTCAGTCAAGTGGTGGTGGCATAGCAAGTCAGCTAATATCTCAGATGGCAGGAGGACTCGACATTGGTGGATTGGCAGGCAAGACTCCAGCAGATTTGTATGTCGGAATGTTAAAAAGTAGAACAATAGCTGATAGAATAATTGATAGATTTGACATTATGAATAAAGAAAAATTCAAGTCCCGTGACTCAGCAAGAAGTTTTGTTATTGAGAAAAAGGCAAAATTTCAAGTTGATAAAAAAAGTGGTTTAATAACCATTGCAGTAGAAGATAAAGATCCTCAACGTGCATCTGATATCGCCAATGCCTATGTTGAAGAGCTGAAAAATCTGACTAAAGGACTTGCCATATCTGAGGCATCTCAAAGAAGACTGTTTTACGAAGAACAATTAAAAGATGTGAAAGAAGCATTGATAAAAGCAGAAAATGATATAAAAATCTTTCAAGAAAAAACAGGAGCATTACAGATAGATGAGCAGGCCAAGGCAATTATAGGAGGTATTGCGGATTTAAGGGCAAAAATTGCAGCCAAAGAAGTTGAATTAAAGGTATTAAGAACTTTTGCAACACCCCAAAATCCGGACTATCAGAAAGCAGAAGAAGAGTTAAAAGGTTTGAAGGCAGAGTTAACTCGTTTAGAATCTAATGAAAAAAGAGGACACGATCCC
>JAOAJI010000064.1:1576-2779 GCA_026414265.1 Microcaldota archaeon
CCCATAATGCCCACAGGAAGAATCCCTGCTGTTGGTGTTGAATACTTAAGAAAGATGAGAGAGTTCAAATTCAACGAAACACTTTACGAACTACTTCTAAAACAATATGAATTGGCTAAATTAGATGAGTCAAAGGATGCGGTACTCATTCAGGTTGTTGATAAAGCAGTTCCACCGGATAAAAGATTTAAACCCAAGAGAACGCTAATGGTATTAGTTGTAACTTTCTCTGCCTTTTTAGTTTCAATTTTTTTGTGTTTGATATTTGAATTTATTGAAAATGCGAAGAAAAATCAAGATAACAGTCAAAAGTTGGAGTTTCTGAGAGACCTCCTAAGCTTTAGAGGTAAATAGTACAGGTATTTGACTTTAGTATTTTAGTATTTGGAGGAACTTTCCTTAATAAAAATCGACAGAGAGATAGAATAAGTGTTTTGATTCAAATTCGAGAAATGCTATTAAATAAATGTTATAGGTGAATTTTGTAAAATCTTTAACTTATGTATTTTTTTAAAATTTCTGCTTTAACTGTAATACTAAATGAAAAAAGACTTACTTCTAACAAGTTTTGTAGAATTTCTTATTTTAGCTTCGGGGTTGCTCGTTTATAGATTGGCATCACAAAACTTAGGAAGCCAAGGGTTTTCAGAATATGCTTTAACAAGAAGGGTCATCTCATTAATCCAACCAGCGTTAATATTAGGCATGGGCGTTGGAATACCAAGATATATTGCTTATTCCTACAAGGACAAAAAAGAGTCTGATACTTTCTTTATTGCTGGCAGTTTTATAATTTTTTCAATAGCCCTTTTATCATTTCTAATTTTGAATCTTTTTTCAGAAAGCTTTGCTTATATATTTTTTAGTTATAAAAACTATCACAATTTAATATTTCCAGTTAGTTTAATTTTAATAGGTCTATTGCTACATGCACTTTGTTATGCCTATTTTAGGGGTAGCTTAAAGATGCTAAATGCAAATACTTTACAATTAGTGAATATGAGTTTCGTTCCCATTTTTTCTTTTTTTCTTTCAAGATCTTTGGAACAAATATTGATTTACAACGGTTTATTAATGATAATTACATCTTTGTCCTTTTATATACCCATATTTTTTCATATAAAAAAAGAGTTTACCGATATAAAGAAAAAGGTAAAAACTCTTTTAAGTTATGGCTTGCAAAGACTTCCAGCGGATTTCGGG
>JAOAJI010000065.1 GCA_026414265.1 Microcaldota archaeon
GCACAGGGCAACTGGCAAACCCTCGAAAACATTATACAAACACTACAACCCTGTGAAATACTTTTTTCAAAAACAAAAAAAGAATGGTTGGAGCAACAATTCGGAAATAAATTCTATACCTTTTATCTTGATGACTGGCATTTCAATTTTCAAAATGGATATGAGCAACTGACGCATCGTTTTGGAACTACCTCACTGAAAGGATATGGAGTAGAAGAAATGAACGACGCCATTACTGCCTGTGCAGGCCTGTTGTATTATCTTCAACAAACCAAGCATCAGCAAATACAACACATTACTACAATTAAAAGAATAGATACTTCCGACTTTTTATGGTTAGATAAATTTACTGTCAGAAACCTGGAACTGTTTCAACCTAATCATGAAAATGGCAAAGCCCTTATAGATGTTTTAGATCAAACACAAAACCCCATGGGTGCCCGAATGATCAGACAATGGCTGGCTATGCCCCTGAAAAACATCAACATCATTCAGCAAAGATTAGATATAGTAGAATTTTTCTACCAGCACCCTGATTGGTTTGAAAATATTCAATATCATCTCAAACTGATTGGTGATGTAGAACGACTCATGGCTAAATGTGTTACAAAACGTTCCACTCCAAGAGAAATCAATGTTTTAAAGAACTCCATAATAAACATTCAAAAAATACAACAACTACTCATTAACACACAATATCCGCACCTGCTTAAACTAGCCGAACAAATCAATCCTTGTGAATTATTAAAGGATAAAATACATCAATACCTTGAAGAAGACGCCCCCTCTCAAATAGGCAAAGGCAAAACCATTAAACCCCATGTTAATAAAGAATTAGATGAATTAAGACATATATCTTATTCAGGCAAAGATTATCTGCTACAAATTCAACAAAGAGAAATCCAAAGAACCAATATTCCCTCTCTCAAAATAGCATTCAATAATGTTTTTGGTTATTATCTTGAAGTAACCAATGCCCACAAAAACAAAGTGCCCTCTGACTGGATCAGAAAACAAACACTAACAAACGCTGAAAGATATATTACGCCTGAACTGAAAGAATACGAAGAAAAAATTTTACACGCCGAAGAAAAAATCCTTGCAATTGAAACACAACTTTTTGACGAACTTTTAGAAAACATTAATCAATACACCACACCTATTTTAAATAATGCCAAAATCATCGCACAATTAGATGTACTTACTACTTTTGCCAAAATATCTATTGAAAACAGCTATACAAAACCCGTCATTAAAGATCACAATGACCTTCTTATTAAAGAAGGCAGGCACCCTGTTATAGAAAAACAGCTTCCTCCTAATGAATCTTATATATCCAACAGCATATACCTCTCTCCTAACGATTGTCAGATGATGATGATTACCGGACCCAATATGAGCGGTAAATCAGCACTGCTTCGTCAAACCGCCCTGATTGCTATTATGGCGCAAACGGGGTGTTTTGTTCCAGCAGAAAGCGCTGAAATAGGCATACTGGATAAAATATTTACACGCGTTGGCGCTACTGATAACATTTCTTCCGGCGAATCTACGTTTATGGTAGAAATGAATGAAACCGCTAATATCTTAAATAACATATCTGAGAGAAGCTTAATCTTACTGGATGAAATAGGAAGAGGCACAGCCACCTACGATGGCATATCCATTGCTTGGGCTATTGCAGAATACATTCATCAACACCCCTGTAGGCCTAAAACACTCTTTGCCACACACTATCACGAATTAAATGAGATGTCTGACCGATTCCCCAGAATTAAGAATTACAATGTATCTGTCAAAGAAATCAATGGAAAAATAGTATTTCTGAGAAAACTAAAAGAGGGTGGAAGCGAACATAGTTTTGGCATACACGTAGCTAAAATGGCTGGTATGCCACAAATAGTTATTCAAAAAGCAGAAGAAGTTTTATCTCTTCTAGAACAACAACATCAACTCAATCAAAACCAGCTTAATCAGCCATCAACTTCAAAGCCCATCCAGCTACAATTATTTCAGTTAAGCGACGATAGATTAGACAAAATACAAACGATACTCAAAAACATCAACCTGAATACCATAACGCCCATAGAAGCACTCATTAAACTTAATGAGATACAAAACATCTTAAACAACAACCAACCAAAATAATTATGGACATAAAACAATCTATCAAAAATTTTTTACATAAAATACCTGCTTTTTTTTCAGGATTGATGTTGGGCATTATTCTTACTGGCTCTTTTTTTCTATTTAAAATCAATGAATATCTTCTTCAAATAAAAAAAACATTGTATCCTAAAATCACTGTAGTTGAGGAAAAACAAAAAAATAGTCAAACAGACACAAAAACAAAAAAACACTCAAAAAATTACGAACAAAAAAATAACACCATTCAAATGCCAACTGCCGACTCCTCTGTAGCAGAATCAAATAATCCCACCATCCTCGAAGAAAAAAATATTTCAGAGAAAAAAATACAAATTATACGCTTAAATACTCCATCTGACACAACCCTTGCCAAAACTTCAGAAATACCCACATCATTCAGGGAAAGCGAAATCAAAATTATTTTCAGAAAAACGCCTTTTAATAATAAAGGATATTATTTTGATGATAACTATCTTGTATTGTATGGACTTGAAGATATACCCTACATCAATGTATATGAATATAACAACGAACTGTATATCAAGTACGACAAAGTGGTCTTTCAACTTCCTTTTAC
>JAOAJI010000066.1 GCA_026414265.1 Microcaldota archaeon
GTCCTGTGCTTCATCAATAAAAACATATTTGAAGCGAGAAGAAAAAATATCTTTTAAACCATCATATTTATTGATGTGTTCAATTGCTAGCGAGTAAGCATCAACATATCTAATATAACCTGATATAATAATTTTTTTGAAAATATTTTTTATGCTTTTATACGTTTGCGATTGTTTGTTTTTTAAATTTCCTATGGTTAAAGAAAAATCCTTATTATTAAAATCGTATAGTTTGACTTCATAAAAAACAAAATCAATCACATTATTATGTTGACCTTTATTATTTTCTAACCATTGATTGTTTTTAAGTACTCTGTTAAAGTACGCTAGTTTGTTTATAAAAAATTCGTTGTCGATAAAACTTGGTCTGTAACCAAAACATTTAATATAAGCAGGAATTGCCAGGTATTTATCCACAAAAGACTGAATAGTACCAAAAAAATTTGGATAGGATAGTAGTTTATTTGCCTTGTCGCCTAATTTCTTTTTAATAATATCAATGGCAACATTTGTATGGGTAAGAACACAAATTCCTTTATTGTTTTCAAAAGGCATTTTTTCTGAAAGAATGTAAAGTTTGGCAAGTAATGCAGTTGTTTTTCCACTTCCCGGGCATGCTTGAACATGTAAGGACTTATCTAAGCATTTGATGAAATTTCGTCTTTGTTCATCAAATGAATGACCAGCCGGTAAAAATATTTGCTCTGCAAGTTTTATATCGTCATCCGTTATTTGCATCATATTGCCAATTTAATGTTTCAGTAACATGCTCCACAGCTTCAATTAAGTATTTTATTCCTGTATTATTCCTGTAGTCTTCTTTTAACTTAGTTATGATATCTTGTTCTTCTCTGATTAATTTTGCAAACCACTGTGCAGATACAGTTTTTGATGCCCTTCTTTTTTCTAATGGTTCATAAATTTTAATAGATCTTTTAATTTTATCATTTTCATTATTATGATTATCAAGATTTAAATTAGATAGTTCTTCTTCATTTATCCATTCACCTTTTGTTGTAATTTTTTTTGCAATCTGTATCGATTTATCCATAATGTCATGAAGACCTCCCATCGCAATATCAAACTCCAAAGTTTTGAGTGGTGAAATAAATGCCCTAATATTTTGATCTGCTGAATTATACTTTTGTAATATATTGTTTCTTTTATTGTTTATTTCTTGTTCAGCTTTTTGGGACTCGCCATTTTCAATTATCTCAATGTCCAAATCAGTTACCACCGCAACTTTAATCGGGATTGAACTATTGTCTTTTCTTTTAAAAATATTTGCATACCTAAGCAATGCTTTGTTGCCAACATTCACTATAGATACACCATATTTATGTAATGGCCTGTCCAGAACTTCAGCTAATGCCGGTATGATTATATTTTCAGCATCACCTTCCACTATTATTACACCTTTGGCAAAAAACAAATTAGCTTTCGTAGCGTCAAGAAATCGTTCTAAAAATTGATAATCAAATTCAGAAAGTTCTGTATAATTAGGGTTCAATGAATATACATTATTGTTAACACATAAATGTATATATTTTAATGGTATGCTTGAACCCAAAAGTGTACTGTGTGTAGAAAATATATACTGTATGTTACTACTTTCATCTGAAAGTAGAGATTTCAAAACTCTAAGTTGTGCCTGTGGATGCAGATGTGCTTCCAGTTCTTCAATAAGTGCTAATCTCAATCCAAGGTAGTTTTCTCTTTTTAAGTGAATAAGTTCCGTAGCCATGTAAAGTAGATTTAAAGTTCCCAGCCCTGATTTATTTTCTTCAAGAATTATTTCAAGTTTCCTCAGTATAGAGTTTAGTTCGGTAGATGTTATTTTAATCTCTGGCGTTCTTGTATCTTTTTTCTCCAGAAAATTTTGTGTTTGGTTTTGAAAGCTTTCTTTAATTTTTTTGCCACCTAACTCTTCGCCTGTAATGTTAAGCTCTTCATTTTTATCAAGGGTATCTTTCTCAAAAAATTGTAAAATCATATTACTGGCTTGTTCAAAATATTTTTCCAAAGGATGTTTTTCATTAACAGCCTTTTTTTCAAATACCGGATGACTTTTTAATATCTGATACAGTCTTGATCTGTAACCCGGTGACAGTTCATTTTCAGCATCTCTCAAAGGCTTGAGATAGGTAACTCGTAACAAATCTTTTGCTTCACCTTCCAGGTATTGACCTTCAACATCAACCCCTGCTCTCAATGTAGTAGTGATTCGATTGTTTCTATTGGTGGCAGTAAACCAAACTCTTAATTCTTTAAGTGTGGTATTATTGTCATCTTTGAAAATATTTATCCATTCCAAAAATTGACCGGCTTCAATATCCGTGAAATCTGAAAATACACATTCAATCTTAAAGTTATCAGCACGTTGTTTTGTATCCGGATTTTGATAAAAATCCTCTATTTCAACTCTTATCGGGTCATAGGTTTGAGTACCCAAGCAATATCTTATCGCATCAATAATAGCTGTTTTGCCGGCATCATTAGCACCAATCAGTAAGTTAAGTTTAGGATCAAAATCTAAATCGAGCCCGGGCTGATTGTTTTCATTTGTTCCAAAACAGCGGAAATTCCATATTTTTAGTTTTTTTAGTATCATAAGAGTCTGAAATATTAGTTATCAGGGGTAGCCAAATGCCTCGTGTTTATAATGACTATTACAGAATATCAGATATTAAGTAAGCATAACCGTTATTAATCAAAAATACAC
>JAOAJI010000067.1:0-2344 GCA_026414265.1 Microcaldota archaeon
GGTGCATACTGATTATCCTGTGATGCCATCAACAGGGATAAAAGGTGTATTCAGAGCTTGCTATAAATCTGCTACTGAAGAACTCTTTGGCAAAGGTGATGAAGAAGGAAGTTTAATCTTTACTGATGGCAAAATTCTCTTTTTTCCAGTAAAGTCTGCACGGGGAGTTTTTGTATGGATTACATGTCCCTTTGTTCTTGATAGGTTTAAAAGGGATATGAGTATTGTAAATAAAGATATTAACATTGAGGATATAAAGTTTGACAATGACGAACAGGCTTATGTTTTCAGTGACAATGTATTAGTCAACAACCATTTAATCCTCGAAGAACTGAGTTTTCAAAAAAAAGACAAGGTTAAACTTAATTGGCTTGATACTTTTAATATTGGTATTGATAAGTCAAAACTCGCAATAATCTCTGATGACATGTTCAAATACCTCGTTAAAAACTCAACAGAAATTAATGCGAGGATAAGGATAGACCAAGAAACTGGCACTGCTCAAGAAGGGGCATTGTGGTATGAAGAACTCGTGCCTGCGGAGACAGTTTTTTATAGCCTTGTGCTTGAAAGAAAAAGTGGTAGTGTTGAAAAACTAAAGAAATTTATTTGTGATGATCAAAAATCATTCTTTCAATTTGGTGGAGATGAGACACTCGGCAGAGGGTTTGCGAAAGTAATAGCATTTGACGGGAGGTAAATATGGCTAAGACACTTCAACAAAAAAGGGCCAAATATGCATTTGACATTGTTGAGCAGATTAAGAATAAAAGTTATGCCTTTGACTTTTCAGGACTTGTAGCAAAAATGCCTTCTTATATATTAACAAACGGGCTTGGAAATACAATAGCTTTTTTATGGTCAAAGCAGAAAGAGCATCACCTTATAGTTGCAGGCGTTATGGCTGACTGGATACTGAGAAAGACAAAGCTGAATACAAGCGAAAAGATAGGCAAATTAAGAGATAATTGTTTTTTAAATACTAATGAAATAAAAAACTCTATGGATGAGATTTTGCATAAGCTTGTATTAGATGTTACTATGCATCATTACATGGTTATAACTAATGAATTACTCTCTTTATTCACATGGCTTAATAGATTTTGTAATGGAATGATCGAAAAAGGAGGTGAGTGAATGCTACATCCATTAGTGTCTATACCTCAACAGACAATAAATGCTTTTCAGAACAACTGTGTTATTTCAGAAAATATAAATCTATTGCTTAACCGTTACTTACTTTTTAGTGATGCAATAGAAGATATCAAAAAAGAAATTTTCTTTTACATTGTAAAAGATGAACAATATTTTGAAAGTATAGTAAAAGAGTATTTTAGTGACATTACTAAAGAAAAAAAGAAAGCCGATGAAAACAAAAAAAACAAGCTCGAACAAGCAATAAAAAAAGCAAATAAGATTTTAAAGCGAACTATTGTAATTAATAAAGATGACAATTTTAGGGAGAAAGAAAGACATGTTTTAAATACAATTGGAAACGTTAGAAGGAAGATTTTCAATTCTATAGAGAGTACCTTAAGGAATGTAAATCTCAAACTCCAACAGCTAAGTCCAACAAAGATAACGCTTGCCACCTCTTCTCGCCTCATTGTAGGGCTTGGTTCAACCTCTGTGCTTGAGACTTCTATAAAACTTCATCATATTTATGGTGTTCCTTATATTCCTTCTTCTGCACTCAAAGGTATTCTTAGGGCGTATAAAATGTGGAAACTGGCTAATTGGAATATTGAACTATTAAGGGCGTTTGAGATTGCTATCAGAGAAATATATGAAAAGTGTAAAGACCCTAAGGTTGAATTCAATAAAAGACTTCAAGAAATTGATAGTCTCAACATCAAGGCAAAGGATGATAAAGAACATCTGCATAAGTTTAAGGATAAAATAAATGAGAAATCTAATCATTTATTAGAAATACTTTCCATTTTTGGTACACAAAACCAGCGAGGCAGTTTGATAGTTTTTGATGCCTATCCTGACAAGTTTAGTGGTTTTGATATTGACATAATGAACCCTCACTATCCTGAATACTATCAAGGCAGTGAGCCACCAGCTGATTGGCAAAATCCAAATCCTATAATATTCCTTACAGTACCTGAAAACACACAATTTAACTTTTACTTCTTAAATCCATATGAACAATTATATACAGACCTACAAGGAGCATTAGAAACACTTGGTATAGGATCGAAAACAGCTTTGGGATATGGGACATTTAGATGAGGCCTTATTACATATTTTCAAACGGAAGGATTAGGCGCAAGGAAAACACCGTATATATTGAAAACGAAAACGGTGATAAGAAGGCTATCCCTATTGAAGCTGTCTC
>JAOAJI010000067.1:2354-2695 GCA_026414265.1 Microcaldota archaeon
ATATTTTTGGTGAGCTTGACCTTAATACAAAACTGCTGAATTTTCTTGCACAACAAGGCAAAACAGTTCATATCTACAACTATTATGGTTTTTATGCAGGCAGTTTTATGCCAAGAGATAGAAATGTTTCGGGAGAACTAACAGTTAGGCAAGTAGAATATTATCTTGATGAAGAAAAAAGATTTTATTTGGCTTATTGTTTTGTAGAGGGTGCAATATTTCATATGTTAAGAAATTTAAGGGAATATAAAGAGACTAATGATTATCAGGAGAAAATTAAAATAGAATTATCAAATGCACAAGAAACTAAAAGTATTTCTGAATTAATGGGATGTGAAGGC
>JAOAJI010000068.1 GCA_026414265.1 Microcaldota archaeon
AGGCAAAGAAAGACCCTGTTACCTACTCACCAAAAAAGGCTGTGATATGGTGGCAAACAAGATGACTGGAGAAAAGGGCGTACTATTTACAGCAAAGTATGTAACAAAATTTGAGGAGATGGAAAAGCAACTTAAAAATCAAGTGGTTACATCTGAGTTAAGCCCACAGTTACAGTTGCTCATTAATATGGAGCTGGAGCAGAAGAAAATGAAGATGGAGCTTCAAGAGACCAAAAAAGAGGTACAAGCTATAAAAGACATCATAGTCATAAATCCACGTGCTAAATGGAGAAAGCAAACGAACAACATACTGAACAGCATAGGCTACAAAACTAAGGAATATCAAAAAGTAAAAGAAGAAGCCTATAAAGCCCTTGAGGAAAGAGGAAAATGCAACTTAAAAATAAGGCTTGAGAATCTACAAGGGAGAGCTTTAAGGGAGGGAATGACTCCAAGTCAAGCAAAGAATCTAAATTATCTTGATGTTATAGAAAATGATGTAAGGCTTAAAGAAATATATATAGGTATAGTTAAGGAATTGGCTATAAAAAATGGTATCACAGTAAAAGAGGAGGACAAAGCATGTGGGCAGTAAGCCAAGAAGGAGGTGAAAGGGATGGAAGAAAAAATGAGAAGGTTCAGGTATATAACAGATGATGAAACAAAACGAGATAAATTCAATGAATTGGTGGACTCAAAGAATTTATCTCGAGAAGACCTAATGTTGATATTAACAACTATTGATTTGAATTTTGATATTTTTCCACAAGATTCTCTAATGAAGATTTTAGGGATTCAAGAGTTGTAATATCCTCGATAGTTTCTATTACTCGTTGAGCAGGTTTTAATTGCCAAAGGTATATAGTAGCATCTATCGTTTTTCTATTGTTATTTAAACCCGAAACTTCTAAGTCATAACTGTTATTAATCTTACGATAAATAACCTGTTCTCCATCAAATACTTTAATACAATAATCAGAACCAAGTGACAAACATATTTCTTTTAGCTTTTTAGTTGGATTTTTAATTTTAAACATTAACATCACCTCCCTTCAACAAAATTTTACTATTGTTGGGAGAGGTAAACAAGCAGAGGAGGTGAGAGGGATGGAGGAAAAACGACTATGCACTAATTGCAATTATGAAAACGAGAGTGAAGCAAACTTTTGCGAGCATTGTGGTAGCAAGATATCAGAGACATGTCCAAAGTGTTGGATAAAAAAAGGACAGCCTTATAACTGCCATTATAATGACTGCCCGGGATATAAATTATTTATTTTAGAAAAATCAAAATCCTAAAGACTTTTTAATTGTTTCAGAAGCTATATCAACAATTATATCTTTTAATGCTTGACCTGTTGGAGCAGCTACTTTAATTATAAATTTTTTAAATTTAATAACAGAAACTTGTGTTTTAGGAGTAGGACTTTCAACAATTAAGTCAGGCAAAGCATTAACAAATTGTTGTTTTTCATCAGTTGTTAAATTTTCATCTTCATTGATTAAAGATTTTGCAGATTCCAATGCTGATTCAGTCCAAGGATAAGGTTTACCACAATTGTAGCAATATGATGGAACTTTGTAGTCATCGTTAAATGAAATAACACCTTCAACTTCATATTTTCCACGTATAGGAGTCTTGCATTCAGGGCATTCTGTAATCGTTTTCTCACCACATTTAGAACAATATTTTTCCTGGTGTTGCGGATGAATATCAGCAGAAGAAGTAATTAAATGACCATTTAAACATATTTGAGCAACACGATATACACCGGACATAATTTTCACCCCCTTTCAGTAGATAAATTTCTACAAGAAAGAGGAAAATCCTGCAAATAGCAAAGGAGGTGAGAGAGATGAAAAAAAGCTTAGAACAGAGAATCACAGAGCTTGAAAAAAGAGTGGCTGCACTTGAAGGGCAAGTTCAAGAACAGCCGATTGAAGTTACAGTAAAGCTTGAGAATATAGAAGATTTAGAAAAACTAATCAATGAAATTAAAGATAAGCTTAACCAGCTTGAAAATTTTAATATTAAAGCTTCAATTGTTTAATAAAGTTATTTCCCGAATTTTTTAAATACATTATCTAAATCTTTTAATGAATCATCAATGGATTTTATAGACTTATCAAAACTTCTGTCTTTTTTTAGTGTTATTAGAGTTGAACATTTAGAACATTTAAGAGTACTACCAACATCTTTTAAAGTAAAAGTTATTTTGTTATGGCAATTAGGGCATTCCATATTGAGCTCAGGATTGCCAAATAAAGAATTAAAATCTAATTTTGACATTAACATCACCTCCCTTCCGACTAAATTTTACCACTGGAGGAAGGGACGGACAAGCAAAGGAGGTATAAACAAGATGGGCAGACATTGCAATAAAGCCAATACGGTAGAGCAGTTTAAAATTTTACAATTTTTAGAAAAACAGTTTGACTTAGAAGCATTTGAAGTAATGCTACTTAGTAGGAATGAGATAGCAATTACGGACAGAGTCGGCGAATCGATGGTGTTTAAATATGTTAACGGGAAAGTAACTTGGGAGGAGTGATAATTTGGGAACTAAAACTTTATGCGATATTCATGGAGAAATTCAAAAACTTGCTAATGAAATCCTTAAAGTTCATGAAAATGATTATGAAGAAATTAGAGATTTATTATATGAAATGCAGTATATAGC
>JAOAJI010000069.1 GCA_026414265.1 Microcaldota archaeon
AATGTAGGAGGAGCAGTTATTTCAACCATTGCAGGCGTACCTACTTCTGGCATCAATGTAACTGTCAATGTCTTTCTAGGACTTAACTGACAGTTAGTGATACTAACGTTTAGTTCAACTAATGATGAAGGATCAATAACTAGCGAATTCGTAGCTAAATTAAACAAATCATTAGGGTCTACTCTTTCTATGAGCCCATAAGTATTAGTTGCTGCATTGGCTGAGGTTGAGTTGTTTGCACTAAGTTTGATCTCAGCACTACCATTATTAACAACAACTAACATATTTCTCAAATCCAATCTTCCAGAGCCTGCGGCTGCTTTTAATGAAATAAACAATCTGTCAACAGTGTTCGTTCCTGTATTTCTTACCCCAGTTATTGATTGAATAACTAAATTACTTGATACTTGCTGTGTTGTCTGCTTTCCTGTAGAACTTGCCCTCTGCTGCAGCATGCCTGAAACATTAAGTAATACCGTAGCTGCTATAGCAGCCACTAACACCATCGCTATAAACACGATTAACGTTCCTATACCTACATCGCCTCTTAAATACTTCATATAAAACACCTTTTTTTTCTTTATGATAGTGGAATTATATTTCCACTATAGACTTCAGGTAAATGTAAATTCATCATAGATACAGAACCCGCCTCAGGGATTATGTCAATTCTCATAATTCCACGGGGGTAAAAATGCAAATTATTAGACAAATTTTTTATTTGAATTTCAGCTACAGAACTAGGGTCAATTACAGGTGATTCAGGCGTAAATATCTTTTGTGGGTCTACTTTTGCTGATAAGTTAAAACATCTTCCAACAGAGTCGCTTGTAATTCCTGTACAAGATGTATTGTAAATTAATTGTAATTGTGAAGTCCCGTTATCTATACGCAAAAGTAAGTTTTTCAAACCTAATCTCCCAGAGCCAGCTGCAGCTTTAATAGTTATTTGAAGTTCATCTATTCTACTTAAGTTAGAATCGGTTATACCTATTATATTTACTACCATCAAGTTAGAAGATACTTGTTTAGTTGTTTCTTTTCCAGTTCCACTTGCCCTTTGCTGTAACATCCCAGATACATTAAGTAAAACTGAAGCAGCAACAGCAGCAACTAGTACCATTGCGATGAATACGATAAGTGTTCCTATGCCTACATCGCCTTTGAAATACCTCATTAGATCACCGATAGGAGTATCAACTACCTGTATACCCTTCATTTAAAACATCATCTTTACTATTTTTAAATATGACTGATACACTAACAAGAAAACCTTATGTGGCTGGATATTTTTATCCAAAGGAGAGGAATACACTACAAGAATTCGTTTTAAAATCTATAAAAGACAATAAAGCACTCAAACCAAGTAGAATCGTAGTATCACCTCATGCGGGATACATTTATTCTGGAAATTGTGCAGGTTTTAGTTTTAGTTCATTGCAAAGCTATTTGAAGGACGACTCTACCGTTATTTTAGTGGGACCAAATCACACAGGTTTTGGTCATGCAATTTCAATATCTAGTGTAAATTGGGAGACGCCGTTGGGCGTATTAAGGAGCGATAAACAATTCATAAACGAACTTGTCAAGAAAAATAACTGGCTCAAATTAGATGAATTTGCTCATGTTTACGAACATTCATTAGAAGTGATGCTACCTTTCCTGCAAGCAATTAATCCAAATATTAAAATAGTTTGTATTTGTATGCTGGATCAATCTCAAGAGACTAGCACATTATTGGCAAAGGCAATATATCAAACCATAAAAGACATGGATTTGAAAAACAATTTCTGCGTTGTTTGTTCATCTGATTTTACTCACTATGAAAGTGCATTATCAGCAAAACAAAAAGATATGCAATGCATTGATGCAATTCTCAATTTAGACACTGCCAAATTTCATCATATTTTGAATAAATTAAATGCATCTATTTGTGGTTATGGTCCAATAACAGTTGGCATGGAATTGGCAAACTTTTTTGAATTTAAAAATGCTGTTTTAAACCAATATACTAATTCTGGTGAAAAAACTAAAGATTATTCAGAAGTCGTTGCTTATGCCAGTATTTCCTTTTGACTTACATTTAAAGATATCGTTATATTTTGATACCTGCCAATAATCTATTATGAGGCTTAATATTGTAATGGATGAACTTCTGACAGAATTAAAAGATTACGCACTTGCCAAAGAAGTATTTCAAAAAACGTACGAAGACGAGTTGTTTAATGTTTATACTGAAATGGCAAATTCAGTTACAGTTGGGCGCTTAGGATACAATGACCATGGTAAGGTACATTCAGTTATCATTGCAAAAAATGCTGTTAAAATCTTTAAAATTTTATTGACTCATGGGATAGTACCTACTTTTGTTCAAGAAAAACACGGAACAATAGAAGATTCTTTGATAATTGTCATATTAGGTGCTATGTTACATGACTTAGGAAATGCTATTCATAGAGTGAACCATCAGTTTACAGGTATATTAATGGCTGATAAAATATGTGATCGTGTGCTACCACAATCAAAAAAGAACAAAGAATACATTAAACTAGCTGTAATGGAAGTCGTATATTCTCACGATGAATCCATAAAATCTACATCTATTGAATCTAGCATCATAAAGATTGCTGATGGCACTGACTGTGCTGAAGGC
>JAOAJI010000006.1 GCA_026414265.1 Microcaldota archaeon
GGAGAGATGTATCTAAGATTCAAATCTGGTTTACCAGTTTTGATCTTTAAGACATTTTCAAGTAAAGAATAATTGTCTTTGTCATAAGCTGATTGAAAATATCCATTTAGCGCAACACTACCTGGCATAAATTTAGGACCTGAATAAGACTTACAATCAGCTGTTATAGGCAAAACTTTAGATACTGGATTTGAACATTCATAGGCATAGTTTCTTGTATAATTTATGGACATTTCACAACCAAAAAAGTAATCACCTGTTTTACCAGAGTGCTTACCTAACTCATGAAGCACGTCATTGCCTACATCATATGGTGATTTATTCATCTCATAGAAATAAAGCAAATAATTAGTTGACCTTTGATATATTTGCTTAAGATCGATGTCAGTATCAATGTAATTAACTTTACAATTAGCTGGAATTGCATCACATACATCATTTACAGAAAAATCTTCAACTACGTTAAAACAATTATCTGGCACGTTTGAACACGATGTTCTACAACTTTCAGATAAAAAGTTAAGTGTTCCTCCTCTGTTTATCTTTGTCCTGCATTCTAAAGGACAAGCACTGTACGCCTGATCTAAGCAAGATTTTCCTCCTTCTTCAACACTGAACCTGAATCTGTCAGGACAAGCATTAATGTCACAATTTACACAGTTTGGGTACAGATTTTCAGGCCTCTTTGTTTTATGTTCTCTGGTATTGTTGAGCCTACAGCCCAAAGGGCACTTGAGCTTAACATCTACGTTTTCTTCTTTGAATAAGTTAGGGTCATCAGTACAATCAAGACCAGAAGAAGAGAACACAAAATTAGGAATTGTATAAGCTGTATTGGTCAATGATGAAGGATGTACATTAAGATCAAAGTAACCTGGAGGGTATTTAATCCTACATTGAACAGGGCACTTGTTTGATGCTGCAGAAGAGAACCCATCTTTATTATAACAATTTTCTTCACAATATTCGAACCCAAAAACATTAGAAGAATAAGGTAAACTGTTTTCTCTCATGTATTTTTCTCCTTCTGCCTCTCTTAAAGCAGAAGGCATGGCGGAATAATTAACTGGTGATGGAATTCTATAAGCAAAACAAAAAGAGCTGCATTTAAGGCAATTCCTCTCAAACTGCTGACATGAAGGTATATGATAAGGATAAGGGATCTCTCTACATTCTTGTGGGCATCCGTTAAAACAATCACTCTGAACTTTATTATCAGTAATATAATATTCTTCATTTTTTATACATTGAACAAACATGCTTTTTGGCAAAGTTTTTACATTACCTGAAACATCGGTCAAAGTAATAGTAGTTGAATCATTCCAAACTTGATTTATTGTGTATGCATATACTCTGTTTACATCTTTATAGTTGTAAGGTATTGGAGATCGATTCCCCATGGCATAATAAATCAAAAATAACTCTTTTGTGTTAGCGTTATAGCCATAGGCAAAAGGTCCTCGAACAGTGCATTCTGCTGGACAGTACGAATTATTTGATATACTAGAAGGATAATATGTGTCAGCCCACATTTGCCAAGCCATAACATAAGATAACGGCATAGCGATGAAAACCATTGAAGAAGCAGAAATTAATAACCCTCCTAGCTTCCTAGTCAAGAAAAAAGACCTAAATAAAATTCCTATTAAAAATAGAACTGGTGCAACATACATATAAGATATGATCAAAAAAAATTGTTGTGCTCTTATAAAAGAAATCAAAGTCATTAAATGACCGAATAAATTTTGATAACGCTTAGAAAAGAATATGTATCCTGCATTCGGTCTCTGTAATACACCAAAAAAAACACCCACCCATAAATTCGTATACCTCCCTGAAGTCTGGCTCGCTAATGAAGAGAAATGTCTACTTCTGCTTATGAATATGTCCATAAGATCATATGAGTAATTATAGAATCTATCCAAATAAAGCATGCTTAATATGAACGAACAATCTACATTGTTTGCTCTTATTCCAAAACTATAATACCTGTTCTCTATGTAAGTACGCTCAACATTAGTACACTTAACAGGAACGCCATTGACATTTATCTGAACAAAATTGTCAATTGTAAGATTAATGAAAGCAATCACACCAAAAATTGTCAGGATTATTATCATGTTTATTATAGCTTGCTTAATTTCTACTTCTGCAAAAGTTTTAACTTTATAATTTGAGAAGCTATGCCCTACTGCAAAAGCAATACCTGCTATCAAAACAGATAAAATTATAATAGCCACAGACATCTGAAAAATTAGTTCAGGACGTGAAAAATCAGCAATCTGAACATTTAAACCACTAATCACATCAGTTCTGTTATAGAAATAAGACCTTTCATACTGTGAATAAAAATTTGATATCAGAATAGTTAATGTAAAGAGTATGAACATAAAAATTATTTTTAATCTTATAAAAGCATGCACGAATAATCACCATAACATATTTTCAATAAATGAATCAATCATTCTCATTCCTTTTATTAATGAATTTATTGAAATTATAGAAAGTACAATTATTAGGTTTGGTAAAAAAAAAGCTTCAGGAAAGTACAAAGAATATTTTTCATATCTAATAAATTTATTAGACACTGAAAAGCATTCTAGAAATTCATTAGATATCAAGTCATTGATTTTGCTTTCATGAAATGCGTAGTTCGCATAAATAAAAGGCACAAAGAAATAGACAGATATTCCAATCGCAAAAAATGCGTTACCGAAATCTCTTAAACCTGGAATCAACTTAAAGATTAGCCCTATTATAAAAATCATAAGCAAGAAATTTACACTTAATAAATCTAGTATAATTCTTTGAATGGTAATACTGACTTGTGCGGTAACCAAGAAATTTATGTATGCATCTCTAAGTATGTATGTCGCTTTATTATCAGATGAAGGTAAATCCAATCTGCCTTCTCCTTCCCAAATAAACCATCCCCTGTAAGAATATTTGGCAGAGTTGGCCCAGTTGTCAACTGCTTGGTAATTTAATTCTTTAATTAGATTCCTTTGATAGTTATCTATTTTTTTAACAAAGTTAATGGCCACAGCATGATAGTCTATATTAGGGTCTTTTATCATTGAACAAACTGGTATGTAAATAAGATCTACTACTATAATAAGAGCTATTACCAATAAAATATAAGTTATTTCTTCTTTTACTCTTACTAGCAGATGTACATTATGTGTTGCTTGTGCAACAATATACAAGACGGCAGTTGTAAAAATTATAAGAAGACCTAAAACTATGACCAACCAACTTTGTTGAAAATTAACTAGGTTTATAATTATTGAGTTGTTCATACACTGAGAAAAGTATATGTTCGCCAATGCAAAAACAAAAAATATTAGTTTAATTAAAGTAAATTTGTCAAATAACAATTTTTGAGATATTACTTTGATTGTTATTTCAGATAATCCTAGTAATCCCATACAGAGTCACATCACCACTTAAAGCTATAGATATACTTCTTGCAGCACTTATTATCATGAATAGTACAATTAAATAAGTAACTAGTGTAGCAATAGAACTGTAAAGAACTACGTCCATCAACTCCTTCAATTTATCCAAATACAAGAGCCTAAAGTCGCCTTGTGCAGCCTGTGAAATATAATTGTTTAATGCAACAGACATAGCATTTGTAAATGCGTATTGCACTGAAACATAAAATAATGTAACTATCCATTTACATAGTGGATAAGGGACCCATGGTTGCAATGGAGGGCATATAATATTTGCCCAGTTTACTTCACCTATAAAAGTAAAGACTTGTATACCTTGATTACATACTGTTCCATAGCCAGGTGGATTTGCAACAGGTGGCACCCTTGCACCACTTCGTTCAACTACATCTATATAAGCGCCAACCGTTCTTATAGAATTGCTTATGTAGTCCATCATTAAAAATTGGAAAAAATATACGCCTAAAGGCAAAAATATTTGCATTGATATAAATAGTGAAATTAACATTGTCCCTATTGAGCGAGTAAAAGGCACAACCTTAAGCATAAAACCAAATGCCAAAAGAAATAGACCAAAACCTTGTAAAATAATTAATAAAAATTTAATTGAACTGTTAAAAGCCATTAATAACAACAACTGATTTGACAAACTTATTATACCTTCTGCAACAGGCATTAATCCAGATAATGGAGTAAGTGAATTCCAATTAGATACAAACCCAAACCTGGCGTTAGAATAATCATATGAAAACGTAAATAATTTAACCATGTTAGCGTAGTTCTCAACTACAATATCATAAATAACTGTATAATGGAAATTAATTTGATCTAATGTAAACACTGCAAAATTTACAAAATTTGAATTGTTAGGCAAAACAAAGTTTGAAGTTATGTTAAATATCCCTAGAATAAGTATGAATTGTATTAATGAATTACCTAATTCGATAAATTCATTTCTTACAATCATTTCTAATTGGGTCATCCCCAAACCTTTTGAAACAATGTAAACAACCACAAGAGAGAACAATACACTTAAGATAATTATTGGAAAGCAGATTGACAAAGAATTAGGGACATTAGGTATTATTGGGTTCGTTAAAGCTGGATTGTTTATATT
This sequence comes from Microcaldota archaeon, assembly GCA_026414265.1. GTDB lineage: Archaea > Micrarchaeota > Micrarchaeia > Anstonellales > SKW190 > SKW190. Next base: position 4,576 of record JAOAJI010000006.1, read on the forward strand.
TTTTATATTACATATGGCACGCCCGCTTGCATCTGTAACACAATTGTTTTCACAATCATATATTATATATCTTAGATTGTTGCCATCACAGGTTGCCTCTAAAATTCTATTAGTTCCATCATTGGAACACTGATCATTGTAAAAAGTTATTAAGCCATTTTCAGTGACTTTTACATAACCTAAAGTTCCAGGAGAATTGCCGTCAGAATCAACACATGTTTTAGCAATAGGATTACAAGTGAAATAAGAAAAATCTAAGGTATATGGGCATCTGGTATTTGGAGGACAAGGTTGCTCAGACCTTATAACTGAAGAAGTTATTGGATCACAGGAATATTTAATGACACTTATTTCATTTGGTGCACAATGATCTTTGTAAACTATATTATTGTAATAGACTATTGTTCTTCCATTAACATCTGTAAGTTGAATGCAGTTATTAGGACTTACCATGTAAGTAGTTGAACCAGGCGGAGCTGCTGAACCAGGCGGAGCTGTACCACAATAAGTACCTACTGCACCTGTATATTCTTTTGAAGCGATATTATTACCATCGCACAAGTATTCTGTTACCTTGGCTCTTCTTGTACCATCTGGGTTAACTATTTCCACGCACACATCATGTTTAATTACACCAGCAGTTTTTACATAGCCATCAGTGTATGGAGAATCACCATCCGAATCATAACAATTAATGCATCGACCTTCTATGCATAACATGTTTTGATTTCTACAATCTATATTCTGACTTTTTACTTGTAGTTCTGTCTCATCACAATAAAACTCCTTCAATACGAAGTCATTAATACAATAATCAGTTTGCCTAGTAATGGTAAGTTCATCCGAACCAGCATATAGAGACGTAAAACCTTGTTCATTTTCATCAATCCCGTTGTCATTTTCACCGCATGAAAGCACTTGACATTCTCCTTGACGGCATATATAATTTTGTGGACAGTTAATAATCTTGTCTAAAACCTCTACAGAAGTACTAGATCTACAATAGTATTCTCTCAAAGAATTTTCATTAATACAATAATCACCATTTTCATTAACAATGTCTCCTTCTTTTTTTATACCATAAGTATTGCCTTTCTTGAATTCATTTTCGCCATCATCAGTATCTATGCACATGTCAGTAGCATAACTACTCTGTTCACACTTTCCATTATTACATAATAACCCTTCAGGACATGAATATCTCTTATAAATTAGTTTATTACCTAAGCAAGTTGCTTCATCAATTTTTCTTAAATCACTTTGAACACATTTATCTTCTATTCTTTCAGTAAGGTTCTCGGCATAACCTGCTTCAACTAAAGGATCTGAACTTCCTGCATCGGAATCTTCACAAAAAGATTTTTTACAAGCGCCATTAACACAAAAGTAATCTTCAGGACATGATATATATTCAGAAAATATAGCATTACTTTCATCATTACAGTAATATTCCTGTAAAATTCTTTCATTAATACATGTGTCACTTTTTGTTTCAGTTCCGTTTGAAGTAGTCCCAGATACCATACTTGGATTTTCTGCATCAGTGTCAGAATCAATACACCTGTTTTTAGGAACACATTCTCTTTTTGTACTGTCACACACGTGATTAGTTGGACATTCCTTTTTCATTGTTAAAACTCTGTTATCGCTCCCACAGTACGTATAATTCAAAAATCTTTCATCTATACAATAATCTTGTAGTGTGACCGTTCCATTAGTCGTTCTTTTTTGGTCATCATTTCTTGTGCATTGTTGACCAAGTACACATTGACCGTTTAAACATATTTGATTTGAATCACATACCATTTGTTCTACTTTGATTATACTACCATCACAATATGTTTCATTAACTGTGTTTATGTTGTGACACACATCATCTAATCTGTTAGTTGAGTTGATTGAAAAAGATGCCTGTGTCTTAACCTTGCCGTTGTCGTTATCTATACACTGATTCTGTGTAGATACACATTTACCACCAGAACATATGTGGTTAGCTGGGCAATTTAAGTCAACAAATATTGGGTTGTCATTAGAACATATTGCTTCTTTTACGAAAGTTCCACCTTCTATAGGGCAGTAGTCTGTTATTATGGTAGAGCCTTTGGCAGCTTGACTCTTAAAGTAAATACTATTTGGACCTAAGTCTAAGTCAACACATTGAGTATTAGCCACGCATCTACCATTATAACATAATTTATTTTCTCCACAATAAAATACCTCATAGGTTGCACTTTGACTACAAAAGCTCTCTGCAATATGAGTAGCGTTGACACATGAATCGAAATATGCAAAATCTTTGTCAGCAGTCTCTCCATATACATCAAGTATTTTACCTCCATCAGTATCTACGCATTCACCAAAACCAAGGTGTCTACATTTTCCTGATTGACAAATCATGTCACTTGCAATACAATCATACAAAGAAGAAGTAGGATTGCCATTAGAACAATAACTTTCGTTTATGTAAAATAAATTGTAACAAGAATCCTTCATGATAATGTTGTCTTTCTTTGCTTCACCATAAACAGTAAGCTGGATACCTCCATCAGTATCTACACATTGATTGTAAACACACCTTCCACCAGAAGAATCTTGTAAACAAGCTCCATTATCGCACGATAAATTAGTAGAAATAATCACATTACCACTACAAGTGTATTCAGTTACGTGTGTGGAGTTCACGCACTTGTCTGTAAAAGAATGAGTCGTATTCGATACTGTCCCTACTATATTCTTGTCATTACCATCAGTATCTGAACAAAGGCTGAGTGGGATACATCTTCCATTATCACATTTGTAATTTTCTGGACAGGTAGTATCTACACTTCTAACGATAAATTGATCACAATAACCTTTTCTGATAGCTCGCACGTCTGACTCAGACAAACAATGATCAGTAAACGAATATCCAGAACTGTTGGATGTTGTTCTTTGTGTGTATAAATCAGGTGCTGATGGTCCTATACAATAGCCACAAAAAGCAGGAGAACTTTCGGAACCAAACCACGTAGAACATAAATAACCATCTGGACAGGATAAAATAGCTTCCTTAATTGTTCTATCCGTGTTACATGAATATTCTCTAATTTTGGTAGAATCTATACAAATGTCATATTTTATTTGTGTTTCGTTGCTTGTTTTTCCAGGCAAAGTAACGGTTAAACCGTTATCTGTATCGGTACACGATACTTCTCTACATCTTCCGTCTTCACAAATATAGCCACTTGGACAATCCTGATTTGTAAATTTGATATTGTTATTAGCATCACAATAAAACTCCTGAACTCTGGTAGCACTCAAGCACACATCATTACTTGTAGATCCGCCTTTTGTTACGCTACCTTTATTGTATATATCTATACCATTATCTGTATCGCTGCATGTGTTTATATTGATACACTTTCCATTTGAGCACATCTCACCAGATCCTGGACAATATATATGCTCTGAATTCAATTCCTTTTTCCACGAGAAGCCATCAAAAACATACTCACAATAATACTCATTCAGTTTAGCGTCTTGACAGAAATCTGAATAAGAAACGTAACCGTTACTAGCAGTACCTTTGTTATAATAATCTTTGCCTCCATCAGTATCAGTACAAACACTGCTTGGATCTATACATGCAGAAGTACCATCAGAATAAGTTCTACACTGATAAGGAGAATTACATGACGTTGGTGCAGTCATAAGATCAAATTTGTTAGTTTTTGGCTTATTGTCTGAATAAAAACAATCGGCAGTACATAAACAATAGTATAATAAAGAGCACGTGTTACTATAAGTTACTCCATTTGCTATTATCTTTCCTGCAGAAGTGTCAGTAGGTTTTGTATAGATTATAGCATAATAAATAGGGTGGCCATATACATCAACGAACCTTTGATACCCAGGAGCCACATCACATTGTGCGTAAAGTAAATTTAAGGAAAACAGAAAAAATAGTAAGCACACTAATTCTATTGATTTAAGAGAAACCAACATATTTCTCAGATACTATTCACCCACAATCATTTTTCCTAATGACAAGCCATATATATTAAAGAATTGAAGATTATATAGATTAGCTTATGCAACGTTTATCTTGTAGGTTCAAAAACTCTATCACCTATTCAAAGGCTTTTGATCTTAGCATATCTTTGCTTGGATTTGATATTAAAGATGTTATTGAAGAAGTTGGAAATAAGATTGCTGAAAAATTAAAAAAAGACAATTATAAGAAAGTCTTATTTTTGATAGGGCCTGGAAATAACGGCTGTGATGGATTAGCTACTATAAAAAACTTAAACACTACGAACGTAGACGTTTATTTGTATAAAAAAGGAGCAAATTTTTCTGAGCTTAACAAAAAATACTTGAAAGAACTTAAGAAAATTGTAAGATTAGTTGATTTAAACGAGATTAAAGACAAGGATTATGACTGTGTTGTAGAAGCTTTTTTCGGTACAGGCTTCAAAAGCGACTTAGAGTATGAAGCAAAAAAAGTAATTGCGCTCTGTAACAAAAAAAAAGCAAGAAAAATTGCAATAGATATTCCAATAAAGTCTTTTAAAGCAGAAAAAGTTTATTCAATACTAACAAAAAAAACAGAAAATGCTGAACTAATAGAACTAAATTTGCATCAAAAAATAAAACACAAGTATGTTAGTGCTCTGGATCTTTTGGACATAAAAACGTTTGAAAATGAAAGGAAGGGTTTAAATGGCAAAATACTGATAATAGCAGGCTCTGCTAAATATCTAGGTTCTTTGTATTTTTCATGCTATTGTGCATCTATGTTCTGTGATTTAGTGTATTACTATTGTCCTGAGCAACAAAGAAACATGTCCAATGAAATTCCTGAAGCAATACCACTAGCTCAAGAAGAATTAAAGCAAAAACTTTTATCTGACTACTTTGACTCTATCTTGATCGGTCCAGGGATTACAGCAGACAAAAAAGATGAATTAAAGGAATTACTAGAAATTTGCTTAAAGAAAAAAACTAAGTTGATTTTAGATGCTTATGGAATAGACCTTATCAAAGATAAAAAATTAAACAATAATGTTTTGTTGACTCCTCACAAAGGGGAATTTAAGAGAGTGTTTGAAAAAGAACCTAACTTAAAAAACTTGATATTTTCTAGTAAAGAAAAAAATTGTAATATTTTATTAAAAGGGAAAGTAGATTTGCTCGTAACACCTGAAAGTAAAGTTTACAAAAACATATTAGGGAACAATGGCTTGACAAAAGGAGGAACAGGTGATACTTTAGCTGGGCTTATAACAGCATTAGCATCACAAAACAATTTAATCAGTTCTACTAAAGCAGGTCTTTTACTTTTAACGCATACAGCAGACATTTTAGAAAAAGAAATGGGAAAAAACTATTCTGTAAGAATTTTGATTGAAAAAATACCAAAGGTTTATTATGATTTAATTAGAAAGATTTATGGATAAACTAATTTAGAGGGAGTAAATTATGAAACTCGATTATTTGGTTGCAAGAGAAATTTTAGATTCACGAGGTAATCCTACTGTAGAGGTAGAGATGCATTGTAATGGAAAAATAGAAATTGCTTCGGCACCTTCAGGAGCAAGCACAGGCTCTTTTGAAGCAATAGAGCTAAGGGACGATGAAAAAGCACGTTATCACGGAAAAGGAGTAAGGAATGTAGTCAATATGATAAATGGAAAAGTTAGAAAAAGTATCCTTTCGCAAGAATTCAATAGCTTGAGAGAATTCGATGAATTTCTAATTAAATTAGATGGTACAGAAAACAAATCTAACCTTGGTGCAAACGCAACCACTGCATTATCTGTATGCTTCGCAAAGATTTATGCTGTTGTTAATAACATGCAGCTATACGAGTACATCAACAAAGAATTCCACAAAAATGTGTACAAAATTCCTGTACCTTTTGCTAACATATTAAATGGAGGTAAACACGCAGGTAACAATTTAGCCATTCAGGAATTCATGATAGTACCATTAACTGAGAAATATTCAGAGGCTATGCAGGCAGTGAGCGAGATCTACCACGAATTAAAAGGAATTCTTAAGAACAAATACGGAAGCCAAGCGATAAACGTTGGTGACGAAGGAGGCTTCGCGCCTAACCTGAACAACTGTGAAGAGGCTATAGAACTCATTACACAAGCAATCCAAAATTTAGGTTACCAGAAAAACGTCAGAATCTCTTTAGACGCTGCAGCAAGTTCTTTTTACGAAAAAAAAGCATACAAAATTGACGGGAAATCGCTTAGCGCAGACAATCTTTTAGACTACTATGTTGAGCTGGTTAAAAAGTATAAGTTGTTTTCTATAGAAGACCCGTTCAATGAAGACGACTTCGAATCTTTTGCCAAATTATTGAAAGAAGTAAAAGGAAAATGTAGGATAGTAGGAGACGATTTAACTGTCACAAACAAAAAAAGAGTTGAACAAGCAGTAAAACAGAAAAGTATAGATACTCTGCTATTAAAAGTTAATCAAATAGGTACTGTTAGTGAAGCATTTGATGCTGCTCACATGATATTGAGTGCAAAAGGACAAGTAATTGTTTCTCACAGGTCAGGAGAGACTGAAGACAATTGGTTAGCTGATTTGGCTACTGGAATGCATGCTCTTGGTATTAAGCTAGGGGCGCCTGCAAGAGGCGAAAGAACAGCCAAATACAACAGACTTTTAAGAATAGAAACAAAAAACAGGCTGATAAAGTACATTGGCCATTACATTTAATTAATTAAAAAATTTAAATAGTTTAATAAGCCATAATTAGTGCTTGTAGTAGAAAGTAAGGCCATCATAACCTATTATAACATCAGACTCACTTATTTTTAATTCTTTAGAGAATCTACATATCTCGTCTTTTATCTCTTTTTCAAGATACCTGTTACTGATGTGAACTAAAACCAATTTTTTTGCATTACTCTTTTGAAATACTTCCAATGCATCTTTTATTGTTGAATGCTTGCGCTCAAGTGCAAGGTGCTTGTCTTTTGACAAGTAAGTTGCTTCATGGAATAATAGATCCACATCTTTAGAATGAGTGATTACGTTATCAGAGTATTGTGTATCAGAAGTATATACCATAGAGAACGATTTTCTCAATTGCGTCACTTCTTCTAATCTAATAATTTTATCAGAAACGATTATTTTGCCTTTTTCAAGAAGTTTTTTGAACATTAACCCAGGAATGTTTTCTAAACTAAGTGCTTTTAATTTTTCTTTCATGAAAACTCGTTTTGGCCTGAACTCGACTTTGAAACCAAACGAAGATTCTTCATGGTTTGTCTTAAAAGCAGAGATTTCAAAGTCCTTATGAAAATAGATTTTACCTTCCTCGAGTAATTTAAGGTCAACGAAATCAAACCTTTTAATTAACTTAAATCCTTTTGGTGCAAATACATTTAATTTGCCTTTGAAATCGTTCAAACGTAGAGTTTCAAGAAGACCATACAAGCCAAGAAAATGATCTAGATGCAAATGAGATATAAATATTGAATCTATGCTACCAAAAGGTACTTTGTGTCTAATTAGTTCTCTTTGTGTTCCTTCTCCTATATCAAACAAAAATACTTTGTCGTATTTCATTGCCAGGCATGGCATGGCTCTCTGTATGCTTGGTATAGTACCTCCTGAGCCTATCAAAACAATCCTAATCATCGTATGATATTAATATATGAAAGTTTTTATGGTTAAGTAGATAACATTTTAAAAAATTAAAAAAAGCTAAGACAAGGCATTAGAGGCTACTTTTTTTGAGGCTTATTATCCTGTTGGCCAATATTTGTATCAGGATTTGCTATGTTTTTACTGAGTTTCTCTAGCATAGCTGTAAATTCCATAGGGATAACAAATTTCGTTGATGGTGCTTTTCCAACTTCTTCAAGTGCTTTTAACTGCCATAAAGTTAAGGCAGATCCCCTTAAGTAATTGTTTGCTGCATCAGCCACTATCCTTATGCTTTCTGCCTCTCCTTTAGCGAGTATAATTTTAGCCTGTCTTTGACCCTCGCTTTTCAATATTTCAGCTTCTTTCTGACCCTCTGCTTCAAGAATAGCGCTCTGCCTGTTTCCTTCTGCCTCTAAAATCATCGCTCTTTTCGTTCTCTCAGCAGCCATTTGTTTGGTCATAGCATCTCTTATTGGTGCTGGTGGTTCTATCTCTTTTATTTCTACTGCTTCAGCCTTAACACCCCACTTGTCAGTAGATTCATCTAAAGTTTCTCTCAGTTTAGTGTTTATTACCTCTCTTTTTGAAAGGCAATCATCCAAGTTCATGTCACCTATGATGCTTCTCAAGGTAGTCTGAGCTAACCTGATAGTGGCATGCTGGAAATCCTCTACCTCTAAAACAACTCTTTGTGGGTCTATGACCCTGTAATAAATGACTGCGTCTACACCTACAGTAGCGTTGTCTTTAGTAATTACATCCTGCCTAGGCACTTCAAGGGTCTTTATTCTCAAATCAGTTATGCGCATCTCTTCAATAAATGGAATAACTATGACTAATCCAGGGCCATAAACACCTGCAAATTTTCCAAGTGTGAACTTGACTCCCCTTTCGTACTCTTTCAATACTCTAACTGAAATCGCCATTAAAACTACAAAACCTAAAGCAACGCCAATAACACATATAGTCGTTACCATATCATTGTCACCTTGTTGACATGAACATACAATCATTAAAATTTTTTTATTATTCTTGACCTTCTATTCCTTTCAAGCTATTTGAAAGTCCTTTAACATCCATCGGTAAAATTACATTTGTTTTTTCTGAAGAATTTAGTTTTTTCCACGTGTCTAATTCCCAAATTGTCAAGGCCACTCCACGCAATAACCTCATAGCTTCTTCTGAAATTATTTTAATGCTTTCAGCCTCTCCGTTAGCCAAGTTAACTTTAGCTTTTGCTATTCCTTCTGCAACTATTTCATATGATCGTTTTATTCCATCTGCGTTAATTATAGAAACTTCTCTCCTGCCTTCGCTTTCTATTATAATTGCTCGTTTAGTTCTCTCAGCCTTTATTTGTGTCATCAACGCGTTTAATAAATTTTCGTCTATTGGTCTGATTCTGCCTATTTCAGCGTTTATGAACTCTATACCCCAATCGTGGCCATAATCAACTAACGAATCCCTAATTCTTTTGTTTATCTCTTCCCTGTTGGTGTTTAAGTAATCAAATTCCATTGACCCTACTATGGACCTTAAAGCTGTCAAAGTAATGTTGATTGTAGCTAATTCGTAAGTTGCAACAGAAAGTATAGTTTTACTCACGTCAACTATTCTGTAATAGATAGCAACTTCAATCAAAACATTTGCGTTGTCTTTTGTAATAACTTTTTGTAATGGCACTTCAATAGTGTGAATCCTCTTATCTGCTGCAGCTACTACATCCAGCAAAGGGATTATGAAGTTAAAACCTGGATTTAATTTTCTGATCAATCTTCCAAATCTGAAGATTAAACCTTCTTCATATTGCATTACAACTACAAAAGACCTCATGATTAACAGAAATATTAGAGAGAAAAGTAGAGTAATCATGAGCGGCACTGTTTTATTTAAATAAATTAGAAAAGCCAAAGGAAAAAATGAATAAACAACAAGCTTGAACCCCCTATACTGTCTTCTTTCTAAGTGGAAATCAATACCGTGAACTACAAAATGGGCTGATAAAAACGTAATATAACTCTCTAACATGTATTGGTAATTGAAAAAAAACAAGTACATGAGAATAAACAGAGAAATTGTCATGTCCTTGATAAAATGATTAACTCTGACTCTGTAGAAAGGAAGAAATGCTACTAATAAAACTAATGAAATGAAGAAAAAATGATTATAAATATGCATTTTAGCTACATCTATAATAACTGCTAAAACAGGCATAAGTAAAAGAGGCACAAAAGTCCTTAGTGAAGGATATAAAGAATGATAACTCCAACTCTCTCTAATAAGGTCAGCTGACCTAGGTTCATTTGCAGGTCTGTCAACATAAATCACTCTTTTATATGGCTTGTATACATTATACATTTTGGAAGTAAACAAAGTATCAGAAATCATATCTGAAGAAGTGTTGCTTGAAGTTTGAGTTTGCTTGCTTTCAGCAGTTTTTTGCTTTTTACTCATATAATTAATCATAAAAAAATATTATGAAACTATTTTTAACTATATTCTCTAAATTTTTTATATGGACTTTTCAATTCTTTTAATCATACTTGGTGCAATCGCACTTTTTGCTGAACTTTTTTTACCATCAGGAATAGTAGGCGCACTGGGGATTGGTTTAATCGTAGCTGGGGCATTGCTGTTTCTAAATGTAGACACAAATATTTCGATGATAATAGGCGCACTTTCAACGATACTATCTGTTATCGCGATATTGATATATGCAAAGCATCTTCAAAAAAAGCCGATAAAAACTGGTGCAGAAAGTTTGGTGGGAAAAGAGGCCAAAGTCTTGAAGAACTTCAAGGACGGCAAAGGACTTGTAGTTGTTGAGTCACAAACATGGACCTGTGAATCGATTAAAGGAAAAAACTACAAAAAAGGACAAATTGTAAAAATACTTAATTACGAAGGCGTTCATTTGAAAGTAGAATGAGCTAATAAGAATAAATTACGTTACTAGTTCTGTTGCTTGTAAGCCAAAGATTGTAACCAAGTAAAACACATATAGTGCTATAAGAATCATACCTTCCTTGTTGCCTAGCTTTTTCGACGTTATAGCAAAGTATAAAAATAGTGAATTAGCGATTATTGCAAATAATAAAGCAGCTATAAATACGTTTAATGTTAAATCAATAGGATTGATTACTGCAGAACTGCCTAATACTATAGTTAATGTTGTTAGATTTGCTCCTATGGCATCTCCTAAAGCTAAACCATATTTCTTTTTTCTTATTGCTTGTAAACTGACTGTCATTTCAGGCAATGAAGTACCAACTGCTATCAAAGTAGCTCCAATAAAACTTTCTGCCAATCCTACCATCTCTGCCAATTTGACAGCGTATCTAACGACCATAGATGAACTAAAGAGAACTATCAGAATTCCTACGAAAAAATACAAAAATTCTTGCAAAGCTTTGTGTTTGGTTACATGTTCAAGTTCATTTCGATTGTGAGAATTGTGATGGTTATCAGTCCCGTAATCCTTCAGATAGTTTCTAAAGTACCAAAAACCTATTCCCAACAAAATTATGCCTTCTATTTGCGTCAATGCATCGCCATAAAAATTAACGTGAAAAATTATGTAAACTGAAATAATCGTAGTTAAAATCAAGATTACAACAACTTGCTTGATCTCTTTCATCGTTATTGAAAAACCGTACAAAAATGCACCTAGACCTAATATTAAACATATATTGGCGATATTAGAGCCAAAAACGTTTCCTGCTGAAATTGAACCTTTGTTATTTATTGATGATATAATACCAACTGATAACTCAGGTAAAGAAGTTGAAAACGCAACTAGAATTACACCTATTGCTAACGTACTTATTCCAAAAAAATCTGCTAATCTAGATGCAGATATAACAACGTGTTCTGCCGATTTTAATAATATTATGATAAACACTAACAACAAAGTTAATTCAACTAAAGCCATTGTTTAAAAAATCTAGTTATAAATTTAAAAACACTCTTTACTTTCTATCATGTAGTGCAAATTTAAGTAACACAACAAAACTATGTTAAGATAGATGCCGAGGTGGCGGAACCTGGTAACGCGCCAGACTTGAGATCATTTTAAATTATTAAAAACATGAGATCTGGTTCCCTTACGGGATTCAGGGTTCAAATCCCTGCCTCGGCGTTAACACAAAACAATATAAAAAAGATAGTTGTAAATTTTAAATTTCAATAACCATATTTCTACGTGAAAAAAATTGAAAGTTCAATTTCACTCTTTATGGTTAAAGACCATGCATTAATATATTCGTTTTTACATGAATACTTTCAAGAAAAAAACTTGCAAAGAAAAATTCTTGCCAGAAGAAGGTTCCTGAGATTGCTGTGGAGGTTAAAAACGCACTTTGATTGGGAAGAGCTTCTTCTGTTCCCTCATCTAAAAGAAAAAAATTCTAAAGACATAAAACAATTAATAAATGAACATCAAGAAATCAAGCAACTACTCAAAGTAATTAACGATAAAACAGAAAATGATGACTTCAGCACTGAAAAAGAAGAAAAAGAACTAGAGAAGTTATTAAAAAGACATTCTGAATTCGAAGACAAAAAACTGTATCCAAAACTTGATAAAAAACTGAATGAAAAAGAAAAGAAAAAACTGATAGAAGAAATGATATCCCAAATAGCTACTGATTATTGATTTTGATTTTCAACTTGATTAGCATTCAGTTATAAAAATTAGTATTAGTTATAGACTATTATGCAAATCTCAGTGGTTTTAGTAGGAACAGAATATCCTGTTAACTTAGGCATGGTTGCAAGACTTTGCAAAAACTTTGATGCTAAAGAATTAGTACTTGTAAATCCTTTAATTAAAAAAAATGATCCAACTGCTATAATGTACGCTAAACATGCTGTAGACTACCTTGAAAATGCTAAAGTGGTCAATTCATTGGATGATATCAAAAATGACTATGAGTTAATGATCGCCACTACAGGTGTAGTAGATAGGTTCAGAAACACTTTTAAAACTTATTACACGTTACAGGAATTTACTAAGCTAAAACACAACTCCAACAACATTGCGTTTGTTTTTGGTAGAGAAGGAATAGGATTAAACGAACAAGAGATTAATTTTTGCGATTTTATTGTTCATATACCAGCTTCAAATAAATATCCTGTGCTGAATTTGGCTAATTCTGTTGCAATAATTTTATATGCTACATACAACTACAAACCACGCAAAATGAAACTCCTTGACGGAGAACAAAAAAACAGACTTTATGAATATTTCAATTTTTTGGTTGATTACTCCAACAAATACGGAAAACTAAGAAATCCAAACAAAATTAAAGTTGCGTTCAAAAGACTGTTCTCGACTAATTTCGTACCTGAAAAAGAAGCTAAAGCTATCATAGGCATTTTTAGAAGAATAAAAGAAGAACTAGAAAAAAAAGAAAAAATGTAACAACACGAAAACAAAAATAATAAGCGTTGCTTATTTTCTCTTTTTGACTGCATCTATAAGTTTCATTCTTATAGCGATGTCGTCTGGAGAAATCTGGTCTATTCTTTCAGCAACCTTGTCCTCTCCAATGAACTTAAGCCAACCGCCAAAGTGTTTACCTTCAGTATGATAAACCAAACTAGGTAAAGGCACTTGCCATAACATCTCTTCAAATTCAACAATGTTTTTGGCTTGTCCAACCACTGTTCCATTAGGTAATTTGAAAACAAATTCTGTTCCTGGAGGACAATCAACAACCTTTTTCTTTGTAGGCATATAAACCACCCTCACATCAATGATAAAATAATGAGACCTTTAATATAAAAGGTTATGCCTCAAAATACAGGAAATTCCGTAAATTATAAAATAAAGAAATGGAAGAAAGTGTTAGTGCAAAAATTTTTGCAAATTTTTTATTCTAACTATATTGTTAGACTACTTGTCTTTTCTTTTGTTGTCAAAACTAAAGTCTTCAAACAACGAAATTATACGTGCTTCTATATTGGGCACGCTACTTTTTGTATCTGATATTAATTTTAAAGCACTGATGTAGCACTCATCGTATTTGAACTTTTCATGAAGTCTCTTTAAGTTTTTGTCTTCAAGAATTTCAGAAAACTTTATTGTAGCATACAGTTCAAGTTCTTTTTCTGTAATTTGCCACAAAGGACAACAATAAACCATGCCTTTCCTTCTGTAAACCAGCATACTTGATAATTTTGGTAAAGTATTAGTTGATGAAAATATTTTAGCAATTAATTCGATTGCTATTTCGTCAGCACTTTTTGATAAAAAAATTAAATCAGGAGTTGACTTTATAACTGGACTTACTCGTTCATCTTTATCTCTAGTAGATAAATTAAACTTTGAGTTCAATAATTTACTTTTAATAGGTACCATCTTCATAGGATACTCTTTGATCAATTTTAAAACTAAATCTAATAGAACTATATTTGACAAAGAATAATCCAGTTTAACAGAGACTTTGATACCTGGCTTCAAAACCCTGAAATTTCTTACTGCCCTTTTAAATTTTTTATAAATATATTCTTCTAAATGAACGCCACACAAGTGCAGAGTCTTAGAAAGTTCATATGTTGAATTAGAACCACATAGGTTGCACTTTTTTTTACTTTCTACCATAACCATCAACACATTGTTTACAACCATTACTTTTTTATCTTATCTAAATGGTCTGTTAGTTCTTCTTGTTTTAGTTAAGTTTTCTAAGCTCATTAAGGTTATGATTCTGTCCATCTCAGATTGGTCGATCTTTGCCTTTAAATCTGCGTCTATCAATACGGCAGGATAAGTATAATTCCTATTGATAGCACACAGTGAAGACAATATACCAGCTAAGTCGTTTATCTTTTGTAAGTCAACAACAGTCTCTATTCTTATTGGTTTATCCAACAAAGACAGTCTCATGTAGAAAACATTTATATCAGCATTAAAATTGTGCTTCTCCAAATCCTTGAGGATTGGATTTACATAGCTCTTATTTGGTTGCTTTACCTCGTAAGAAAATACAGAGGTCCTGGAATTTTCAGGCATCAAATCAGATAAGAAAGCTATATCTGATGAATAAAGGCCCTTTAACATTTCATATTTCTTTTTTGCTTTTTCAATTATCAACTTAGCTCTACTATCTTTTGCAATTGCACATAATATCTTGTCTTTTGATTTTGCAGAGTTAAAAAGTTTAGCCAGTTTATTTATAACTTCTGTATAAAGAGGATATAATTTAGACTCTTCTTCAGGTTTATCTACAGGTAATGGAATTATCGAACCATCTAAAATTAACATGTCTGCTTTATCGTCATTAATCAGATTCTGAGTTATCTCTATCTCTTCTTTTATTCTGTTGAGCGATTTGAAACAGCTCAGTTCATGAATGTCTAAACCTTCTTCAAAAATAATCTTATTCTCTATACCTAATGGATAGTAAAAAGTTTCAATCCTCTTGTTAGAACTATAAGAGATTATTGACGCTACACCCCTTACCACCAGTATATCTGCAGTCATAAATTCCTGCCACAACATCGAGGAATCTATTCCAGCAACCACTAAGTCTAAATCCTTGTTCCTAATCGGAATCAGAAACTCTTGTTCCTTCATTCCTTCAAGAATTATATTATTGTTCATTAATTCAATCAAAGCCATGTTTCGCTTTTCCTGGCGTGCACGTAACTTGTTTAGTAGTTCCTTAAGTTGCAAAAGCATAATTTAATATTCATGGGAATATTAATATAAATTCAGGAACCTGACTTGACAACAAATTATTAGAACCTGATAATATGCTAAACTTACTAACCAAAAGCATTAAACAAGTCATAGTTGTTAGAAACGATATAAAGCTCAGTAAAGGAAAATTGGCTGCGCAAGTAGCGCATGCAAGCTTGAGCGCCTACAAAGAAGCAGTAAAGATGCGAAAAGGCATAGTTGACATATGGGAAAGAACAGGCATGGAAAAAGTAGTTTTGAAAGTTAATTCTGAAAAAGAGTTACTCGAGCTTTACGAAAGAATTAAGCTTAAATTGCCTTGTGCGTTGATCAGAGATGCGGGTAAAACACAGGTGCCTCAGAATACCATAACCTGCTTAGGCATAGGACCTTGGGAAGAAGAAATAATAGATAATTACACTGGCAATTTGAAACTACTTTGATGACAAAAAAACATAAATTTTAAATGCTTGCTGATAAAAAGCTGTTTATTATATAGCTTATTGCTTTTGCTTATGCTTATGCAAGAATAAAGAACAAGGTGTACGTATGGAAAACTACCATGGAAAGTCGCCGACAACAAAAAGAGGAAGCGGTAAGAAGAAAAAAAAGTTCTCTGACAAGAAAAAAGCTTTGATAGGAAGAACGTTTACTGCGACTAAAGTTTCTAACAAAGACAAACGTGAATTGATTAGAGTTAAAGGAGGGAATTACAAAGTTAAATTAAAATACGCAAGCCATGCAAACATCTTAATGCCAGACGGAAAATATAAGAGAGCCAAAATTTTGTCTGTGAGCAATACTCCTGCAAATAGACACTATGCAAGAGCGAATATCATAATAAAAGGCGCTGAAATAGTAACAGAGTTAGGAAACGCAGTTGTATTAAACAGAGTAGGACAAGACGGCGTAGTGAATGCTAAGTTGATTGATAATCAGCAAAAACAAAAACCAGCACAATAAGTATCTCAACTAAGTATTCATCAAACATACATATAATTACTAAGCCCTTCCAGAAGTCAAAGCTAACACTGTTGAAACAATTTTTATTACCACAACAGAGACTGTAATAAAGATAAGCACTTTCTTTGGATCTAACTTAATGCTACTTGCAGATAGTTCTGGGGTTATTCCCATTATACCTGCCATACCCATTGGGCTATACTTTCTTACCATAAAAAAACCTTTGTTCAATTTAAGTTTGAAAAACACGATTGTAATTGTTAATTGTCTTAAGATGATTATTTTTTTAAACCAATTGCAATGCCTAAATAATTGTAATGCCTAAATATATCATTAAGATTATTTAAAGCCCTATCGTCTAGCGGTCAAGGATGCGTGGCTCTGGACCACGAGACGGCGGTTCGAATCCGTCTAGGGCTATTCTCAAAAGTGATCATGATGCCTTTATTTAACGACTATATTGAAAGCAGGAGACCTTCAGCAGTAAGAGAAGCACAGATTGAATTCAATAAAAGAAGTGACAAAGACCAAGTTAAAGTCATAAACGTATCTATAGGAAACGTATCTTTGCCCATGCACCCTAAAATGAAGGAAAGAATGAACTCTTTAGGCAATAGTGAAAGCCCTTTTGCTCAAGGAATAGTTGAATACACCCCAATAACTGGCTTTTTAGAAACAAAAAAAGCATTTCTAAATGTATTGAGTGCAAGCGTAGATCATGTAAAGGATTTAGAAGTGATTGTAACAAATGGCGGAAGCGAAGCAATGGAACTCGTAATAGTAGCGACTACAGGTGTTCATAATGGCAAAGACAGACCGCTTCTTGTGATAGACCCTACATACACAAACTACAGGGGGTTTTGTGGACGGACTAACAGAAAGACTGTTGCGATAACACGTAAACTGAATCAGGATGGAAGTTATAGCTTCCCTAAAAAAGAAGAAATAGAAGGAATAATAAAAAAATATGAGCCATCAGCAATGGTAATCATTCCTTACGACAACCCAGCAGGTCACTTGTATACAGAACAACAGATATTAATGTTGGCAGAGCTTGCTGTCAAATATGACATGTGGATAATAAGTGACGAAGCCTACAGGGAGCTTTATTATTTGGACAAAAAACCTGTAAGTGTATGGAGTATAACTGAAGACCAAGTTAAAGGTATAAAAGGAAGAAGAATAAGTATAGAAACAGCATCTAAAGTATGGAATGCCTGCGGACTAAGAATAGGCGCTATAATCACTGACAATAAAAAACTCGCAGAAAAAATAGAATATGAATACTCTTCAAACCTTTGTGCAAACGCAATTGGGCAATACATCTTTGGTGCTCTGGCTCACGTGAGTAAAGCAGACCTACATAAATGGTTCAAGCAACAAAAAGATTACTATAAAGATATAATTGTGAGTTTTACAAACCAATTCAAAAAAGAAATACCTGACATCATCGTCTCTTCCCCAGATGCAAGTATTTATTCTGTAGTAGATGTTAGAAATATCGTTGATGAAAGCTTTGACTCAACTGATTTTGTATTATATTGTGCTTCTCGTGGCAAAGTATTTTTTGAAAACAGTTATTACACACTTCTGGTTACTCCTTTATCAGGCTTCTACGATAAAAACACTAAACCCAATCCTGGAAAAACACAAATGCGTATTTCGCACGTGAGACCAAAAGAAGAAATGCTAAAAGTGCCTAGGTTGTTCGCCCTTCTCCTAAACGAATACAAAAAACATAAACTTTCATTAAATAGATAATAGATAACAACATTAAGAATGTTACCAAATTTGGTTATCTGACCTAATTGAAAAGAAAAAACATGTGACTTTTTAAACATATTATGTAAATGAAATTTTCAATGAGCAAAGGTAGTTCAGAAAAAAAAGAATTGGTTATATGCGAGAAACCAAACGTGGCTAAAAAAATTGCAGACGCGTTATCCAAGTTAGGAGATATCACTACACATAAATACAAAATTGTCACTTATTACGAAATTAAAGTTAAGAACGAAAATAAAATCATTTACGTGGCTCCTGCTGCTGGTCATCTCTTCACTCTTAAAACAGATTCAAAAAACCTCCAGTACCCTGTTTTTGAAGTTTACTGGGACAAAGCATATGAAAAAGGCAGAACTAATTTGAATTATTTAAAATCGTATATACAGCTTTTTGAAGATTTAGGTAGAAAAATAGATACTTGCATTTCTGCATGTGACTACGACATAGAAGGAAGCTTGATTGGATACAACGTGATCAGATTCTGCTGTAAAAAAAATGATGGTAAAAGAATGAAGTTTTCCACACTGACTGAAGAAGAGCTATTACAATCATATCTTGAAAAAAACGACTTGGATTATAACAATGCGATAGCTGGAGAAACTAGGCACATACTGGATTGGTTCTATGGGATCAACCTCTCACGCGCATTGATGAGCGCTCTTAAAACTGCTAAGAACTGGCATAAAATATTTTCCATAGGCAGAGTTCAAGGTCCAACGCTTCATCTAATTGTAGAACTTGAGAAAGAAATACTAAACTTTGTTCCTCAACCATACTATGTCATTACTGCAATAATAAAAAATACACTCTTTAACTACGAACAAGAAAAAATTAACGACAAAAATCTAGCTAAGGAAATCCTTGAAAAAATAAAAAAAGAAAAATATGCTTTGATTAAAAAAATAGAAAAATCCAAAGTTTATCAGAACCCGTATCCTCCATTTGATCTGACAAGCCTGCAGACAGAAGCTTACAGAATTTATGGCTTCAAGCCAGCATATACGCTGGAAGTTGCTCAGTCACTATATGAAAAGTCTTATATATCTTACCCTAGAACATCATCACAAAAATTGCCTGAAAAACTTAACTTAAAAGGGATTATACTAAAACTCAAAAAAATAAATGAATACTCTGATTTGGTTGAGAAATTAGACACGACTAAAAAACTTAAGCCTTTTGAAGGACAAAAAACTGACCAAGCACACCCAGCGATCCATCCAACAGGCTATTACGGTAACATGACAGATAACGAAAAAAAAGTATATGACTTGATAGTAAAAAGGTTCTTAGCATGTTTCCACAAACCTTGTATCAGGGAAAAAACTGTAGTTTTAGCAAATATAGCTGATCTAAATTTCATTGCAAAGGGAATGATAACTGTTGATAAAGGATGGGCAGAAATTTATAACTTCGTGAGGATGGATGAAGAAGAAATTGAGCAATTTGAAGAGAATAAGAATTACGAAATAAAAAAACCTGAGATGCAAGAAAAGTTTACAAAACCGCCTTCAAGATACACACAGGCATCGTTGATTTCGCAAATGGAAAAACTTAATCTTGGAACAAAAGCAACTAGGGCCAACATCATAGAAACTCTGTATGAAAGAGGATACATTGAAGGAAAAAACATTAAACCTACTAAAATAGGCATCATGGTTCATAACACACTCATGAAGTTCTCTAGCCTTATCCTAGACGTAGAACTTACAAGAGATTTCGAAAATAAAATGGACGCGATTATAGAAAACAATGCAGATCACAAATCCATTATCGAAGAAGGGAAAAAAATATTAAGCAAAATATTAGCAGAATTCAAAAAACATGAAATAGAAATAGGAAATGAACTAGCTAAAGCATTGACAGAAACTGAAGCTGAAAACAACTTGCTTGGAAAATGCAGTTCTTGCAATAACGGAGACTTGTTCATTCGTTACTCAATCAAACTAAAAAGAAGGTTCGTTGGATGCTCAAATTATCCTGCATGTAAGGCAACCTATAGTCTGCCTTTGAACGGAAAAATAGAGAAAACAGAAAAAGTATGTGAATACTGCAAAACTCCAATCATAAGAGTGATAAGAAAAGGCAAAAAGAGTTATGAAATGTGTCTATCTATAAATTGTAAATCTAAAGAAGATTGGCTTTCGAACAATAAACATAAATACCTTAAAACAAAAGATAGTCACAAAAATAAAGAAGACAACTGATCAAATTAGATTTACCTTCTTATCAGCAAATTGCTGTTCTTTGATAGTACTAATGCGATTTTGTTATCATGTGTAATGACATTCGCCTTTTCAATATCAATTATGTCATTGACTTTTAGACCTTCTACACGATGCTTCTCTATCAAAATATAACCATAAATTTCATCCTTGGTTTTTTCTTTTAATTGTGTATCTTGACTTTCACCTAATTCTGGGTTTTGTTGAAATAATGCATACTCATCCTTTTTACTGTGTTCTCTTACCTTTATCATAGAAACATACATTACTTTTCTTCCTCGTCTCATTCTTGTTTCCCCAATTTCAACTACTTCAAGGTTTTCTAAATTAATGTTTCGCATACCCTCTCTAAGTTGCATCAGATTCAATTGCCTCTCACTCTTTTTCAATCTATACCAAGCAACATCTGCCGCAAATTTGAGCTCGCGTTCGTAATCTTTTAAGATCCTCTTTAATTCTGCTTTGAGCTGTTTCTGAGATGGATTGGTCTTGAGTATGAAATCGTATATGTGTTTGTAAACAGGTTTTTTTTCAATACTTAGTGATAAAGAATCTATTTTAGCTATTTGTTCTTCTGTTAAAGAATCTATGTCCAAGTTCTTTATGCCTTCAAAATAAGTACGTACCTCTTTCTCTTCATGCTCTTCAGCCTTCTTTAAAGGCAGAGAGTGGTCATCAGATGAAAGAATTTTTATTTTCAGATCTTTAAGGATGTCAATCGCTTCTTTAGGTTGAACAACACAAGCTAATATTTCTTCTTCAAGTTCTTCAATTTCTTCAATTAATGCCTTTTCTTCTTTCTTTGTTGCCGTAAGAGCCTCAAATAATTTTTCATCCACTTCCTTTATTGTCGAAGACAGATACTCGCCTTTGGCATCCTCAATAACTTTTTTTGCAAGAGACCTTACTTCGTGATCAAGATCATGTGTAAGCTCGTACAAAACATATAATGCGCTTGGATTTTTTACGTGCTTGGCCAAGCCATTAATTGCTTGTATTCTTTTGTTTGGATCAGAATCAAAAGACATTCTGGTAAAATACAAAATTTCTTCCTCAATATTAGAAATTTTAGATTTAGAATCCATATTTACCATCAAATATTGCAAAGCTATTACTATTTCCTTTGTTAATCGCTTAATTTAAAACATCACCTAACAACTTTTTCATACTACTAATAATTTCTTTATCAGTAGATGCACTTTCTAAAGTACTCATGAACTTGATAGCCAAGTTCTTTGCCTTTTTCTTGTCAAACAATATGGCCCTTTTTATATTCTTGTTAAATGATTCTATGTCTCTTTTATTTAAAGAACATAAGCCAAGCATGAAATACGATTCGGCAAAATCGTGTTTCTTTTCAATAGATTTTTTGAAAAAGTATTCCGCAGAATCAAAATCAAGTAAGTTAAAATAGCATAGACCTATGTAGTAGATTGTTAAACTATCTTCTTTTATTGCGTTAGCCTTTTTCAAAAAGTTAGCAGCTCTAAAATACTGCCCTGTTTCAAATAGTGCTACTCCGAAACTATAGTTCAATTCCTCTGATTCAGGATTCTGTTTTAGTAATGATTCAAAACATTTTGCAGATTCATCATACTTTTTTAGCTGAAAATATCTTATACAATCTTTAGCATTCAATTAATTCCACCTTCTATTATTTTACTTTTTAAAATTGCAACATTTTATTATCTCTGAAAGAATTTAAAACATGCATTGATTAAAAGCTTTTTACAAAAATGTTAGTCAGTTTTCCCAAACCTTTTGCAACTATGTCTACTCTGTCTCCATGCCTCACCGCTTTAACTCCACTTGGAGTGCCGGTTAAAATTACGTCACCAGGGAATAAAGTCATGTATTTTGAAACGTGTGAAATCAGTTTGTAAGCATTGTAGAATAACATTGACGTATTGGTCTTTTGTACCTCCGTGGAATTTAAATAAGTGATTACTTCCACACTCAATGGGTCTAATTCAGTTTCTATCCAAGGACCCAGAGGACAAAAACCGTCAATGCTTTTGCTTCTTGCCCACTGTCCATCCATGAACTGTAAATCCCTGGCAGTGACGTCGTTTGCAAGCGTATAACCTAGTATGCATTTCTCGGCTTCCTGTTCAGTGACATTTTTGCAAGTCCTTGCGATAACTATAACAAATTCCCCTTCGATCTCCACTAGATTGGTCTGCTTTGGTATTGTTATTTTCTCTAA
This sequence comes from Microcaldota archaeon, assembly GCA_026414265.1. Classification (GTDB taxonomy): domain Archaea; phylum Micrarchaeota; class Micrarchaeia; order Anstonellales; family SKW190; genus SKW190. Next base: position 27,089 of record JAOAJI010000006.1, read on the forward strand.
ATGAGCGGTAATTGAATTGACTCCTTTCAATGTAATCAAAGGCTCCTTTAGCTCAGGTACTGTCATCCCACGTTCTTTTGCTTCTTTGAAGTGTTCAAGGTAATTAAAACCCATGGAAATTATGTTAGTGGGTTTTACAGGAGGTAAAAACTTTAAATCTTTAAACTTAACACTGAAAGTATTTTTGTAATTGTAAAACTCGTGCTCGTACAAGTGAGCTATTTCTTTATCGGCATCAAAAACAGCATAATATTCTTTATTGTTATAAACCACTCTTCCAAGTTTCATGAGCTTAACCTAACAACGTACTTTCTTTAATAAGATTTCTAGTTTATCGTTTATTAAAGTATTCTTAATCAAGATACTCTTTCTCGTGATGCAATGAATATTAATTTTAACTTTAAGATTGGAAATTTTATAGTAAACAAAGACTTCATAGAATACAACGAAACTAAATGCGATGATCCAGAATGCATCAAAAAGAAAGTTAAAGACTTTTACAATAGATATCCTTTTCCTTATCTTAATGCCTTTGAAATTTACGAAAAAAATGATACACTTGTTCTAGAGGAAAATAAAAAACAAAACATGATTTTTGAAAAAATTGTTATTAATAAAATTCACGAAAAAATCATGAAAACTATACTCGCATCAGCTAACATGAAGCCAGAGGAACTAAAAAACAAAAGAATTCTTGATGCAGGCTGCGGCTCTGGCGAAAAAAGCATCTATTGTGCTTTACACAAAGCAAATGAAGTACTCGGAATAGACATGAGTGAGAATTCCTTAAAAATAGCAAATACTCTTAAAAACTATTTGAACGTCGATAATGTGCATTTTGAAAATTTAGAACTTGAGAAACTCAACTTTGAAAACGAATTTGATTTGTGCATGTGTATTGGTGTATTACATCATATCTATGAACACGAAAAAGTATTGAATAATCTTTTAAAATCACTCAAAAGAAATGGGATCATCATACTTGGCTTTTATTCATTTCTTCATCGTATCCCATACTACTTAAGAAAAGTGTATATCATGTACAAGTACAAAAGTAAAGATGCATACATAAAACATCTTAAGGAGCTTTATAAGCAGGATTATTTAGTAATAAATAACATTGACAACTATTTACACGTTTATGAGAAAGCATTCAGGATAACATATCTTGTCCATGAACTTGAAGAAAAAGGCTTCAGAATAATAAATTTGAATGACCTTAAATTCACAAATTGTTTGAGATTGCTAATTCAAAGAAAGTATTTCTTTCTACTTGCTGCCAGAAAAATGTGAACAAGATTCATGGCAAAACTTAGTCATGATTGTAGTTCTTTTAAGTCATTCAGCTCTATTCTCTTTCCGTACTGCTTCATAAGTTTTGATACATCGTTATTGAATTCTAACAATAATGACTTAAGACGATTTTTATCTGTTATTCTACCATAAACCTCAAATACCTTTTCTGTGGAATTTGTTAGGATAAAAAGTTCTGAAGCCTCTTGCATAGCACTCCTGGTAAGCAAATTAGAATTAACAAGTTTCATGATCTCAGAAGTTAAGTCATAACATTTAGTCATATCAATTTTGTATTTGGATTGTATCATAGGTAATACATTTAACAAATACCTTGCTAAAACCTTTTTTTGCTCTTTTGAATGACAAAGGGTAGCAGATAAATCAAGATAAATTTCCAAATACCTGCTTCTGATTAGCCTGTTTGCTGTTGCTTTGTCTTCCAAATCCTGTTCCAGTATATTAACAAATTCTTGTAAATTATAGGCCCTTGTACCTTTCAACAACTCGTCTAAAAACTCATCAGTGAGATAAATCACAGGCACGTCTGTTTCTGGGTACATACGCTGTTCCCCAGGTAAAGGGCGCATGTATTCAGAATAAAGGTCCTTGTTTACTCTCCTAGTTTCTGGCAATAAATAATTCTTATTTAGTCTGTGAATAATTCTGGAAAAACTTTCATTAGCTGACTTTTCATTTGAGATAATCATTATGAACGAATCATTTTCAGATAAGTTCAAGAAACTATAAAGCTTGGCTCTGTCAAGCCCGTATTTTGAAAGATCTTCATCTGAATGAATTATACCTTTTACCTCACTCGATTTCGCATAATGACTTAGTTCTGTGCCGAATCTGTAATTAGGCAATAGTTCATAAGAGAATTTGCCTTTTGAATCTTTGATGATTAAAACGTAAGCACGTTTATCACTTTCTAACGCTTTGATAATCCATTCCTTTAATTTAGGATGCTCCTCCTTCAAATGGTCAGTAATATCTAATACTTTTTGTTCTACGTTAAACCTAGACTCGCTCAAGAACTTCTTTAAGTTTTCTTGACGCGTGACCTCTAGCTCAACTATTTTTGGAATAGAATCCAAATCCTGTACACCTTTGAGCTCACATCTAGGGCTACCAGGTATCGAAATGTTCAAATCTTGACGAATCGTACCTATACCTCTTTCAGCTATTCCTAGCACTCTCAATGTCAATCCTATGACCTCTGCAATTTCCTTTACATGCTCGAAATCTTTGGCTTCTGGTGCAGTAGCTATCTCTAACAGAGGGATGCCCAAACGTGATAAAGAGTAGTTTTTGGTACTGTTTATATTACCAACATCCTCTTGGCCTAAAATACCACAACTTTCTTCTTCCAAACATAAAGTCTGTATTTTGACTCTGCCCTTAGAAGTGTCAATGTATCCGTCAAAACCAACTAATATCGTCCTTTGGAAACCTGATGTGTTACTACCATCTAAAACAGTTTTACGCATGACAAAAAGTGTATCAAAGATTTTACAGTTGAACGCTTTTGCAGCTATTAATGCAAATCTTAAAGCCTCTTTGTTAACTTCCAAAGGTGGCTCTTCGTCCAACTCTACTAAGCATGAATTCGAAGATAGATAATACTTGTATTCCATGTTCCTTTCTATCTCTAATTTAGCAGCTGCGTCTATTTCACCGAGCTCGCTTCTTACAATGTGCATCTGCCTGTGATAATAATCATGTAAATCAACACCTGAACTACTACAATTACAAAAAAGTTTGTGCGTCTTCAACCTCTGGTGAATTTCTATACCGCACATAAACCTTTGATTATGATCTTTTTCCATAGGATCAACTTGTATATTAATGACAATTTTACGTACTGACAAAATAACTTAGTGCAAAAAGTCATTTATTGTTGTCTGTTTCTTCTTAGAATGGTGATCATAGGTATCTTTATGCTTCTCTGTATCAATGGAAGTCAATTCATTGGACATGGTTGAGTCATTTGCTTTAGTTATATCTGTATTAGTTGTTGGAACATGTGAGTTAGTATTCGTAGAGGTATTTTGTTCAATTTTTTCTTTTAAATGCAGATCAGATTGCTCGTTTTTTAGACTGTAATCTTTTTGTAAATTTTTTATTAGAGAGCTCATCTTTTTTTCTTTTCTGAACGAAGACCAAAAATAGTATTCGTCTCTCGTTCCTTTAGCGATTAAAATATATATTTCTCCTATTTTTGCTCTTCCAGCCCTTCCCTTACGCTGAATCGAACGAATTTCAGAAGGTACAGGCTCATAAAATATTACAACGTCAACAGAAGGTATGTCTAACCCTTCTTCGCCTATTGAAGTAGAAACCAAAACATCAAAAGCGTTGTTTCTAAACCTTTCTATGACTTCCTTCTGTTTCTTTTGTGAAAAGCCTTTGCCTTTACCCAAAAACAACTCGGCTTTTATCGAATTCGAGTTCAGATATTCTGAGATCTTTTCTACTTGAACCCTGTACTGGGCAAAAACTATCACTTTCTTGCCAGATAAGTTTTTCAAGATTTGTAAAAGAAAGTTCAATTTTGGATGCTCCTTATTTTCAACCAATTTGATTGCTCTTTTTATATCCTGGTTATTGAGCAATTTCATAACTGCTCTGGTTTTCTTTCTGGTTGATAAAGAATTATAGTAGTTTATTAAAGAATACACGCCTTGGGTCTCCAAAAGTTCTTGCATGTGTATGATATTAAATAACATCGTGTAGGTAGTTATTGCAGTATATTTGACATTAGAAGACATGTTGAGTATCTTTTGTCTTAATTCCTTGAGCCCTTTTTTAGACTTATAATTCCCTATAATCCCGTAATTTTTTAGTTGCTCTGCCATGGTGTTTCCTAATTTTTTGAGTATGCTTATTGCTTCTAAGTATTCCTTATCCAGTTCTACCGCCAACCATTTAATCGTCTTTTTTTGAACGTATCTGCTGACATCAGGGTCATCATAACTCCTTATCTCTATGTTTTTTATGCCCAATACATTCAAAATTTCTTGGATTCGCTCTGGTTTACTACCTGGAGATGCTGTTAATGCAAGGATTAAACAATTTTTCGAATTAGCTATATTCGCTATTCGCGTATACGAATACTTGCCTATAGCCCTGTGGGCTTCATCAAAAACTACTAACGAATAAGGAAACTTAATACTATCTGGGTTTTTTAATAAATCACTTACAACAGTCTGCGGAGTCGAAATCACTATTCTTTTATCCCATAAAGAAGCGCGCTTTGATTTTTTTAGAGTACCTGTTAAAGCAACTATTTCATTTTCTTTTTCTAACTCAGGAAAGTAATCAGAAATTGTTGTTTTGTGCTGCTCAACAAGTGCTTTTGTTGGTGCAAGAAACAAAACCTTAACATCTTTGGATTTAGACAATAAATCTTTCATCACAAGAAGAGCTATTAAGGTTTTACCTAATCCTGTTGGTAATACAACTAAGGTAGAACCTTTTCTTAAAACAGAATTTGCAATCGATAATTGATACAAGCGAGGTATGTACTTACTTTGAGCAGCAGAACTTTTAGTAATTAATAACTCGTAATTATCAGAAGCTCGTCGATCAGCTACTGTATTATTTTTATCCACATCAAGTAATTAAATACAAGTAATTTAATTTTTTATGTAGACATTTTTTCCAGTAGAAATAAAAATAAGTGATTTTAGTTGATTTCCATTTCTAGCGTACAGAAATACTGCAAGCATAAGTCTAACATGAAGCTTTCTCAGAAGGCATTAGTATTACTAAGAACAAAAGTAATTGACATAATTAAAAAAATTACAAGAGATTCTACTAAAATTTGTAGACAAACAAATAGAAATACTATAAAAATAGAAGACGTATTATTCTTTCACAAGTGTGACTTTAATACATCACAAAAGCAAGCATTTCACTCACACTCAATAAAATGCGAAATCAAAAAAATTACAAAAGACAAATTCAGAATAGGAAAAAATGTCACAAAAATAATAAGTTTAATAATTCAAGAAAAACTTTCTCAAATCCTTGATATAGCTTCAAAAATAACTAAACACAAAAAAAGAAAAATTATTCAAAAAGAAGATATAGAGTTTGCAATAAAAACACTCAACATAGATTGAAAAGCACTTCTAAACATCTTTACTTATTACTCCATAAATATATCAACTCTAATGAGTTTTTGAAATCGGTTAAAAACCTAACTTAACATATTGGTTTATGATTCTATGCCCATGCCATCATTCGAAGAAATTTTGAGTAAAGAACGACTCATCATAAACTCAGATGTACTATCTCCTCATTACCTACCTGAAAAGCTTCTACATAGGGACAAAGAAATAGAGTTTATAATGAAAGTCACAGCACCAGCTATAAAGAACCAGGCAATAAACAATCTCTTTATTTATGGAAAAACAGGAACAGGGAAAACAGCGTGCATAAGATATGTTATGAAGGAATTTGAAAAATACAAGAACAATTCAATAATGACTTATGTCAACTGCAAAATTTACAATTCGAGATACAAAGTAATGCAGAAAGCACTCAAAGAAATTTTCCCTGAACTTGAGAAGCTTGGCTTCGGGATCCAGTTCATATACGAGAAATTATTAGAATTGCTAAATTCAGGCAAATCTATGATCATGGTATTGGATGAAATTGACATGGTAACTGATTTAGACGACTTGGTTTATACAATAACAAGAGCAAATGACGAATCTAAATCAGGCCATGCTAACATAATAGGCATTTCAAACAAACTATCTTTTAAAGAAAGACTGGACCAAAGAACAAAAAGTAGTCTATGTGAAGTCGAAACTGTTTTTTATTCGTATAACGCACAACAGCTAAAAGATATAATAAAACAAAGAGTCGAGATAGGCTTCAAACCTAATGTTGTAGAAGAATCTGCGATTAATCTTGCTGCAGCAATAACAGCTAACGACAATGGAGATGCAAGATACGCACTAACTCTTATATTAAGAGCAGGGCAAATAGCAGAACAAAAAGGACTTACTTATGTTTCTGATAAAGAAGTAGAAGAGGCCAGAAGGTTCGTAGATAACGAAATCATAGGAGAAGTAGTTAAATCGTTGCCTGAACACCAAAAAATCGTATTACTTGCTGTTGCGCAACTTACTATAGAAAAATCTAAACAACAAAGACTAACAAACTACGAAGATAACTGCTTTCTTTCAGGAGAAGTCTATGAAAAATACTGCAAACTATGTAAAAGTATGAACAAACAGATAAGAAGTGCCAGATGGTACAGAGAATACTTACACGATCTAGAAATGCTAGGACTGATCACAATTACAGAGACAGGCAAAGGCATGAGAGGACACAGCAGATTAATCAGAATAGGCTACATACCTGAAAGAATAATCGAGATGATAACATGGACAATGAAATGAATATTAATGAACCGCATCACACAAAATTAAACGTAAAACTAATTGAAGATTTGGTTCATTACTTTCACGAAATCAATGTTTTAAAATTCAGAAAAAGAAAAGGCTGGGAAGAAATAAACATACTTGGAGATGCGTGTGAAACAATTTCTGCTCATTGCTTCAGAACTGCTATAATAGCCTATCATCTTGCATTGGTTAAAGGGATAGAAAAAGATGAAGCAGCTAAAATAGCCTTTTTTGCAATGATGCACGACATGGACGAAGTAAAGTTAAATGACATAACTCCAAGACAAAGTCAATACATTAAAGCAGATAAAAGAAAGGCTATCAAAGACGCACTTATGAACGATGAATTCATTCTTGAAGGGATAAAAAAATATTCAGACATAATTAAAGATGCTGATTCGTTAGATATGCTACTACAAGCCAAAGAATACATGGACATAGGGAATAGATATGCATATGATTGGATACTAACGGCTAAAAAAAACCTAAAGTTAAAAGAATCAATTGTTATAGCAGAATTAGCAGAAAGTATTGACTCAAAAAAATGGGTTGTAAAAAAGTGAATTTATGACGAAAAAAAATTTGGCTTTCATATTTCTACAAACTACAATTTTATTGATGCTATATACTATTTCAGGGTGTATGATAACAAAATCCACCAACTCACAAGTAGATTGTCAAGCAGCTTACAATGAGTATCAAACTTTGGTTTCAAATTACATTAATTATGATAGTTTACCTAAGTCAATGCCTAAAAACGAACTTCTTGTTGAACTGGTAAAAGCAGAAAATGCAGTTACAAACTGTTTACTAAAGGCAGCCAAAGCTCAAGCTGAAACAATTAGAAATAGTGGGTACGACCCATCTATGCCAGTTGACCAGAGAATAGACAAAGTCAGAAGCGCTCTTACTCCATGTTCAACAATTTTGCTAATAGCCACTCAGAGTTCGTCAAAAATAGATAGAGCAGAAGCTACGAAAAGGTTTGCACAGACATCGCTATGTGTAACTGACGTTGCAGTAATCCTAAGAGACGATCTTGTCTGCAACGAAGCTAAAGCCCTTAAGTTCTTTGAAAATCATCAGCTACCAATGGAATGGATCGGCGGTGTACTAGGACATATTTTAAAAAATGATAATGATCCTCAGTTCTTCACTTCTGCAAGCAAAAATTTCGAAAAAGATTTTGGAGAGAATCATTACAAAATTTGCTTGAAAGAAGTGCAAAGAACAAACCCAAATAATCAAAACATTCAATGTTATACAGGATTAATTATTCTTATTCTACCATTGCTTGCTATTCTAAAAAACAAATTATAATATAAAAAGAAAAATAAACATGACTTAGTTGTCAAGAATCTCTAGGGCTTTCCTTAAGCTCATACCTTCAACTATGCCCAGATCCTCTGCCCAACTTGTTACATGCCTTATTCTTGTTCTGGCTAACTCCTGTGGGCTTTTTACTCCTGGAATGACACATGCTATGTCTCCTACTTTCTCTGCAACTTTCTGGTCCAAGTAGCTACAAGCTATATAGCCTCTCTTAGCCTTTATTACACAAAAAGGCATGTTGCCTATCTCTATCCAAATCATTTTGTATGCTTTCCCATTTAACTTTAACCAATTCTCTTTTACGTCGCCCACCATCTACCACCTTTGTTTGTTAACAGGAAACTGATTGCCTTGCCTTTATTATTAACTTTTTTAATCATTACCACCCAGGTCTAATTTTTATTATTTATCTACCTCGAATCATCATCCATTGAATGAACATATATACGTCTTTGATAAATTTAAACTTTTTCTTCTCTTTGCTTCATCAATTTGCTTTTTTTCTTTTCAAATATCCTCATTGCCTTAGCACATGATATACAATAATAAGCTTCAATGAAATGAAATGATTTAATATCGTCTTTTGAATTTAGATCTGTCGAGTATGTTACCCTTCTGTCGTATCTAACAGACTTGTCTCTCGGAACTCGGCGACCACAAGCAGCACAAATCATTAGTTTTTCTTTACCACGTCTTTTCTTTTTGGCCATTAAAATAACACCTTCATACTAATTTTTCTTCTCAAAAAATTTAATATCAACAAAATCTGTCGAATATAAATTTATGCCGATGTGTTTATATACGTTATTCAGAAATACAGAATCTTTGAAAAATGAAGTTTTCCCGTCAATAAATGGATTAAATGAAGGTAATATGTATATTTTATGACTGAAAATTGCCCTATCTTTCAAATATTGCTCTATTTTATCCCTATGTTTAACGTATCGCTTTAGTAGAAATTCTTTATCAAATTTTACGTTATCGCATACAACAAAACATTTTTTTGTTATGTTAGAAAATCTTAATGCAGGATGTAAATGGCCCATGAAAATTTTGTCGGCAAATATAAACTCTACTTTTGGATAAGAATTCCCGTGAAAAAAATAAGCTGATTTCTCGGAAGAATACTTTAAGGAAAAACCAGACGAAGAAAAAAATTCAAGATTCATTTTATTTTTGAAAACCTTTTGTATTCGATGTAAATTTCCATCATGATTGCCTTTTATTATGAAAACTTTTGAATCTTTATCAAGCACTGAAGATAAATCATCAAAAAATGAAAATATCTCATCATCTATGACGTTAATTGAATGCTTAACGTCGCCAAGTATTACTATACCTTCAATCAACAATTTCTTCTTTTCCAAATATCTTATACACTTAGTGAGTTTTTCAAGAATAACTTCTGAAACTATTTTATGTCTCAGACCCAACTCTTCCCCTATACCTAAATGTAGATCAGTTAAAATAAGCAGTCTTTGGAAATATATTGAATCATAATCGAACAATAGCAAAACGTCTTTTTCGCCTTTCTCCATAAGTAAAACTTTTTAGCCATGGACTTGGAGGGATTCGAACCCTCGGCCTCCTGCTTGCAAAGCAGGCGCGCTACCACTGCGCCACAAGCCCTGAGAAAAAGATTATTCAAAGGATAAACTTTTATGAACTCTTCCTTTCAAATCTGTAAGTCTCATTAACAACTAGCTCTTCTACATCATCAAAGTGTCTTTTTATGACGTCAATCAAAGTGTATTTCTTTCTAAAGTATGCTTCTTCTAGAGATGCTGTTTTAAAAAGCAATGATAGCTTTTTTGCTTTTTCATCATAACTATAAGTAACATCTGACATCTCAAAATCGTCTATCAAAGCCTTCAATTTCTCATCTACTGTCTTATAAACATCCAATACCTTAACCTTGTATTTGAGCTCCATTCCTGCCAAAGGATGATTAAAATCTATTACTACTCTACCACCAGAAACTGCTCTCACAACACCTAAAGAACCGTTTAAATCTACAGCCATTCCGACAGCAGGTTTGTAACCTCTTTTCTCGAACTCTGAAACAGGCATTGTTCTAGTTAGTTCATTGTATCTCATTCCAAAAGCTTCTTCAGGCTTTACAACAAATTCTTTTTCGACATTCAGTTCCATCGAAGGAAGCTCTTTTTCTAAACCTTTTATCATATCGCCCTTTTCGTAAAAGACTAATCTTGGTTTGTACCTTTGCCTTTCATCGTAAATATTGCTATCCTTTGCAACCTTTTCATCTGTTGTTTCGAAAACTTGGTCGTTTGCACTTATTCTTCCAGTAAACTCAAGCCTTACCAAATCTCCTTTTTTCAACTCCATAGAATAACCTCTTTCGTACCTATTGCTAGCTGATCTGCATAGCTTTAACACTAACTTAATATATGCTTAATTAAGCAGTTTTATAAAATTATGTATGTCTTTTAGCCAAAGTTGTTCTGAGTTAATCTATTTTTTGCGTGTTCATAAATCAACTTTTTTCCAACTTTTTTAAAAAAGCCTAATCTATGTGTTGATTTATAAAATATTACTTGTGAGTAAGAAATAATTTTTTAATGGTAAAACCAACCTCATTTTCCTACACCTTTCTTTAGCAACACATGATAATTTTAAAAAAATTCCACATCAACTATTTTTTGTTTTAATCAGGGTGTATGTATGACTTTGGACTTGTTGTTTTACTTCGCACCACTTACTGGATTCATAAGCCTTATTATGGCACTCTTGACTTACAACAGGATAAAAAAGCTTGAAACAGGAACTAAAGAAATGGTTGACATTAGCAATGCCATCAAAGAAGGAGCTATGGCTTATTTGAACAGGCAAAATAAAACAATATTGGTTTTTGGTTCAATAATATTCCTGCTATTTGTTTTGCTTGGATTCGCCGTAGAAAAATACTATTTAGGTATTGGAATTGCGTTTGTCCTTGGAGCGCTTTTGTCAGGAATAGCAGGTTATACTGGCATGATTATCACAACTTTAGGTAATGTGAGAACTGCAGAAGCTGCAAAAAAAGGTCTTAAAAGTGCTTTAGACGTGTCTTTCAAAAGCGGTACAGTAATGGGATTCGCATTAGTTGGCTTTGGATTAATAGGAATTTCCTTGTTGTACGTTGTTCTGAATTACTTGATAGACATTAACTTCTTTACTTATAAAGGCGACAAGCTGAACCTTTTAATGACCATGCTATCAGGCATGGCATTTGGTGCAAGCCTAATTGCAATGTTTGCAAGGGTTGGAGGAGGGATTTACACCAAAGGAGCAGACGTAGGTGCTGATTTAGTGGGCAAAGTAGAGAAAGGAATCCCTGAAGACGACCCAAGGAACCCTGCGGTAATAGCAGACAACGTTGGAGACAATGTAGGAGATTGCGCAGGCATGGGTGCAGACTTGTTTGAAAGCTATGTCGTTACTCTCATAGCAGCAATGCTACTCGGTAATGTAGTGTTTGGATTACCAGGAGTAATTTTCCCATTAGTGTTAGCAGCACTTGCAATGATCGCTAGCACGATAGGAAGCTTTTTTGTTAAGACTGAAGAACATGGAGACCCTCTGACAGCTTTAAACAATGGAATACTCATTACTGCGATAATTTCAGCTGTCTTGTTCTTCATTGCATCCAACGTATTGTTTTCGAATTACTTCAACCAGAGCTCGATGGGCATATTTATTGCTTCTGCAATAGGCATACTTGTTGCAATAGCTATTCTTTATATTACAGACTATTACACTAGCAACAAGCAGAAACCAGTAAAGGATATAGCTGAAGCCTCTGAGACTGGAGCAGGTACCAATATCATAACAGGCATATCTGTTGGCTTGGAAAGCACTGGCTTGTTCGTGTTCGTTATTTCAGTTGGAGTTATATTGGCATACCTTGCCTCAGGTATCTACGGAGTTGCGATTGCAGCAATGAGCCTCCTGTCATTGACTGGTATAATCATCGCTGTTGATACTTTTGGCCCAATTAGTGACAACGCAGGAGGAATAGCTGAAATGAGCAACATGCCAAAGGATGTCAGGAACGTAACAGATAAATTAGATGCAGTTGGCAATACCACAAAAGCCACTACCAAAGGCTTTGCAATCGCCTCTGCAGGATTGGCTGCTTTAGCTCTGCTATTGGGTTATGCTAACGAAGTTAACATAGCAGCAGAAGCAAACAACTTGAAAGAACTGGCTTTTCCTGTAGATAGTATAACAAAACTACCTATTGTTAACATCATGGAACCTACTGTGATCGTAGGGCTTTTCATCGGAGGAGTTTTACCTTTCGTGTTCTCTGCTTTTTCCATGAGAGCTGTTGGATTCGCAGCAAAAAGCATCGTAGAGGAAGTAAGAAGACAGTTCAGGGAAAAACCAGGGATAATGGAAAACAAAGAAAAACCAGATTATGCCAGATGCGTAGATATTTGTACAAAATCAGCAATAGACCAATTACTGTTACCAGGAGTCATAGCTGTTGGTACTCCAATTTTAATTGGTCTACTCCTTGGTGTTAAAGGCGTCCTAGGGCTTTTAGTAGGTTCTTTAGTATCAGGAATGGCCATGGCAGTTTTCATGAGCAATACAGGTGCTGCTTGGGACAATGCAAAAAAATTAATCGAACAACAAGGAAGAAAAGGGACAGACACTCACAAAGCTGCTGTTGTCGGAGATACCGTAGGAGACCCTTTCAAGGACACCAGCGGACCTTCTATAAATCCTTTGATAAAAATATTGAACACTTTGGCGATTCTGCTAGTAGCTATATTCCTAAAGTTCGGTCTCAAATTATAGTTTTGCTATAGTTCTTTTTTTTATTTTTTCCTTTATCCGTTTCAATCTAATCATTTGATATGCTATTCCACATCTGCCGCTTCTTGTTTAACAAATCCTTTGCCACAGACAATAATTGAGTAGAGAGCCTCAACGCCTCATCAGGAGAAAGCTTGATAGCAAGTTGTGATTTTGAGTTGATGCTCCTTACAATAATTATTCCATCCCTTGGATAACCATTACTTTCAGTAGGCAGTTCGCTTTCGATTCTCAATACGTTTTTATGTAATTCGCCTTTTTCGTCTTTCCAGAAATGAACTATTTCGTCTTCTATGATAGCCATGCGCATAGCACCTTAATGATCAAAAGTTCTTTTGCCTTACTTCATAGAATATTGACTAGTTTATAAATCGAAGTAGAGCTGTTTTCCAGTTAAAAAGCAGATTATAAAGAGTACTAACCTGTTATTTCGAATGTACCAAAACTCTTTATGTAACTCAGCATTTTAGGAGTCAATTCCATAAACTCTATTTTATCTACTCTTGCATTTCTTGGACCCTTTTTAGACCAAGAAATTAATTCCTCTACTTTTTGTTTAGGACCATAACAACCTATTTCAACAGACCCATCATCCAGATTCTTCACATAGCCTTTTAATCCAAGTTTTTGTGCTACTGATTTACACGTAGCTCTGTAGAAAACTCCTTGGACTAAACCATATACCCTAAAAAGTACTATTGATTCATTTTCATTTACTGAAGCCTTCATAATTATCTTATTAATCTTATTAATAAATCGTGCTTAAGAAGTTTTGTTGATAGATTGATTGTTTTTTGCAGTTACGTTAATCGGAAATCCTTCAAGAGAATCTTGACACTCTCTAAACTCATCCGTCAGTCTCCAGGAACATTTGTTTAGCAAATTACAATAGCACTCGGCAAACACAAAACAAGCTGAGGCATTACCTGGATTTGTACTAGTCAAGTTTAAATATGAATAATTAGATAAGCCATGCTTCGGCAAACAAAACTTACCATCGTAGATTCCACAATCGTTGTCACTATAGCATTCTATTTTTGGGGCTCTTGTTAAGTTGTAACATTTTGCTTTTAGCTCTGAATTAGACATGTACTGACATGCCCTATTATCTGTTTTGTATGCTGCGTTTGCATAACAATCGTCCTTCAAACCACTGTCTTTCAAAAATTCACATGCAGAAATGTCGTTTTGGTATGTAAATGATACCGAAAGGCATAATCCTCTGATAGACTCGTTTGAAATTAACTCACAAGCTTTGACAAACTCTTTATCTCTGGCTACTCGAGATATACACTCGTCTATCTCCTTTATAGAGTCTTTTTCATAGCATTTGTTTAATTCTCCTATAATCTCACTGTAAGTATAGAGTCTGTTGTCTATTTCAGTATTAGAATAGAGCTTTTTTGGTACGATGTCGTTTTCGCTTAATTTGATCTCTTTTATCGTAGAATTAGCTTTTTGGAATACTTTGTTGTCTCTTGAAATTTGCCAATTGATTAAAACAGGAAAATTCTCATAGTCTTGACATTGTAATATATCCCATTTATAGAACATGATTTCACTATCTATTCCCAATTCGAGTCTAGTTGACATGTTTGCTAAAGTGTAATCTATCGTATAATTAACACACTTAACTTTGGTCCCATTTAGCTCAGTAGAAAATACGTCATAATACGAGACTAGTCCTTTTGAGGCTAGTTTTTTCAAATAATTCACAGTTCTGTTCAAATTTTCAAAGTTTAACTTATATGAATCACCGAACCTTTTCTCTTGCATGAGATAGTTCTTTGTATATGTAAAGTACGACTCATTGACAACTCTTGTACAATATTCTCTGGTATCAGAATAAATGCATACATAAGTTATGTTGTAATTAAGCTGAGTATTATTAGTAGCATTCGAAGTATAGTTTGCAAGATTTATAGGTATTAAGTAAATTACTTTCAAATTTCTTAATGAATCTTTGAAGTAATAATAATCAACCTTGTATATTGTGTCATTAATTTTTATTTCTGGTGACCCAACACCTATCTTTCTATAAAACTTAGTCCCTCTGAGTACATTGTCAAGAACTTCTTCGTAAATTATCGTTTTGTTTTCGTTTACAGTTCGTGATAAAAACATTTCTTCTAATTCCTTAAGGTCATAGAATTTCAAACTATTGTTAGTGTAGTTTGTTTGGTTTTTTTGGTCGTTATGGTTAGTTGTAGGATTATTCTGAAGATTCAAAAACAATAGTATAACCACTAACAACGCTAAGCCAATGATTATTAGATTTAAAATATCAGATAACTGTTTGTCTTTTGATATTGATTCTGTTTTATTTTCAGAATTGTCATTAGCAATTTTATCCTTTTTTTCTTCTTCAGGCTTTTTTTCAGCCTCTTCGTTCATAGAGGATCATCCTATCAAGGATTTCATACTCACAATAAGCCTGCCCTTCTCTTCAACATTCTTTTTAGTCTTTTTCTTCGTTTCTTGAGCCACTTCCAGCGCATCCTGCCTTTCTTCTTCCACTTCCTTGGTCTAGAACCCAAAAAAACACCTCTAAGCATTACCTAAACGATGTTTTTTGAATATAAACCATAACTATTTAAAAGTTTAGCTAATTGTTAGCTTTACTACTATGGACAAAGGAGACATAGCACTGATTTTGGCTATCATAGCATCGATAATTCTATTTCTGCTTACTTTAAATTATTTTTTGAATTAATAGATACTAACCTTCTTTTTTTCTAAATGATGATCCGTATGAATACTGATAAAATTAATTCTAACTCAAAAAAAGTCATTATAATTGGTGCTGGACCTGGAGGTTTATCAGCAGCAATGTTGTTAGCATACAGAGGTTTTGACGTAGAAGTTTACGAAAAAGATAGTGTGGTTGGAGGTAGAAACAAGCCTTTGAAGTTAGGCGATTTTACGTTCGATACAGGACCGACTTTTCTATTGATGAAGTTCATTTTGGATGATTTGTTCAAGTCATGCAACAGAAACTCAGAAGATTACCTAAAGTTCGTTAAATTAGATCCCATGTATAGAATCATACACAGAGGCAAAGAAGTCTTGATGAGTTCTAACAAAGAGAAGATGTTAGAAGAAATAAGGAAAAAATTCCCTGGTAATGAAGAAGGTTATTATAGATATCTTAAGGATGAGCACATGAAGTACATACATTTAGAACCATGCTTAAGAAAGCCATATCTAAGCATAAAGGACATGATAACCAACCCTTTCTTAAAAGCTGTTCCTTACCTAGAGCTACATAGGTCTGTATACCAATCAATGGGGAAATATTTTAAAGACGAACTTTTAAGATTGTGCTTTACATTTCAGTCGAAATATTTAGGCATGTCACCTTGGGAATGTCCAGCCAGCTTCTCTATGCTGTCCTATGTAGAACACGCTTTCGGAATATACCATGTAATAGGCGGCTTGAACAAGATATCAGAGGCCATGGCCAGAGTAGCACAGGAACATGGTGCAAAAATTCATCTAAACACTAAGGTAAAAAAACTTATTAATCATGACAAAAAAGTTATTGGAATAGAACTCGAAAACAATACTAAAGTTTATGCTGATTACGTAGTGGTTAATGCAGATTTTTCCTATGCAGTAACCAACCTCATGGACAAAAACTACGTGAAAAAATATTCTGAAGATAATTTGAAAAAGAAGAAGTTCTCATGCTCAACTTACATGATGTATTTATGTGTCGATAAACTCTATGATATTCCTCATCACAATATAGTTTTTGGAGACAATTATAAGGACTATGTAGAAGATATTTTTGTTAATTATAAACTACCAGGAGACTTGTCATTTTATGTACAAAATGCTTGTATAACAGACCCTACTTTGGCGCCAAAAGGTAAATCAACTATATATATCCTAGTACCTGTTTCTAACTTAAGGGCAGCTATTGACTGGAAAGAACAAAAATATAAGTTCAGAGATATAGTATTGGACCAAGTCGAACAAAAAACAGAACTCAAAGATTTAAGAAACCACATAATAAAAGAAGTGATTATCACTCCTGAAGACTGGCAAACCAACTTCAATGTATACATAGGCGCTACATTTAACTTAGCACATACACTTTTACAAATGCTGTATTTCAGGCCTCATAACAAATTCGAGTGCTTGGATAACGTGTATCTTGTTGGAGGAGGAACACATCCCGGTAGTGGTTTACCTACTATCTATGAATCAGGAAGGATAACAGCTAATCTTATTACTGAAGATACAAAAAAAACAAAAAACTAACTTCGAGCTCTACTCGTTAATTAAATTCATCTTGGAATACATCTGTATACCGTTGGACTTGTTGCAACCAGATCACATTTTTGACCTATAGGACAGTCTGAATCGCTTGCACAATAACCAAACTTCAACTTACATAACTTGTTCACAGTGTCACAGTACTGATAAACTGCACAATCTTTGTTTTCTCTGCAATGACCTGCTTTTAACACACATCTTTTCACTACTTGATCACAAACTTCATACGACTGACAATCCTTGTTAGAAGAACAATAACCTTCTTGAGGAATGCAATAGTTGTTTTTAGAACAGTATTCGTGCCATTCACATTCTGCACTAGTAGAGCATCTTCCCTTTTCAGGTATGCATCTCTTTGAAACCAAATCACAGTATTCCCATGACTTGCAATTTTCTTTTGAATAACAATATCCTTTTTTGAGTTCACATGTTTTTGTTTTATTATCACAAGATTCCCATGACTTACAATGCATGTCAGAAGAACATCTCCCAGGTAGAGGAACGCATTTTTGAGTATTTAAATCACAGACCTCGTAGCTTTCGCAGTCAAATGAATTGTAACACATGCCTTTCATAGGCCTACATACGTGTCTGTTTTCGTCACAAAATTCATTCTGTTTACATTGAGTATTATCTGAACAAAATCCTGGTTTAGGTTTACAATAATTAGAGCTAACATCACAAACCTGCCACTCAATATCACAATGCGCATCTGTTTTACATCTGTCCTTTTGTAGGACACATTTGTGAGTTTTTATTTCACATTGTTCTAAGTCCTTACAATCTGCGTTAGATTCACAACTTCCAGGTAATAACACACACTTTCCTTTTTCTGCATCACACGTCTGATAATTTTTACAATCTTTATCTGTCTTACATTTTTTGGAAGAAGTTGTGGAACAACCAGAAAGTATGAGGAAATAAAATACTAACGTAAAAAATACGATTATTATTAATAGTTTGTTTATATTGTGTCCCATGTAAGAGATGTTATAATTTAATGCTTTTAAACCTTTTGCAACTTTTAGCTGTCTACACAGATTCAAGTCCGCCAGAATCTGTGGGTCCTTATAAACTGCATCTGAGCTTGCAACAAAGCCAGTAAAAAATGTCTCTCATCTTCGTAATTTTTTTGTAGTATTCTCTTGGCGGTAGTAGTACTGATACCATATGTGGACAAAGCATAAACAGCTTTTTTACCATAAGTCCTTGTCAAAATTTCTGAATCCTTTAAAGAATTTACCTCTATCATCATAGACTGACATTTTGCACATTTGATTGTTTCTTGAAGTAAACTAACCTTAGAATACCATTTGTTTTTACAATATGTACAACATAAAAATACCTCTTTTTTGTCTAGGTTCTGTTTTAAAGAAGATACTGCATCGTAATGAGGGTCTTGATTATGGCCCTCAACAACCAGATTCATGCCCAAATAATCAAGAAATTCCAATGTCCTTATCGATAAATCATTGTAAACTCTGATATTTTGATTTAGATCATCTAATTTTTTTAGAAATCCAAAATCGAAATATTTAAATTTACAATAGTTTATTGCTTCTTCTCCAATTACGTTATCAGCTAAACTACGCGCATAATCAAATGAAATATAACCTCTAGGTTCATGTATAATTCCAAAATGTCTCAAATTTTGCGACAGAGTATTAATGTATTGATTGGAATTAATTATTGCGTTTCTTGGATTTATTCTTTTTATTGCTAGCATAATCTTTTCTAAGTTCAAGAAGAGAGACTGGTCACTTATTACTATTCTGTAAGCGTCACTAAAAGATGATACTTTATAACCCATTTGAGTTAGTGCGTCCCTCAAGCAAATTTCAAAAGCACGATTCATTTTTGTACCCAGATGCGTATACAATACAAAAAGACTATTTTCTTTTGAAATCTCTACATAATAGTTCTCTACATTCAAATTTTTTCTTACCTGTTGAGCTATGTTATAGTCGACAGGAATGTCTTCACCTATCCAATCAGGCACAGCTATCGCCATCTTTTCCTCTACTGCAATAACTTGTTTTTTTTCGTTATCTATTGCTAAACATCTCCAAGAAGTACCCTTGGTTAAAAAAATGTCGTCCACATTAAGTCTTTGAACAAACGTGTAATCTAAAGTGGCTATTTTTCTATTGTTGGCTGAATTAAGTAACGTGTATTGTTCATAAGAAGGAATAAAAGAACAGTTTTTTAGATAGTTGAGCTTACCTGAAAACCTTGGGAATATCTTACCTTGCCTAAGATCATAAAACAACAATCCATTATTGGATAACTGAAAAACTATTTCAGCTAGCTTTTTTATGTCTATGGAGTAACAATATGCATTCTTGAACAATTCATGCACTTCAAATATGGACAATCCTTGATTTTCATTTCTCTCATCAAAAGATTCAGCCAATAAACCTAAGACTTGGTGACCTATGACATCATAGCTGGACCTTAAAATATTTCTGTTTTCCACGTTATCATTTCCATAACTTTCAACTGCTTTTACCAAGGATATGGATTCAGCGTAATCCTCTATAGAAAGAGTGTATATAATACAATTAGAGGTCCCTTCTATTGTGTGACTACTTCTACCAGCTCTCTGAATCAGTTTTTCTATCCTTTTTGGCGAAGAGATCTGTATAACCAAATTAACATCGCCTATGTCTATCCCCAACTCCAAAGAAGATGTGGCAACTATACATTTCACTCTACCTGACCTAAAGTCAGCCTCTGCTTCCTCTCTGACAGTTTTACTCAGAGAGCCATGATGGATTCTGCAAGGAATTAGTTTAACAAGATATGAAGCCAATATTTCAGCCATTTCACGTGTGTTTGTAAATACTATGATCTTATTTTCAGTAGACAGTTGTGAAATTTCTTCAACAATTTTGTTTAATGAAGATGGTTTCCTTACATCAAACACAAATTTTTTTTTGATGTTAGTCTCTACTATAGTTACGGTTCTACCTATACCAGAAAGAAATTGTGATACCTCATTTTTATTAGATACTGTGGCACTTAAACCTATGCGTGTTAAGTTTGATTTAACTTTCCTCTGCAGTCTCTCCAAAGATAAAGAAATTTCAACTCCGCGCTTAGAATCAATTAATTCATGAATTTCATCTATAATCACATATTGCAATTGCGAAAAATCGTAGTTCTTATTTACAAGTAATAACTGTAAAGTCTCTGGTGTGGTAATTAACAAATCTGGATTGTTATGTTCTAATCGCTTTTTTTCTTTTTCTGACGTATCACCATGCCTCACAGCATAGCTGATTGATAAATCCTTTAAAAATTCAAACCTTTTGTACATGTCTCTGTTCAATGCCTTTAATGGAGTAATATAAAGCAGCTTTAAGCCTTTTACTTGTCTATCTATAGCAAAACAACATGGAATAATTGCAGCTTCAGTCTTGCCATAGCCAGTAGGCGCTATTATCAATGAGTTAGTACGATTCAATATCGGCTGGATCGCTAACTCTTGAACATCTGTCATTGACGGAAATAAAGTTAAATAGAAATTTTTTACTTTAGTAACAATCGTATCAATCTCGTTGTCCATAAAGAACACTGCTTGATACTGTATTAAAAAAAGTCATCTAATGTCTTTTGACCCTTAGGTATTTTTGTTATCTTATCTAAAGCTTTTCTCACCCTTTCTTCGGAAAAATCGTGCTCATGGCATAGAAATGAAACTATATTCTCTGAATCAATCTTTTTAAGTTGTAAAGCATCAATACTTACTTCTACATATTCCGGATTTAAATAAAAGTCTATTATTTCCAATATCGTATCGTAACCCTCTGCAAAGTTTATTTTTTCTTTCTCTACTAACTCGTTGAAAGTGTCGTATTTAGTAACAAGTTTGTATGCCTTTTTTGGTCCTATCCCTGAAATCCCTTCATTGAAGTCTGTACCTATTAGCACACCTAACCATACTAGTTTCTCTCTGCTCAAGTTAAGCTTCTGTTGTATTTCTTCCAATACTAACATTTCAGGTTCTATCTCTATTTCTCTGCCTTGAATTCTTCTCTTACCAGTTATAGATAAGTTTCGTACTAATCTAGTTGAACCAAAAAGTAGAGAATCGTAATCTTGAGAAGCTACTGCATAAACTAAATTTTTTCTTGAAAGAACAGATGCCAATGCTTCACCTTCAGAAGGAGCGTCTATGTAAGGAACACCCATATAACTCAAAAGTCTCTTACTCTCATTTATCATTGCAGAAGTCAAGTGCTCTTTCTGAGGAGCTAGTTTCTTTAAGAGTTCTTGGTCCTCAAGTTCTAATGCATGCTCGTATTCCATCTCTGCCTCTTTCCTTTTCTGCATCCTTTCTTTTTGAGTTTTTTCTTTCCATTTAGGGCTCTTGCCATCATATACAAAAACTGGCCTTATTCCTTCTTCCATCAATGACACAGTTCTATAAAATAAACCAGATAAATGGCCTGTTAAATTACCTTTTGAATCCATTAAAGGAGTGCCATCGTATTGCCTTACAGAAGCCAAAAACTGATGCAACAAGTTATACGCATCAAATGCGATTGTCTTGTATGCTAAATCTTTGATAGAAATTTCGTGCACTACATCGTTCAATAAATCTTTAATCTTGACTCCCATAAAAAAATTTTAATAAAAACTATTTTTATTTAGTCACATATAGTTCCTAAGCATATACACAGGAACATTAAAATGATTATTGATTGCTATTTTTATCGAAATTTTTCAGAACAACATCTATTTCAGCAATTTTTCGCTCTAATTCACTTAATTCTAAATCGAATATGCGTTCTGTTCGTCTGATCAGTTCCTCAACTGAGTGCACATTCGCAGAGGTTAAACTAATATCATAATCTAATAATTTTTGCATAACTCTCAAAACAGCTTCGTGAGCAATAACAGAAGGTAAAATAGAAATGCTTAAAGAAGAAATAGTAGTAAAGCCTAGCTTATATTTCAAATACAAGTACAGAGCACTAAACGTAGAAATTAACGTCCCAAAAGAAGTAAAAAGAGTAAGAGCTTCCTTTAGATTACTTCTCTTATCATAAAGAGTAAAACACTCTAAAAATTGTTGAGAATACTCTTTTCTGTAAGATTGTATGATATCATATAGCCTTGACG
>JAOAJI010000070.1 GCA_026414265.1 Microcaldota archaeon
ATAGTTATTATTTCTAAGCGATGGATACAAAAATTCATACAAGAGTAGCAACTCTTTCTGTAGTTCCTTTAGCATGTTCAAATACAAACTATTATATTTGAGTAAATAGTCGCTCTCGTAATGATTAACCAGTTTATGTAATCCATATATCCAACCTAGGTATTTTCTAAAACTCGTTGATCTGTGAAAAAACATCATGGTTATAGCATCAAGAGCAGAATTTTCGCTGAGATTGTAAAGTAAACTGATACATTTTGTTGTTATTTCAGAATTAACATAAGAGAGATCCCAGCGTCCACTTGCATAAGCCAAGTCATATCTGATTTTAAGTATCATATCATTAAATTTTTTTTCACTGAAATAATCTCTTGATTCAGAGAGAACAAGTAATCCATTGTACACTGAGTGTGGTTCTGTACTGAGAATTAAGGTTTTTGATAATATTTCTACTAATTCTTCGTCTAATTTTAGGTAACGAGCCACAATACTGATAGTTTGGTCTATTGCTTTCTCATTTTCAAGAAGAACCTTGTTTTCGAGGTTCAATGCGTGAATTAAATACTTTGCCAATCCTACTTTCATTTCTAGAGGTAACTTTTTATCTACATCTTCAGTAAGATGATTATCTTCCTCAATCCCAAAAATCTTTTTATAGTATAACGAAATTCCTCTTTCTCTATCATTAACGTCAGTAGCTCTTAATACCATATTTAAATAATGAAAAGCCAATCTTGTGGCAGTGTCCATATGAATCGCTGTTATAATTTATAGTTATTCGTAAATTTAAATGTTGTGCTTATATCTGTTTGCTTTATTTATTGTTTTTGGATTGGTTCCGCAAAGTATTTTTAAAAAAAGGCTTTTTTCTCCTTTGAGCTCAAACGCGTTAAGAGAAATGTTGTTGTTTGAATTAGAACAAGTCGTCAAGTCTCTATAAACAATTGAAAAGTGGTTTTTAAGTTCTACTATATTTTTCGATTGAATTAGACTTTCTCTTAGAAAATCTGTGTATGCTTTTGAGAATTGATGATACAATTTATGATCATTAGAGAAATACCTAAGATTAGAATTCAATAACCGCATCAGATTAGTAAATGAGTTATAGGAACTTTGCATAGGATGTTGTGCCATGTAATCTGTTAATAATTTCAAAACTTCTAAAGAAAAGAATGATGACGCTAAAGCGGTATAGCAATACAAATAATATGGAAAGTTGTAATTCTTAGCTGACTCTCTGTTAATTCTGTAAATGTCAGAAAGCATAAAAAGTTCAGTTAAGTATTTATCGTTCAAATTAGGGGATATCTTGGATTCTAAAAATTTACCTAATTCATAAAGTTTAAGAAAAAGTTTTTGTCTTCGATAAAGAGACTCACTTTCACTCATTGACATATTCTTTGCTACTTGGTCATGGCTCAATAAAATTCTTCTTGTAAAATATGTCATTGCTTCAGTACTTAAGATAAAGAGCAGAGCAATTTTTTCTTGATCCTTAGTAAGTTTATGAAAATCAAGATGAAATATGTTTATTTTGTTATCATTTATTATGCCAAATATCTGATTAAGTATGTTGATTGTAGCATAGTTAAGTTCGTACATTCTTTCTAAGCGAAGTTCACTGTTTTTAATTACATGCACATTGGTTATTGCTGTTATCAAATTTGTACTAACTTCACTATAAAATTCATCGATAGATTTAATAGGAGATTTTGATAGTTCATCTAGAGAGTTAAGGTAAGTGGTTTGATCAGAGTCATACATCTTCATAATAATAAAAAATTATTAAATCTGATAAAAAACGTTTATGGTTTCATTTAATCTATAATCATATCACGCTTGCATAACTTCTCAGCAATTCCACAGGGTTTTTTGCTTTTACGTATGCGCTTGCAAGTAATACGCCTTGCGCTCCTAACTCTATCGCTTTCTTTACATCAGATGAATTAGTTATTCCAGCGCCACATAATACTATTATGTTATTATTTATCTGTTTTACTGCGTCAACTGAATTAATCACTACTTCTGGCTTGGCAGTAGAGACGCTTATTCCTGTTCCTATTAGTTCAGGTGGTTCTACTGCGATCATTTTCGGACTGAAACAAGCAATCGCTTTACTTTCGTCGTTGTTTGCAGTGCAAACAATAGTCTCAAAATCTATTTCTTTAGCCACATGTACAATCCTATAAATCTTGTTGAGTGTTATTTTGTTTTCCGAGTGGTTTACGAGAGATCCTTTAATGCCTATCTTCTTTAATCCTTCTAAAGGATTTGTACCTGTAAATTGCCCAAGCTCTATGTCACACGTTTGAGAAAACACGTCGTGGTAATAACCTAAAGAATACTTCAATAGAGGAGTTGGTGGGCATATTATTATTCTTATGCCTGTTTCCTTGGATACATCTTTAGCAGAATTTATTAGTAAATCAATTTTTTCAAAAGATTCATTAAACACCTTAAAATTCAAGGCTATTATTGGTTTCATAATATCACACCATAAAATAATAATATAATGATGAATAATAATGTCCTATTTCTGTTTAAATGCCTCTCTCCGCCAGCCTCTGGTTCTGTGCTATTGTCTCTATTTCTATTCCTCGCATAGCAACATCTGAGT
>JAOAJI010000071.1 GCA_026414265.1 Microcaldota archaeon
AGCCAATACTTTTCAGAATATGCTTTGATAAAATACCGGGTATTAGTAGAAATAAAATATCTCATTGCCTTATCACAATTAAATCTTAAAAACTTTCCTCCCTTTACACATCAACAAATTCAGTATTTGGAAAATATTGTTCAGCAATTTTCCATCAACGATGCACAAAGAGTGAAAGAAATTGAACAAAATATTAATCATGATGTGAAGGCAGTAGAATATTTTATAAAAGAAAAACTTTCTGTGCCTGAATTTCAAAATATATTAGAATTTGTACACTTTGGATTAACTTCACAAGATGTCAATAACACTGCCTACCCTTTGATATTAAACGACTTTTTAAAGAAAGAATACTTTCCATTACTAAACAAACTTTTGCAGGAACTATGGGCGTTGAGCAACAAATATAAAGATGTATCTATGTTGGCACGAACGCACGGACAACCTGCCAGCCCCACTACACTTGGAAAAGAACTTTTTGTGTATGTATATCGCCTGCAAAACCAATTGAATGACTTGTCTGCAGTACCCATCAAAGCTAAGTTTGGTGGTGCAACCGGAAACCTTAACGCACATTACGCAGCATACCCACACATTCAATGGGAAGAGTTTGCAGACAAATTTATTTCATCATTAGGAATAAAAAGATACAGATATACTACTCAAATTGAAAACTACGATTACCTTTCTGCTTTATTAGATAATTGCAAACGCATTCATACCATTCTTATTGATTTTTGTATGGATGTGTGGATGTACATCAGCATTCATTATTTTATTCAAAAACCCAATCCAAACGAAGTGGGCTCTTCTGCCATGCCACATAAAGTAAATCCTATTGATTTTGAAAACGCCGAAGGAAATTTGAAATACGCAAATGCATTGTTTACCTTTTTGTCTGAAAAACTTCCGGTATCTCGCTGGCAAAGAGACCTAACAGATAGTACAGTATTAAGAAACATAGGTGTGCCTTTTGCACACAGTATTTTAAGTATGAAAAGTATTTTAAAAGGATTAAATAAAATAGAAGCCAATGTGATGTATATCCATAATGATTTGAATAACCATTGGGAAGTGGTAGCAGAAGCCATTCAAACCATTTTACGAAGAGAAAAGTACCCGCAACCCTATGAAGCGCTAAAAGCACTTACTCGCGGACAAAGAGAAATTACTCAACAGAGTATTCAGCAATTTATTGACCAGTTAGATGTATCCAATGAAGTTAAGAAAGAACTCAAAAATATCACACCGCACAATTATATAGGTAACGCTGCAAAATTTGAATGATGAAACAAAAAATTTGGATTTACATTATAGAAAAAGAACTCTCTGAATCCGAATTACAAAGCATGCTTAGTGAATGCAAGCATTTTGTAAATAGTTGGAAATCACACGAAATGCCAGTGCAAGCAAGTGTAGAATTATATAAAAACCGTTTGTTGATATTTCGTAATAATGAAGATTTCAATCCTATAGGCGGGTGTGCTACTGACCAACTTTTTCGCTTTATTCAGGAATTAGAAAAAAAATACTCCACACCATTACTAAACAGAAAATTAGTTGTATTCGAAAAAGACGGAAATCTCATGGTAGAAAATATCCAACAAACCATATCTCTTATTCAAAATGGAACCATTACCAAAGATACCATCGTTTACAATACAGCCATCATTTCGTCAGATGAATGGGAAGAGTTCAGAAAACCAGCAAAGGAAAGCTGGTTAAATAAAGTACTTCAAATGGTATAAGGTGAAAACACTATTTATCCGAAGTATTACAGGGCTTGTTTTTGGAATAGTTTTAATTGGTCTTATTTATTATTCTTTTGATACATTTTTACTTTTACTCACACTTATAGTAATAGGTAGTTTTTTCGAACTAAAAAATTTATTCAAGAAAGCACAATTTTACTTTAACGAAAAGAGTTTATGGGTAAAATCTACATTAGTTTTTTTATTAACTATTTATCCTGTATTTGAAACCAACACCAGCCCTGCCCTATTCAATCAATATAGATTACTGATATGGGGCATACTCTTTATTATATTTTTAATTGAATTTTTAATACGAAAACAAATAGGAAGCAGTGTAACAGAGTTGGCATTTTTAATATATTTATTTTCATGGTTTCAGTCAGCGTTGAGTGTTTTTTATTTCAATAACCAGCAGCAGTACCATTATATTTTGCCATTGTCGGTTGTATTTATGATTTGGGCAAATGATACTTTTGCCTATTTTACGGGTATGCTCTTAGGAAAAAACAAATTGATGCCTACTGTATCACCTAATAAAACCGTTGAGGGTTTTTTAGGTGGAATAATATTTGCAATTATCACTGCTTATTTATGCTTTCAATTTTTATGGATTGAATTGACTGCTTATGACATCAAAGACGCCATTAGTATGGCATTGATAGTTAGTATATTGGGTACAATAGGCGATTTAATTGAATCAAAAATTAAAAGGTTGGCAGAAGTAAAAGACAGTGGCAGCATCTTTCCCGGGCACGGTGGCGTATTAGATAGATTTGATGCTTGGTTTTTAGTATTCCCTGCGTTAGAAGTGTATGGGG
>JAOAJI010000072.1 GCA_026414265.1 Microcaldota archaeon
GTGTCATTTCATGTGATCCAACTTGAAAAGCTTTGAATATTCCAGGATATTTTTCTAATAACCTTCTGCCTTTAATAATGCTACTTATGTAAAGATTCAATGTATTATCATTATGCCGATAAATAGCTGACTTTTTTGATAAATAACAGGGGATATAGACCGCTTCTAATGCTTTGCCTGTCCTTATATCCATTTCATAACAAACACGATATTTTCCACGATATTTAATCATAATTTACACCTTCTTCTATAAAGTTTATTTTTCTTCAAATATCTTTCGTTTTCATAGAAATTCATAATTTTAAAAAAGAGCTTCATGCCTACCTAACCCATATCAACATAAAAATGACAGTTGGTGGTCGTAACAATAAAAGATGCGTATTTTTTACAACTCTTACGGCTACGGATGCCCACATACAACTCATGTAACTTAACCTTCTATGTCTCACTGGGTCAATGCCCTAAATTCCTTCGTTCTGTCTGCATGAGGTGGGTGTCAGATATGCTCAATTACTGGGTCATTGCCCTACTGGTGAAAACTCTTCCTGACCTATCCCTACTCTTTGTTATCAATGTACAAAAATCTATAAATCAAAAGTTATTTAAATTCAATACCTGTGTTAATCTTTGTCTGACGCAATTGCAAACCCTTCAAAACACAGACTTTAGTTCACATTCTCAAACTATATTTATATTCCTTTTTGAGCCTCAATGCTTAGATACCCTCAAGTTAAACTGCTTTAGTCGATGGTATTATGCTGCTAAAACTGACGGCCTTCTTATATCTGACATCAGCTTATTTCCATCATAGGATATGCCTTTCTTTAGTATTGCAAATAGTACTCTAATCAGTTTACAACACAGCAATATCAATGATTGTTTCTTCTTTAACGGATTATCTTTTCTTGTTGTATAATACTCGTGCAACTGCTTGAACTCAGCATTTTTTCCAACTAACGGCATTATTACTTTAAACAAAAATCCTCGCAATCTTTTTCTGCCTCGCTTACTTATCGTGGTCTGACCTTTGTGCTTCCCTGAGCTAGTTTCTATTAGATTCAAACCCGCATACTTCTGTATCTGTCTGGCATCTTCAAACCTTGAGATATCTCCTATTTCAGCAATAATAGCTGTTGCCGTTACAAGCCCAATACCTTTGATTTCAAGAATTTCCTTTGCACCTGGAATATTCAATAGAAGGATTTCCATTTCAGCTTTTATCTCTTCTAATTGTTCCAAATACATTTCATATTCCTTCAGCAGATATTCCAGCTCTTTTTGAGCCATCCGCAAGCCCTCAGTACATCCTACAGATCCTGATGCTGCTGCCAAAAGACTTTGTGCTCGTTTAATCCCGACTCCTTGCTTAATTTCCTTCTTCCAAGTCTCCAGCACCTTGGTTTCACCAAGGTCTACTATCATCGACGGTAACGGAAATGATTTTAGAGTTATCATTGCCGATTTACATTCCCAATTACCAAAAACCGTTGGAAATTCAGGAAAGTAATTATCAAGCCATTGAATAATTTTATTTTCAACTACATTTTTACAACCAGTTATATGCTCATACATCTTCACGATATTTCTTAATTCTGCATAAATCCCAGTTGCTACATAGGTTTCAAAGAATCTTCCGTCAATCACCAGTTTAGCAATTGTTTTCGGATCTTTACGGTCATTCTTAGTTTGACTGTTGTCGTCCATTTCCTTGCTAATTTTTACATGGAATGGATTAACCATTACATATTTAAAATCATTGTTTCTACAAAACTCAGCAAAGTTGTACCAATAGTGCCCCGTTGGTTCAAAACCAATTATTATTTTATCTAGGTCATATTCCTTCATAACCTTCAAAACCCAGTTTCTAAAGCTTTTAAATCCTTCTTGATTATTGGTGAATAAAATGACATTATCTAGTTCAATTCGCCTGTAATTAAAGGCTCTGGCGTAATGTACTTCCTTTGCAATATCAATTCCGATTACTAAAGTTTTTTCTGTCACTTGAAGAATTTTTTCGTTCTGTTTATAATTCATTTTATGTACCCTCTTTCGTTATTAGTGATAAGAACTTGGACGGCTCTTATACGCTTTATTTTAACAGAGGGTACTTTTATTTTTCAAAGGTCATAAAACTTAATTACAGGAATGCTCAATTAAATTATTGCTTTGCTAGGTTCTCAAGGGTTTCGCCATCTATTCGGTAGACTGTCCACTCATCCATTGCTTTTGCTTTCATAGACAGATAGAACTGCACACTAGGTTTATTTTCATCCAAGCACCACCATTCAAGCCTGCCACATCCTTCGTCTACAGCAATTTGTGCAAGCTTTTTAAGAAACGCTTTTCCATACCCACATCCTCTAAATTCCGGCCTTACATAAAGATCCTCCAAATATATCCCTGCTCTACCAAGGAAAGTGGAGAAATTGTAGAAATAC
>JAOAJI010000073.1 GCA_026414265.1 Microcaldota archaeon
CTATTAATGTGTTCTTTATAAACACAAATTCTATGGCGTTTAACTGATGCGAGTTCGGGTTCAGGAAATATCACATTATCTAATTTTTTCAACTCATCTTCGATGAAAGGTGGTAAAGTGGCTGTCATTAGTAAGAACTTACCACCAAGTTTGTGTATTTCTTTGAGAAATACCACTATTGCGGCTATAGAATCAGGCGAGAAACTCTGGATTTCATCTATCACTATTTTTGAGTAAGATGCTGTTAAATAAGGCAGTTCAAAACCGTTATATTTAAATACTGCTGTTACAATCTGGTCAGCAGTTGCAACAGTAATAGGAGCAGAGAGTTTTCTTGCTGACTCTATTCTCTCAAAATAACTATCATCAGTATCCTCTTGCTCAAGAATATGACTAATTTCCCCATGCAGGAGTGCCACATTTTCACTAAATATTGCTTTAAATCTTTTATACATCTCGTTTACAGCTGTTCTTATTCCTAAGAGATAAAATGCCTTCTGTCCATCTATCCAATTCATTGAATACTCTGTTTTCCCTGAACCAGTTGAAGCTATAAGAACTACATTTTTATCTGATAGTTTTTTTGCTTCATTTTGAAACTGCTTTAATGACCAGCCCCGTTGCAAAAGCCAATTATCAAAATCCTCATGATAATTGCCTAAATATTTTTTTTCAGGTTCAATATTTGCGGATGCAGCATAATCACATTTGTGCAAAATGCCTTTTAAAAAAACTAGCAATTCAAAATATTTTTTGAAATTAGCTTGCGAGTCAATCTTTTGTTTTATTTCTTTGAAGATATCATAGTCAAGATTTAATGGATAATTAATGCCTATTAATTCCTTGTTTTTCTCAAGGTCATAGCGAATAGTCATTTCAAGTTCTTTTTTATTAAAAGGTTTTGTTCTTGTGTGATGGAAGGCTATACAATATTGGACAAGGTCAGCAAAGAGAACTCCATCTTTACTGAATGAATGAAAATATTTTTTATCTTCTCTTGAAATAAATGCTAATGACAGCCATTCATGAGGAATCTCATCAAAATCTTTTAATTCTGGAATTGTTACTTTTGGAGATAAACCCAACTTGTTCTGAAACTTATGATTTAACTTTCCGAGATCGTGATAGCAAATAATCTTCTTTATTACCTGATCATATATTTTGACTTTTTCAAGGTCGAGAAATTCTTTTAGCTTTTCATAATTTTCAAGTAGCTTTCTGTTATGTTCATCTATAGTTTCAGGAGGATCTGATTTAGCGTAAATAACCATTTCTACTTTGAAAAAAAATTTACAATATTTTTATTACTATCTACTAGAATATCAGAGTACTTAATTTTATTACCCTTAGCAATGTATACAGCTTCAATATATTTAAATATTCTCTTATCGTTAAACGAACTAATTGGCTCATAATAAAAAGGGAGTCTATAATAAGTGCCTTCTAACTGTTCTTTTTTACATATCTCTGGATTGAGGTATATGTTGTATGGAAGCCTATACTCATCATTAGAAGAAGTAATCTCCACTATGGATGTGTCTTCTAAATCAACTCGGGCTATATCCTCGTTTCTACCCAAAACAACAGTTTTTTGACATACAGCATCCAAAAGTCTTTCATTAAATTCCTCTTTTTCGAAGGCAATGTGTAAAAGCAGTTCCATATCAACAAGTTCATCTACAAACATAACACCGTGAGTGGCAGTTTTACGAGAAGTACCTATTATCACATCATATGGATTATTAGGTCTTGAAGACCTATCTCTGTCAAATTTATAAACTTTCTGCATATTAGTTACAACCGATGCAAAGTTGCCCTGTATGGATATTTTAAGATTTTGGTATTCATTCAAATTAAGGAGAGCATGTGCCATGCCTTTAATCATTGAAGGTGTTGGGAGTGGATATGTCTGCACATATCCGTAACTTAACTCCCTTCTATAATTTACCATGTTTTGATAAAGCTTTATTCTGACAGCCTTCATTTTAAATCTTTATAAAAATCATCAATTTTTGCGTTAAGTTTCACAAAGAAATCTTGAATAGATACCTTTTCATCAACATCTATGTCATTTATATTTGAAAATTCACCGTCAAGATAGCCTAAAATTGTTTGTTCTTTAACTGTCTTTTCCAATGTCTTAATATTTAGTGTGTTATTAATAAGCTTTTCATTGAGTAAAACCTTATCTTTTGTAAATGAAAGTTTTACCCTATTGTAAAAGAATGGATTGCCCACATCATATAACCCTCCAATTATAAAAAGGGGAGAAAGGTTCTCTCGTTTGCCTCTAATGTCTCTATTTAGTAACTTTAAAACATTGAGAAGGTTTTTAATTCTATTTGCCCTTTCAGTATTTTCAAGTTTAATGTTATAAACAGTATCTACACCAATTTCTTCTAAATTGCATGTTAATGT
>JAOAJI010000074.1 GCA_026414265.1 Microcaldota archaeon
AAGAGACAGACATATTCCATGTTTCTGTAATTATTTCATATATCCATGCTCAAAACCGCAGCATTGATTCAGCTCTGAATATTCTAAAGAAAGATATTCATGATACTACCAAAGTTAAAATTTTCAACTATCTTGCTTGGCAATATATATCATTCAATAAAACAAAAGCCGATAGTTTTTGTGATTTAGCACTTGCTATTGCAGAAAGAAACAACTATTTACCGGGTATTTCAAAATCCTATATTTTGAAAGGTAATATTAGTTTTGAAATTGCAGATTATGAAAAGAGTTTGGAATATAATTTAAGAGCTTTAAAAATCAGAGAAAAATTAAATGATAGGTGGGGTATTGCAGGAGTTTATGGAAATATTGGTAGCATATATCAGAAATTAAAACAATGGAATATTGCTATTGATTACCATAAAAAAGCATTAAATCATTTCCAAGATCTTCAAAAGGAAAAAAAATCTGAAAGCAATTTATTTAGTATTGCTGAATGTTTAATAAACATAGGAGATATTTATTATCAAAATAAACAACTTGATTCAGCAGAAAAATATTTTTCTAATGCACATCTTGTTTATACTAGTATTGGCTATTTACCAACAGTTATAGAAGCCAAGAATAAATTAGCAGCATTATTTATAATGAAGAAAAATTATATCAAAGCAGATGTCTATCTGAAAGAGTCATTAGAATTGAGTAAGAAAATTAATAGCGATAAATATCTTTGTGAAAGTAATCTGTTACTTGCAAAACTATACTATTATACACAGCAGTATGAAGAAGCAGAAAATATATTAAAAAACGTGCTTCATATAGCTGATAAATTAAAGCAGAAAGAACAAGTTGCTGATGCATTGAAACTTTTGTCTAATATATATTATCAAAGTGGAAAAATTACAGAAGCTTTTCAAACCTTAAGGTTGTATCTTAACAAAAAAGATAGTATATTAAATGAAAAAATATCAAGTGCTATTGCTGAAATGGAGACAAAATATGAAACTGAAAAGAAAAATAATCAGATAAAATTATTAAATAAGGAAAAAGAGAAACAACAATTGATTATTCTATTTATCGTTGTTTTTATAGTAATTCTTGGTCTTTTTTCAGTCGTATTATATAGAAGATTTAGAATAACAAGCAAACAAAAAAATATTATTCAAAAACAAAACAAAGAGTTGGAAGAACAAAAAAAAGAATTACAAGAAAAAAATACTGAAATAACAGATAGCATTAATTATGCAAAAAGAATTCAGCAATCATTATTGCCATCAGATGATAAATGGTTCAGTGTTTTTCCAGAAAGTTTTATATTATACAAACCTAAAGATATAGTGGCCGGGGATTTTTATTGGATGGCAGAAACAGAAAAATATGTGTATTCTGCAGTAGCGGACTGTACAGGACATGGTGTTCCTGGTGCGATGATGAGCGTTATGTGTATTAACCTCTTAAATAAGATTATACTTGAAGATAAAATAACTGAAACTTCAGATATATTAACTATAGCGAGTCAAACTTTGGCTGAAAAACTTTCTACTCATTCCTATAGATTAAATGATGGCATGGATATATGCTTGATTAGATACAACAAAAGCATGAAAAATGAAATTCAATATTGCGGTGCCAATCTCCCATTATGGATTGTAGATGACACAGGAAGTATTAAGGAATATTTACCAAATAAACAACCTGTAGGTTATTTTGAAAATTCTGTTAGATTTCAATCTTACAATATTGCAGTTGAAACTATAAAAAATAATTACTTATATATGTTTTCCGATGGATTTCAAGATCAATTTGGTGGTGAAAAAGGTAAACGATTAGGCACCAAAAAATGGAAAGAATTAATTTCTGAAATTAGTCAAATAAATTTATTTCAAAGAAAGAAACATCTAGAAAACTATTTTGATAATTGGAAAGGAAACAATTTTCAAGTAGATGATGTTACAGTAGTGTGCTTGACTATTTAGAATTTATGAACTCATTTTGTTAATCATACCTTTCTCTTGAAGGTCTTTAATAACTCCCACTAAAATACCATTGATAAAAATATAACTTTGCGGAGTACTGTATTCTTTAGATATTTCAATATACTCATCTACGCTGGACTTTAATGGTATTTCAGGCATATAAATTAATTCTACCATACACATTTTAATCAGTAATAAATCTGAATAATTTATTCTTTCTAAATCCCAGTTTTTAGAATAACGTGCTATGTAATCGTCAAATGCCGTATAATTCTGTATGGTGTAATTCAGCAGTTTTTCTACAAATAATTTATCACTGTATTCATCTTTATACATCGGCAAAATTTTTATTTCACCTGTCTTTAAAAATTCATCAATAGTTTTACTTACCAGGTTTAATGAAAGATACAAATC
>JAOAJI010000075.1 GCA_026414265.1 Microcaldota archaeon
GGGTGATGCAGATGCCCAATACAATCTTGGTGCGATGTATGTGATGGGAAAAGGAGTAACCAAAAATTATGCCATCGCTTATGCTTGGAGAAATTTAGCAATTGCCAATTGCAAACCTGCGGATTATGAAGAGTTTAAAAAAGCACGTGATGCACTTGAAGAAGAAATGACTCCAGCGCAGATTGAAGAGGGTCAGCGCCTAAGTCGTGAGTGGTTTGAAAAGTATAAAAAGAAAGATTAGTTTAATCAAAATCACAAGTTAGCAACTCGTCCTTTTAGCGCAAAAATAGAAATTTTTATTGTATTTTCTAGTTTTGCTTACTCTTACTTGGCTTGTTTCTTAATCCTTTGTGCCACTTCTACTATCAAGTCGAGTTTTTCATTAATTTCAATGTCCAATTCGTTATCTGGTACAAAGGGAACTAATTTATGATAATATGTTTTATTCATTACATTAGGTAATTTAAGATAATTATAATAACTATCGAACAGTGGTTTAAGAAAATCATCGCTTACTTTACAATCGGGTGACCAAGGGTTTGGTTTTGATAGTATTTTAAGAGCTTTAGATACTTCATCAATTGCATTTTCCATTGCCTTAAGTTTTTGTTCTTTTTCGTATTCTGTAAACATATCTGTTTTATTAAAACTGTAATCTTTTGCAAAATTCAATAAAGTTTGTCTAGTACAAAGATAATTTTCAATCTCTCTTTTCTTCCACATAACTTCAATTAAATTATTATTCGATTCTAATGTTTCATTCACGCGGTCGACGATAACAATTCCTTGAAGATTGCTTTTTGCTTCTTTTAATCCATAGAAATGCTTTCTAGCGTCACTTAAAAGATTATTATTTAGGTAGTGTACGAATGGCCGTTGGAGGTACGATAGTGCTTCATGTTTAAGTCGTTTTGCAAATTCTCTTAAAATTGCTAAATCAGTAGGTCCTTCTAAATACAATATCCAACCAGTCTGCTCTGCCTGATAATAATCATCAAATCGAATGTCTTTTAGAGCTTTTAAAACATTTGATACTCTATCATTAATGCGATGTGGATTACCTACGAAAGCGATTACAACATCCCTTTCAGCGGCTTCATTTAAAATGACTTCAGAATGGCTTGCTGCTATGATTTGTGAGCCACATTCTTTTGCGACATCTGACAACAATTGATAGATTTCTCTTTGTCTCAATATTTCTAAATGGGCGTCGGGTTCATCTAATAAAAGAACGGTATTAGGATTAGAATACAATTGAGCTAATAATAAAAGGGTTTGTTGTAAACCTCTTCCGCTGCAAGAAATATCAAGTTTGACTTTGTTCCGATCTTCATAGGACATCTTTATTTCTGAACGTTCTGTGATTAAAATGGGTTCTAATAATTTAATACCAAATAGTTTTTCAATATGTGATGTTAACTTCTCCCAACCATGATTTTTTTCAATGTTAAATAATTTCCAACACAAATTACGTAAAACTTGAGCTGTCAGACCTTGACCTATTAAAAAGCCAATCTCACCTTGGTCTTTCAAAAATTCTCTGTCAGAAAGTCCGGACATCGGTGGTAAAAAAGAAACTTTCATATCCTTCAACGAAACTGGTATTTCCATACGAGCAGGATTTCTTTTTTCTTCTTTTCTTAAAGGACGGCAATATAAAGATTCCTCGTTTGCGTAATCAAATTCTAATCCACATTCCCAAGCATTATTTTTTATCACCCCTTGAACGATAATATCAATTCTTATGTTTTGAGTAACTTTTTCTTCACGAGAACGAACATGCAAATCTCTCCAAAGGAGTTTAACTTCTGGAACAGGTGTTGCTATTAAATCTTTACGGTTTATCGTAACACCCGGTCTTTTTTTGGGAAGTTCATTTTCTCTTTTTTCAATCCATCTACGTAGACCAATGTCCCATAAAGCCAATGCCTGTAGAGCAGACGTTTTTCCTGAATTGTTTGGCCCTATAAATACAACAAATTCGCCTAGTTCAACTTCGATTTCATCAAATCGTTTAAAATTCTTTACAATTAATTTTGTTAACATCTGTCAACCCTTTCTTTATAGAAATAGAATTTTAAAAAGTTTATATAAAATAATATCTATAAATGAATATATAAAAAACATAATACTTTAACTTGATTTCATCTTTACCATAGACAGCACCAACGCACCGATGGTAGCGCCGTTAATCCATTCCCAAATTTCACGTTTGAAAGTCACTTTGAAGATCGGATTGTATAGAACCAGAAAAAAACCAAACACCCAAACCC
>JAOAJI010000076.1 GCA_026414265.1 Microcaldota archaeon
AAGCAGCTTACAAATGATAAAAGTATAAATATTTATCCAAGAGTTTCTCCTGATGGAAAAAAAATTACTTACACTACCTATAAGTATGGAAATCCAGATTTATACATTATGGATATTAATGGTTTAAATAAACAACCACTTTCTACATATCAAGGTTTAAATGTTACAGCTAATTGGTCTTTTTGTGGAGAGAAATTAGTACTTACTATGACAAAAGGGAAACATTCTCCTAATTTATATATATTAGATATAAACACCAAAGTGCTTAAAAAATTAACATATGGAGATATTATAGATGTTGCTGGTTTTTTTTCTCCGAACAACAGAGAAATTGTGTTTATATCAAACCGTTCAGGCAAGCCACAGATGTATATTTCATCTTTAGATGGTTTTAATATAAAACATCTTCCTACTAATGGATACACTAGTTCACCAGTTTGGTCTTCTAAAGGAGACAAAATAGTTTTTACTATGGAGACATCAAGGAATATGTTTGATATTTTTATTTATGATATAGTTAAATCAGAGTATTATCGGCTTACACATTCGGAAGGAAGTAACGAAAGCCCGTTTTTTTCACCTGATGGTAGGTTTATAGTTTTTGTATCTAACAGAAACGGAAAATGGGAGTTATTTACTATGTTTATAGATGGTTCTAATCAAAGAAGGATAAGGGAACTTAAAGGTAATTGTTACTATCCTTGTTGGGGGCCAAGAAGGATTTAGTTTTTGATAAGATAACAAAAAAAGGAGGTCTTAGATGAAAAAAGAATTTTTTAAACTTGCCTTGATAGGTTTTATAGTATTGTGTATTTATTTTTTAATTGGGAGGCCAAATTTTTTTAAAAATTATCTTGGTAGAGTTAACACAGAAAATGTTAAATTGATAAGCAAATCTCCCCAAGTTTCTTCCTATGATGCCTACTCAGTACAACAAGCTATAGTAAATGTTGTTGAAAAAGTAAAACCAGCAGTAGTAAGTATTACAACTATATATAAATACAAAGTAGAAATTCCTGATTTTTATTTTGGAGACCCTTTTGAGGAGTTTTTCAGAGAATTTTTTGAATTTCCACAGAGTCGTCCAAGAAGACAACGATATAAAGAATATAAAGCAGAAGGTGGAGGGAGTGGTTTTATTATTTCTCCTGATGGTTATATTTTAACAAATGAACATGTTATTGCCAATGCCTCAGAAATTAAAGTTATAGTGAATATAGATGGTAAAGATAAAGAATATACTGGTAAAGTTATAGGTAGAGATCCAAGAACAGATATAGCGGTAGTAAAGATTAATGCAAAAAATCTTCCATATGTTAGGCTGGGTGATTCAGACAAAATAAAAGTAGGAGAATTTGTAGTAGCGATAGGTTCTCCTTTTGGTCTTGAACAGACGGTAACTTCTGGTATTATATCAGCTATAAGACAAAGAGTAAGAATAGAAGGTAAAGAATATAAAGAATTTATTCAAACAGATGCAGCAATAAATAGAGGTAATTCTGGGGGACCGCTTTGTAATTTAGAAGGAGAAGTAATAGGTATAAATACCGCAATTTACGCACCTACTGGTGTTTTTTCAGGGATAGGTTTTGCTATTCCCATAAATAGAGCAAAGGAGATTTTAGATACATTAATAGAGAAAGGGAAAGTTTCAAGAGGATGGTTAGGGATTGAAATAATTGCTGTAGATGATGCAATAGCTAATCAGTTTGGTTTACCCAAAAAACAAGGGGTACTCGTAAATAGAGTAATTAAAAACTCACCTGCTGAAAAAGCAGGAATTAGAAGATCTGACATTATTCTTTCTATTAAAGCAAAAAATAAACAGACAGATCTCTTTACTCCGCAGGAGTTACAAGATATAGTTTTTTCTTTACCACCTAATGAAAAGGTAGAACTCACAATTTGGAGAGAAAATAAACAACACAAAGTAGTTGTGAGTTTAGGAGAATTACCTGAAGAGATTACTAGTTTACCTGCAGCAGAAGAAAAAGAAACAACGAAAGAGAAATATGTTTGGTTGGGATATAATTTTGTAAATTTAAATGCTGATTTGATTGAAAAATTATCATTAGATGAAGATATAGAAGGAGTTGTAGTTGAAAGTATTGATGTAAGAGCGAAAGATTATGAAGATGTAGGATTGATGGAGATGGATGTTATAGT
>JAOAJI010000077.1 GCA_026414265.1 Microcaldota archaeon
CTCTTATGCCCGAGTAGTTCCTGGACTGTCTTTAAGTCAACGCCAGACATAACAAGCTGACTTGCAAAGGTATGCCTAAGATCATGAAAGTGGAAATCTTGTAGTCTGGCCTTTCTGCAAGCAGATGTAAAACTTCTTTTCAGGTCTACATATTTTCTACCTGTCTCTGGATTCACAAAGATATAGTCAGTATGTAATTTTCTCTGGCTGTAAAGTTTTTTAAATAGAACTTTAAGAGTGTTATTCATTGGTATCTCTCTTCTCTCATCGTTTTTAGTTTTGTCCAGTAGAATTATCTCATTTTTAAGGTCAATAATGCTTTTCATAAAATTCTTCATAGGAAATATGGCTCTCTTTTTGACCAACAGGTTGCTCTGATTCAGCCTCTACCTGTGATTTCAAGGTAGCTTCATTTAATCTAAATAGAACCTTGGAATAAATTTCCTCCGCCTTCTTCCTATCAGATGTTTTTGTTGAAAAACGATGTCTTTTACCGTTATGATAAATATCAATCCACCAGAGGTTGCTTCTTTTTATCAAAGCCATAGGTATCCCTCCTTTCCTACGGCTTGTATGCCTGACTTGTCAATGAACAAATATTGGATATTGTAGAGGATACAACTCTGGTGGGTCAATATTTTAGGAAAGTTTGGAAAGGATCTCATCTACTACTTCCTCTACATCTGATGGTTTAACCAGATGTTTATTGATGAAATCTTCAATGTCTGAGTATCTGAATCGGACAACTTTTTTATTTATTCTTACATATGTGATGAGTTTTCTTTCTATCCAGGAGTAGATAGTTATTTTGTCAACCTTAAGGAGTTGAGCTACTTCTTCTGGGGTAAGGAGTTCATATGTTGACGAAATAAAAAAATCCCCCATTAGTATCTAATAGTTCCCTCTTTTCTATAGATGTTTTATTGAACTATATTACCTTAAAAGCAGGATAAAAAATTTCCTCTTTTTACATTATTTTTACTAAAGAAATTTTGCATTTAATTTTGTTTTCTTTACAGTATTGTTTGATTTTTTCTTTTGTCTCTGAAGACTTTGTCATACCAGATATTTCATATTCGTTTTTGTTGTATTTAACTTTAAACCATCTTGTATCCGCAAAGAACTTCATTTTCTCTATATGAACCGCAGGGTCAACTTTTATAGGTTTTTGTTCATGTCTCTCTTGTTTTGTTTCGTTCTGACTTTTTTCTTCTTTGTGTTCTGTTTGTATGTTTTCTTCTGTCTTTGGTGACGGTTGTTCTGCATTCTTTTCAGTTTCTGCCTCAGGACTAATAGGTTCAACAACCCTTATTGGTTTAATTACATCAAGTTCAAAAGGTTTAAATTTTTCCTGACATAAAGCATCTTTTGGCAAAAAAAACAGTATCACCAAGAAAAAGTAAACAATCATAAAGTTGAAAGTAATAACTTTTCTTTAAACATCTGTTTGATTTTTTCTAAATCTTCTTTAGTCTCTGCTTCTACTCTTGCTACAAGCACAGGTTGTGTGTTAGAAGGTCTTATCAACGCCCAGCCTTTGTCAAAACTTACTCTTACGCCATCTATAAAACAACAACTGTAATGACTAAAACATTCCTTTGCTTTTTGTATGACTGTCTCTTTCTTTTCTTCAGGGCAGTCTATCCTTATCTCAGGTGTGGCATGCATAAAATTAATGCCATCAAAAAACTTTCCCAAACTATAAGGCTTACCTGAATTCTTAAGTATCTCAAGCAATCTTAAAGACGCATATATGGCATCATCGTATCCAAAATACTTGTCTCTAAAAAACATATGCCCGCTCATCTCTCCTGCAAGCAATGCCCCTTCTTCTTTCATTTTCTTTTTAATCAGGGAATGCCCTGTCTTCCACATAATAGGAATGCCACCTATTTTCTCTATCTCTTTATACATCACATCTGAACACTTTACTTCACCTATAATTTTTGCACCTGGATTTTCCTGCAAAACATCCTTTGCAAAGATTATCATCAATTTATCTCCCCAAATCATCTCGCCGTTTTCGTCAACCACACCAAGACGGTCACCATCACCATCGTATCCGATACCTATATG
>JAOAJI010000078.1 GCA_026414265.1 Microcaldota archaeon
GAATCACTGCATACTCATACCCAAGTGTTTTCGTAAGCCCTTCTATCACATGTTCATAAATTTCTTTAATACTTTTTGCAGAATTTAAAGTGGTTGCAAAATAGTTTAGAAAAGAAAGTTTATCTTCATATGATTTCTTTGTAGCATATATCAATTTTTTTTCAGTAACATCCATACCAGTACTTAAGGTCCCAATAATTCTTCCATCCTCAGATTCAAAAAGTATGTTGTTCCATGCAATCACAATTTCTTCTCCATTTTTTGTTAGTATTGGATTTTCATAATGGTAGTATTTCTTTATTCCATCATTTGTTGCAATAATTTTTGAAAAAATATCTTTTAACTCTTTTCTTATCCGAGATGGAATAAAGTTGTCGAACCAATTTTTTCCAATAATTTGCTCAAAACTATATCCTATTAGGTTAGCACCATAAGTGTTTATATACTTCACATTACCCTTCAAATCTAATATTATAACAATTGCACCAACTAAATCAAGATACTTTTTAACCGAATCAAATTCCCCACTCTTAAAAGTATCAATATCGCTTTTGCTCAAGTTAATCTTGCACCAAATACTCTTTTGCCCACAATTTTTATCCTAAAAATTGTTCTATAAAAATTTTTATGCAATTTGATTTTAAAAATTTTAAACTGTATATAAATAAATTTTTTCTAATGTTTTCTTAAAATCTTGCAGAACATGACACATATGAGCCACACACTCTAACAAGTTTCTCTGCTTCTTTAGAAAATTTATCCAATCCCGTTCTTGTTAATATAGTTAGAGTAGTTTGCGCTGCAGGTTTTTGCATTTGCCTCAATGATATTCTATTTCATTAAATTTTAAATAGAGATAATTTTATCCTCAATAAATGATAAAATGTATACCTTTGTTCCTACAAGATATTTTTTGACTAAAGGTGTAGGTGTACATAAAGATAGACTTGCAAGTTTCGAGCTTGCGTTACGCGATGCTGGAATCCAACATTGCAATATTGTACAAGTTTCGAGTATAATTCCTCCTACTGCGAAAAGAATTCCTAGGAATGAGGGCTTAAAATATATTAGGCCTGGACAAATAATATTTGTGGTTTTAAGTAGGAATGAAACAAATGAACCAAACCGTCTGATAGCGGCTTCTGTAGGTTTAGCGATCCCACAGGATAAGAGTATGTATGGTTATCTTTCAGAATTCCATGCATATGGTATGACTGGAGAAAAATGTGGTGAATATGCGGAAGATTTAGCCGCCTACATGCTTGCTTCAACATTAGGTCTTGAATTTGATCCTGAAAAAAGCTATGATGAACAGAAAGAACAGTGGCTAATTTCTGGAAAAATTGTTAAAACATCAAATATTACTCAATCAGCAGAAGGAGATAAAAACGGTAATTGGACAACGGTTATTGCGGCAGCAGTATTTTTGCCATAAATTGTTAAATTTTTTTATAATATTGGTTTAAAGGGTATAATGGATAGGGATGCCTAAGGAAATCTTTGATGTTAAAGAGTTTACTAAGATAGCGTCAGGAGCTTCAGAGATTAGAGTTGTATGGAAAGATGATTTTGCAAAAGTTAAAGCAAGGACAAACAAAATGTTGTACACATGTAAAATGCCTTTTGATGCAGTTGAAAAGTTCCTTTCAAACTTTAAAGGTACAGTTAGAGAATTTAATCAAAGACCTAAGATAGAAGAGAAACCAAAAAGGTCGCAAAAACGGAAAGCAAAACAGGCAGAGGGAGACCAGGAAGCATCTTCCTCCGTTCAAGAAGCAGTAAAGTAGCTAAAACACCTAATTTTATTAATATCATTGAGGTTAAAGCCAAAATTTCTCCTCCAACACTATAGGCTAGGCCTGTTGAAAGGGAATAGAATCGTAGGTCACCTATACCGACTTCAATTTCGTCAACCTTTACTAGAAGCAAGGATATTTCATTAGAGTGCATACTTTGAGCCAAATGCTTTAATGGACCCCTAAAAACCTCATAT
>JAOAJI010000079.1 GCA_026414265.1 Microcaldota archaeon
GTGTTATTGGAAAGCCTATAAGAATAGGTGGTTGGGATATGTTGAATAGATCACCTAAGCGAATGTATAAGGCAATTCCTGCTGGGAGTGTGTATTACTTTAGAGTGCTAAATAAGTGTAGTTGGAAGGATATATTAGACTATTTTCACTTTAAAAACATATCTGATGTAGAGAGAGAAAAAGGGTTCGGTCTTTCTTTTGTAGGGATAGTTAAACCTTGAGGTAAGGAGATAGGCTTATGAAAAAGTTGATAACAACAGTTGGAACATCAATATTTGAGAATTATGTTAAACTTACTAAAGATTCTTCAATAAAAGATAGAATTGAATATCTTTCTAAGCAAACCTACTACGATCAGCAAGGGAATTCTAGAGAAAGTTCTGAAAAAATTAAAACTAGTATTGTTAGAAGTAAGTTGAAAGAATATATACAGAAGCAACCTAATCTATACTCAATTTCAGCAGAATTAAAGAGTATATCCAAGATAATTGATATTGAACTAAGTAATGGACAACAAGAATTCCTTATATACCTTCTGTCTTCTGATACATTATCAGGTTGGTTAGCATCTGAACTTGTAGAGGAATCTTTACATCAAATCTACGACAAAAACTCTAAAGGAGTAAAAATTCAAAAGATAGAAGTAAAAGTTATTCAACATCTGCAGGTTATAGATCAGAAGAATTTTAACAAGGGTATGGCAAACCTGATAAGTGAAGTATATAGCATAGTAGAGGAATATTGGGATAATGTAGTCATTAACATAACTGGGGGATACAAGTCTTCTATACCGTTTCTAACAATACTTGGGCAACTCAACGGTTGTGACATCTACTACATCTACGAAAATACTGATACTTTGATAAAAATACCAAAAATGCCTATCTCAAGCAAGTGTTTTGATATTTGTAAAATAGATAGATACTATTCTTATTTTGAGGAGTTAGATAAGGGATTAGATGACAGAGGGGAGATAGCAAAAATACTATCCTCTAGTTTTTACGAAGACTTTTCTTTCGTGGTTTGGCATTATCAAGAAAAAGATGGTGAGTTGGTGGAACTTAATCCTATTGGTAAAATACTATTTGAGAAATACAAAGAGAATGTTCATTATTTCTGGTCAAATGACAATGTGGTAAATAAGATACTATCTTCTAAAGGACTTCTAGGTGTTCTTGACAAATTCTTTAAACAGATTAGAATCTCAAAAACTGAACACAAGGGTAATCAAATGGTTTATGATGATGGTAATAATCAGATTGGGATATTCTACTACTATGTAAATAATCAACTTAGTAAGGATGAAGAGTTATGTATATACGAAGCTTTTGAAAATCATGACAAGTATAGGAGATACCTAGAAGACAATCCGCAGGTTCCGCGAGGAGTTTGTAGTAAGAAGTATAAATACTATGATTCCTATGTGAAAAATTTTGATTGTGATGTTTCACAAAGGATAGTTGAAGTAGAAGTTAAATAAAAGGCATAAAATTTGGAGGTGCTTATGTTCAAAGAAAAAAAGATAATGTTTCTAATTGCCGAGACTCCCGTTCATGCGGGGAGTGGTAGTGGGATAGGGGTCATTGACCTACCTATCCAGAGAGAAAGACACACCGACTTTCCAAAG
This sequence comes from Microcaldota archaeon, assembly GCA_026414265.1. Lineage (GTDB taxonomy): Archaea > Micrarchaeota > Micrarchaeia > Anstonellales > SKW190 > SKW190. The sequence goes on from JAOAJI010000079.1 coordinate 1,628, forward strand.
ATTGAAAGTTCTGGGCTGAAGGGATGTTTGAGGGATGTTATGATGAGTTCAAACAAACCTTCTGATACCGGAGTAAAACCTTTAGATGTAACGAGTAGCGAAAATGAAACAGGTGATCAGAGTAAAAAAGTAACCTATCTTTCTTTGCTTTTCGGTTCTGAAGTAGAAGAGGCTTTTTCAGGGGCGGTATCAGTTACTGATGCTAAGATACTGCTTTTTCCAGTGAAATCCCTTAAAGGAATATTCTGTTGGATTACTTGTCCTATGGTGTTGGAGAGGTTTAGAAGAGACCTTAAACTTGCAGGTGTGAATGATATGGACAAAATAGACTTTAATAGCATGCCTAATACAGTCTCTGATTG
>JAOAJI010000007.1 GCA_026414265.1 Microcaldota archaeon
CAGACCTATCATAGGTAAAGTAAGACCCATGACCTATAACGGCATAAAAAACAAGCATCCTGATATCGATAAATACATTATGAAAATAGATAACCTTTGGGAAAATAAAGAACTAAAGAAGAACTAAAGACAAATAAACGTCTGTCTTTCAATTCTTGGTCATCGTTTCCCATGCTCTGCAGCACTTAGGATGATATTTGTTGCACAATAAAGCTGTACTTAAAAATAAAGGATAAATGAATTGCTTGCACACTTGTTTGTATTTTTGGAGGTGATCTATCCGCAGGTTCCCCTACGGATACCTTGTTACGACTTAGCCCCCCTCATCTAAGTTTGGCTCAACAGCATTGATTTTAGAAGAATTCCAAAACCAATACTGCTTCACCAAACTCAAACTTGGGTGACTTGACGGGCAGTGTGTGCAAGGAGCGGGGACTTATTCACCGCGCGATGGTGACACGCGATTACTAGGGATTCCAACTTCATGAGGGTGAGTTCCAACCCTCAATCCGAACTAGGCGTAGTTTTTGGGATTGGCTCCTCCTTTCGGAGTGGCTTCCCATTGTGCTACGCATTGTAAGCCACGTGTGGCCCAGGAGATTCGGGCCATACTGACCTACCGTCGCCCCCTCCTTCCTCCTGCTTAACGCAGGCAGTCTGGCTATAGTGCTCCTCAAGAAACCTTGAGGGTGGCAAATAGCCACGGGGGTCTCGCTCGTTCCCGAACTTAATCGGACAGTTCACACCACGAGCTGACGATGGCCATGCAACACCTCTCGGCTCGTTAGGCAAGAACTTTAATCTGGCCTTCATTCTGCCGTCGCTCCTGGTGAGGTTCCCGGCGTTGTATCCAATTGAACCGCAGCTTCCACCCCTTGTGGTGCTCCCCCGCCAATTCCTTTAAGTTTCAGCCTTGCGGCCGTACTCCCCAGGCGGCGGACTTAACATCTTCACTACGACACTGCAACACCACGAAGGTGTTGCAACACCTAGTCCGCATCATTTACTGCTGGGACTACCGGGGTATCTAATCCCGTTTGCTCCCCCAGCCTTCGCCCCTCACCGTCGGACACGTTCTCGCCTGGCGCCTTCGCCACCGTTAGTCCTTCTAGGATTATAGAATTTTACCTCTCCCCTAGAAGTACTCCAGGCGTCTCCCGTTCCCTAGCCTGCCAGTATCAGCTGCAAGTCCTCTAGGTTGAGCCTGAGGATTTCACAGCTGACTTAACAAGCCGGCTACGGGCGCTTTAGGCCCAATATTCGTGGGTACCACTCGGTCTGCCGGTGTTACCGCGGCGGCTGGCACTGGTCTTACCCAGCCCTTATTCGCCAAGCTTTTTAAACTTGGCAAAAGCTACCCCCTTAAAGAGAGTAGCACTCGGAGTCACCCTGTCACGCTGACGCGCATTGCAGAATTTTCGCGCCTGCTGCATCCCGTAGGACTAGGGCCCTTGTCTCAGTGCCCTTCTGGGGGCTCCAACTCCCATTGCCCCTACAGATTATAGGCTTGGTGAGCCGTTACCTCACCAACAACCTAATCTGGCGCAGTCCCATCCTATGGCAGTAATACTCCAATTCGTCACTTTTTAACCCATCAAGCATTCCAGCATAGATGGGCTATCCGGTATTAGCCTCAGTTTCCCGAGGTTATCCCGGTCCATAGGGTAGGTTGACTACGTGTTACTCAGCCGTACGCCGGGTGTACAAGTGCACACCCTGACTTGCATGGCTTAGTCTGACTCCGATAGCAGTACCCTCCAGCGGGATCAACTGGATTTGTGGCTTTGTTAAGCCACTGAAAACAGAATATTGGTATTCTGGTTCGTACAGCTCGCCTATTAAGGCATGTGCAACAAATATCGCTATCCTTGCGCAGAGCATGAGTCGAATCCTTCAATTGAAGAATTCCCATAAATTACGAGATAAACACGAGTGAAAATTAACAGCAAAACTTAATTATCTATGTATATGTTTATAAACCTTATCTAAGGTCTATTCTAGCAATAGGTAACAAGTTGGTGTCATAACCTGAAAAATGTTTCTTAAACGAAATGTGACATACTATCGCGAAATCTATTTCATCTCTGTCAGATACAGCTACAACACTATAGTACCTTCTTTTACCATGCGATATTTTTACATCTATATTAGGATCTGAGAAATCAAAACCATCATAACAAATTTTTTTCTTAGAACTACATGGAATAATTAATAATCTGTAGTTAATCAAATCGATAACCATTTTGTTATTGTCAGAAATTTTCTCCAAATCAATGATGGCGCTAAACAACAAGAATTCAGATTGATTAACTTTAAATTTCCTATTGTTAACAACCAATTCCTTAGAAAAATTTGTTGAGTTCAAATGAATAAGATAATCAGTTGGACCTGAAGAGAAAAATCCTATTCTCTCGACTTCGAAAAAACGATTGTTATTGCTAAGTATCGGAAATTCATTAGATATGTTTATTAATACTGAAGAGTCTGTTCTCTCATAAATATCAAGCGTTACTTCTTGTAAATTGAAAGAAGTACTTATCAAAATTATTGCTATTAGTGATGAGGATAACAATACAAGGAATATTATAGCTATAATTATGAAGTTTTGAAATAACTTTTTGGTCTTTGACGTTATCATAAATTTAATTTTTTGATTAAATTATTTAATTCATGTAGATAGGATACGCTACAAAAAGCACTCTTTCTTATTCTATTCATTACAGCTAAATTTATGCCTCGTTCCTCTAAAGCAGCTATCATAATGAATTCTATAGATTTCTTATCACAATCCCTGTAAATGCTATAAAGTTTTTTGTGGAAAAGTTCAACTTTATCAGGAAATATGATAATATAACGTTTATTATTTTTTTCTAAAACCTCTTTAAAGCTCTCGATTAACAATGTTTTCTTATCGCTTTCAAATAGTATTACCTTAGCATTTGGTGCATAGTGCCTATATTTCATACCTGGAGACTTTGGAGTAATTTTGTTTGACTTTTGTATCATCCATAGTTCTAAGTCTGGCAGTATTTTCTTTAGTTCCTCAAACGTAATTGCACCAGGTCTAAGAATGACAGGCTTTTCAGAAGTCAAATCCAAAACAGTAGATTCTAAACCAATTCTACACGAGCGCGACTTGATGATAGCTGCTATTTTACCATTGAAATCCTCGTAAACATGTTTGTAATTTGTTGGAGAAGGCTTTCCAGATAAGTTAGCTGATGGAGCAGCTATAGGCACTTCAGATAACCTAATAAGTTTCAATGCAACACTGTGCCTAGGCATCCTAATAGCAATAGTGTTAAGATTAGCAGAAACTTCTTTAGGAACAAATTCTTTTTTAGGCAAAATTAGTGTAAGTGGACCTGGCCAGTACTTTCTAATCAAAAGAGCTACTTTAGGAAAAATTATTTTATCTATTTTACAGAGTTCAAACACTTGCTTTTTTCTACATACATGTATTATTAATGGATTATCTACAGGTCTATTCTTAACAACGAAAACCTTTCTTACAGCATTCGGATCTAATGCATTAGCGCCTAAACCATAAACAGTTTCAGTAGGAAATGCTACTAATTCTCCCTTTTTTATGAGCTCTGCTGCTATTTGTATGTCATTTGAACTAAGAATATGTGTATGCATATGATTATTTTTAAAGGATCACGTATTAAAAAATAGCTTAATTCATTACAAATTTTTTTGCTCTAATGTATCAGAAACTAAAGGCTTAGTAAAGGCTAAGACCTCTGAAAGATTTGCATTCTTTGAAACAACAAGCAACATGTTTCTGTTTTTCCCTAAAACTAATACTGCTGTTGCTTTGGATAAATTAATTAACATATAGTTGATATTTTTTGCATAATTTATTTCTAGTAATCTTTTTACAGCAGATAATAATTTGATCATCATGACGCGCATTACTGACCTACTTGAATCTCTAGGCAAGTTTTCTTGAATAATATTACCTTCCTTATCGAAAATTACAGATGAGAGAAGTATGTTTTTTGTCTTTAAAGTCGAAGAAATTAATGTAAAGACATTACTTTCAATAAAATCTTTAGGGTATTTATAAATAGTGTTATTTTGCAAGCCATATACATTCTTATCTATCTTGGAATAAAATTCATTTAGTATAACATCATATAACATTTCAGGAACACCAATTTCAATTAAGTCATGCTCTGTAATCTTTTCATATTTTTCAAGTTTTTGCGTTAATAAATTAAACCAGTTATCCTTATCCTGCTTATATGTTTTTACTAAGTTATCAAGCTGAGCTTTAATAACACTCATACGCGTTTTAGTATTTTTAATCAATGAACTATAATTAATAAGTTTTTCTTTATTTGCAGAAATTATAGCGTTATCCTTGATGTTTAGAATTTTTGGTATAGGTAATAATAAATATTCTTCTTGCGTTTTGAAGAGTATACCTTGCATAAGTCCAAGGTCTTTTACTTGACTAAATAAAGAATCTATATCGCTTTTTAACTTGACAATTTCTTTTTTTGTGACAAGAAGCTCCTTTTTGAGTTTATCCTCATCAGATAGATAATATTGCTCTCCCAGCACTAATATTTTGATTATTTCAATTACTGATTTTTTAAGTAAAACAGCTGACAAGCATAAAGATAACCCTAAAAAGGTGTTTAAGTAATCAGCAAGCAAAACTCTCGTAAAAGTTACAACTTTGAATTCGGTATAGACAGATTCTAACCTTGTTTTAGGTACGTAAAAAATAATAGCTATTATAATGAACGTAGAGACAAACAGATAAATCAAGTATTTAGAATCATGTTTTCCTGCTAATTGCATTAATGCAACTTTTGGATTTTTTGAAAATACTGCATTTATAATTGCTAATGTAGTACCTAAATACTTTACTAAAATCATTATAATCAAGTAAAAAGTAAAAAGTAATAAACCAAAGCCTATGTAAGTACCAAAAAGTGTATCATATGCATTAATTATACTATCAATTGATGAAAATATAATCACATAAACTGTAGCTAATTTAAGTGAATCGTCAGGTATAAACGAAACGTCTACACCAAAAGGATTCTGTTTATTTATAATGCTTTGATAATCAAAATTTGGATGCTGATATTCGTAATAAGATTGCAATGAAAAGTCTAGAGGATTATCTCTTATAGATTCATAACTAAAAATAAATGAAGAGTTTTGATAGGTAAAATTACCATACGGTGGAACAGATACCTTTACATTAAAAACATTTGACACTACTGGAGTGTAGTTCAACTTTAATTTTGTATAAACATAACTTTTTTCAGAAAAAACAATCACCTCATCACTTACTTTGAATTTTATCTCTGCAGGAGTTTTTTTACGTATAATGTCCTTTGTTATGTTGCTAATTATACTGTCTTTAAGAGAATTGTATAACTCAGAAACGTATGAAGGATCTACGTAAGTACCTGCACAAGGACTATTTAATGTCGCAGAATATAATTTGCTGTATTTTTCTATTAATCCATAAGAAATATTTCTTGCACCACTAACGTTATTGCTATTTATCATCAACTGAAGTTGATCAAAATCTTTTTCTATGTCGCTTATTTTATTAGCAATGTCTTTGATTGTACGTATACCTTGCTCGTAATTATTAGTCAAATAAGCCTCACAGAGAGCAGATTTTTTACATGCTATCATACAATTTGGATAGTCAGTACATGTTCTTATTTCCCAATAATTAATTGCCTCTTTACAACTGTAAATCAAATCATCAAATGTAAATTTGGCTGAGGTAAATTTATTAATTGTTTCTTCTGGAATTTGAAAACTCTCATTAACTATTTCTTGTGTACTTTCAGAGTATCGATATTCAAGATTATAAGTAGTTTTTCGCGTAGTATTAATTCCAGGGGCTTGAAACATTGTATACACAATAACGATTCTATCAGGTAGTCCATCGCTATCAATGTCTATTTCATTCTTAGAAGCTACCTCTAAAGAATTTTTAGTAGCCGCATAGTTAGTTAGACATCCAGAAAAATAAAGAATAAGGAATATAAATGTAAAAAGACCCAAGTATTTAATTAGAGTAGCCACATAAGTTAAACGAAATTAGTCTTAAAAAAGGTTATTGTGTTATTTACCTAAGTTTATTATTATCTACGTTTATATTATTATGAAATGAAAAACCACCTTAACCGTTTGTTAATTAATCTAATCAAAGAAAATGGGGAATACAGCGATAGTATCAAAAAACTGCTTGAACTAAACAACACCCAAGAAATAGAATTTTTAAAGAATAAGACAACAGAAATAACACAAAAATTTGTGGGAAACAAGGTCTATTTTAGAGGAATTATAGAATTTAGTAATGTATGTGAAAAAAATTGTTACTATTGTGGAATAAGAAAAGATAACAAAAAAATCAAAAGATATTTGATGGATGAGAAAAAAATTATTGATTGTGCTCTGTTTGCAGCTAAAAACGGATATGGATCCATTGTCCTACAATCAGGAGAACTTACATCAAAAAACTTTATAGATTATGTGATAAAGTTAGTTGCCAACATAAAAAAATTAACTAAAAAGTACCAAAAAAACGGATTGGGAATAACTCTTTCTATAGGTGAACAATCAAAAAAAGTATATCAAGAGCTGTATGATGCCGGTGCGCACAGATATCTACTTAGAATAGAGACATCTAATAAAAATCTTTATAGGAAGTTGCATCCTGATGACGAAAAGCACTCTTTTGAAAAAAGATTAAATTGCCTAAAACACCTAAAAGAAATAGGTTATCAGTTAGGCACAGGAGTGATGATAGGACTACCTGGACAAACTATAGAAGATTTAGTTAACGATGTTATATTCTACAAAAACATTGACGCGGATATGATAGGTATGGGACCGTATGTTATACATACAGAAACACCTCTAAGATGGTATGAAAAGACATGGCAAAAAAATAGATCAACTATTTTTAATTTGTCACTGAAAATGATCGCAGTTACAAGACTTCTTTTGAAGGACGTAAACATAGCAGCCACTACTGCACTGCAAACATTTCATCCTTATGGAAGGGAATTAGGGATACTTTTTGGCGCAAACGTGATAATGCCCATAATAACACCTCTAGAATTCAGAAAACATTACATGCTCTATGAGAATAAGCCTTGTATAGATGAAGACGCCACTAAATGCAATGCTTGTTTGCTATCAAGAATAAAAAAAATTAACAAAGACATAGGCCTCTTTGAGTACGGAGACTCACAACATTTTAAGAATAAAAAGAAACATGTAAAAAGGTGCTAATGTGCAAAAAGCCATTCTCGTAGACAGAATCAACATAGGCATTTACGGAAGAACCAATACTGGCAAATCCACTATTATGAATCTACTGACGAACCAAAACTCGTCAATAGTTGACGATACTCCTGGAACTACATCTGATATCGTAAGAGTTTTATATGAGATCCATGACTTCGGACCTGTCAGAATATTTGACACGCCTGGTTTAGATGAATACACACAAGTAGGTTTTAAGAGAAAAGAAAAAGCATTGTTGAACTTCAAAGAATGTGACTTGATCTTACTTGTCATTAATCCAAACAACAAAAACTTGAAAGTTGAAAATGAGATAATGAGCCTGGCTAAACAGTATCAAAAACAATTAATTATTGTGTTTAATTGGTTCAAAAATCAGATACAAAACGATTATGATCTTAACAAAAATGTTGAATTTATTTTAGAAAATTTATTTGATGCTAAGGCACACAATCATTTAATAATTGACGCCTCTGAAAAAGAAAGCTCAAGAAAACTTGTTGAAGCAATCAAACAATTCTACAAAAAAGAAGAAAAGAAAATAGACATTCTACCTTTTGTGAAACCATACTCGTTTGTTGCTTTAAACATACCAATAGACGAAGAAACGCCAGAAAGAAGATTACTAAGACCACAAAACGTGGTTCTAGATTACTTGTTGAGAAGGATGGTTCCTTTTGCCGGCTATAGAATGGATCTACAAAAAGCAAGAAGCCAAATTAAAGAAATCCAAGAAGAAGAAAAAAATAATTATCTCGCTTTCATAGAAGAACTTAATGGTACTTCTATGGGCCTACAACTAGTTATTACAGATTCTCAAGCCATTGACATAGTAGACAAGTGGACTCCTAGAGAAATTCCAATAACTACTTTTTCAATAACGATGATAAATTATCAAAGCAATGGACATCTCAAAAAATTCATTGAAGGACTAAATGTATTAAAAAGATTAAAAAAGCATGACAAAGTCCTAATCGCTGAAGCCTGTAACCATGACAGAAAATGTGATGATATAGGTACAAAACAAATACCAAGAAGATTAACTCAGAAACTTGGATTTGAACTAGAATTTAAGTTCGTCTTTGGAAGAGAATTCTTCTCTAAAGAATTGCTCGATGATTGTAAATTAATCATCCATTGCGGAGGCTGTATGGTCGATTCTCAAAAAATACAGGCAAGGATATTAACAGCTGAAGAGAATCTAATCCCTATAACGAATTATGGTTTAGTTTTATCTTATATAGAAGGTGAAAAAGCGCTAAATAGGGTCTTGGAACCATGGCTAAAGCAATTGGGGTGAGATAACATGGTCGGATTTATTGATGAGAAACTAGTAAATAACATCCTTGAAGAGAATCAAAATCCAAAAAAAGAAGATTGCCTAGAAATTATCAAAAAAGCTGAAGAATCAAAAGGTTTAACATTAGAGGAAACAGCGAAACTACTGCAAACTAATGATCAAAAAGTTATTCAAGTTATGTTCAAAACAGCAAAAAAAGTCAAAGAAAGAATCTATGGAACTAGACTTGTACTTTTTGCACCAGTATATCTCTCAAATTATTGCAGTAACAATTGCCTCTACTGTGCCTTCAGAAAAGATAACAGGGAATTAAAAAGAAAAACCCTGACAATGAATGAACTGAAAAAAGAAATAGAATTTCTAATTCAGCAGGGCCAAAAAAGAGTATTACTTGTAGCTGGTGAAGACCTTAGGCATACTAATATTGACTACTTAGAAGAAGCTATTAAAACTGTGTACTCAACCAAAGTAGGAAATGGCGAAATAAGACGATTGAACATTAACGTGGCACCATTGTCACTAGATAATTTCATTAGATTAAAAAATGCAAAAATAGGTACTTATCAGCTATTTCAAGAAACGTACCATTACGAAACGTACAAGAAAATGCACCCACAAGGGCCAAAAGCAGATTACAAAAAAAGACTTTACGCTATGGACTTGGCTCAAAAGGCAGGCATAGACGATGTAGGCATAGGCGTTCTCTTTGGATTATATGACTACAAATTCGAAGTATTGTGCCTATTACTCCATGCACAACACCTTGAAGAAGAATTTGGAACTGGACCACATACGATATCTGTACCTAGGATAGAACCTGCTCTAAATGCACCAGTCTCAACTAATCCTCCTTATCCTGTTTCTGATCAAGAATTCAAAAAACTAGTAGCTATAATACGCTTGGCAGTACCTTACACTGGAATGATTCTCTCAACAAGAGAAAATGCACAATTGCGAGATCAACTCTTCTCTTTAGGTATATCTCAAATAAGTGCTGGCTCTAGAACGAATCCAGGAGGGTATTCTGAATCAGAAAAAGAAAAATTTGATGAAGCCCAATTCAAAGTCCATGATAACAGATCACTTAGTAAAGTCATCAAAGATATATCTAATATGGGTTTCCTTCCTAGCTTCTGCACTGCCTGCTATCGTTCCGGAAGAACTGGAGATTATTTCATGCAATTCGCAAAATCTGGCAACATACAAAACTTTTGTCACCCTAATGCAATTCTTACATTTAAGGAATATCTACTAGACTACGCTGATGAAGAAATGAAAAAATTTGGAGAAAAAGTAATTCAACGAGAAATCCAAAATATTACTAATCCAAAAATTAAGGAATTAACGATCAAAAAATTGAAACTTCTAGAAGATGGTCAAAGAGACCTATACTTCTAAAAATATGAACCTTGAATAAATCAAAAAACTTGCAAAATTTTTATGGCAATAATTGAAAAAAAATTAAAGAAAAAGTGTGTAAAAATACAGGTATTTAAATTTGATTTAGTATAAACTAAACCAAGAACAACTCCTATAACGAACGAGGCTATCAACTGAACAATTGACAAGTATGAAAGATGAAATAACGCAAAAATAAAAGAACTCGTCAATAAACCTGCTCTTTTTAACAGAAAACCACGAAAAAAAAGTTCTTCAGTTATCGGCACAAAGATAATCGCAAATAATAAAATAGAAGAATCCATTGAGTTAATAACATCAATTACTTTGTAATTGTCAATTACTACTATATCTTTCAAAATATAAAGTATGAGATTCATTAATATAAGTGACGCCACATAAAACAAAAAGCCGAAAATAAGTTGCCGTATATCTAACTTTTCTATCTTATGATCAACAAAGAAAGAGTCTAAATCTTTATTATAAACCACAAAATGAAAGAAAAAAGGTGTTACCAATAACCATATATGCACAGGGAATGTTGCAAAATATGATAGCTTAGCAGATCCTGACCCACTCAAAACCAAAACAATTAGAATAGTAATGGCAATTATGTTCAAAAAAAAGATAGAAGTGTTTAAAGTATCGTATTTATTCAAGTCTACATATTTGAAACGTGAATTAATACGGAACAGTGCCATATACGTTATGTACGGTAGAACGATTACTGCTAAAGAGTATAACACTTGATCAGTGATATTCAAAGAGTTTTGTACAACTTGTGTTAACTTGAAAAAAATTGATAACAAAAAAAACGGAATAGCAACTGAACAAGAAGAAAAAAACAAAACTACTAAGAAACGCTTGAAATCTATTGAACTAAAAAACTCTCTGATTCTAGAATCAACTATCATTGGATAATCATTATTATTACTTCTTGACAAAATATCCACACTTACCACACGATAGTCTATCTTTGTGTGTAGCTAATTTGACTCCTGGACCACACTTAGGACAATTGTTACCAGGTTGGTATACTTTTACTTGTTTTTTTTCTTTTTGCTTAGTCTGGTGAGTCTTTGAGGAATCTGCAGCCATATTACCACATCACTTAAAACAATTTTAATTTAACAAAGATTTTCTGTCATAATTTGATTAGCTCTTTGATTTTTGAGGCTTTTCAATTAGACCATTTCTAATCAATAAATGCTTTTTTTCGTACTTCATTAGTGCATCCTTGTTCAAATAATACCTAAATTTACAAATAACATAATGACCATTTATTTTGTGCTCAGCCTTGACCAACACTAATTGAGATATCTCTATCATGAAATGCTTAGCAACAATTTCCCTAATCTCGTTCCTCTTCAATGGAGCATAAACATTATCTATCTTTACAACTAATTCCTTAACAGAAAAAAAATTGTTAATCTTTTCTGAAATTAATTCAACGCTGTGTGAAGATGACATTTTAACCACTTCAGGTAATTTGTGTCTATCTAACCCTTTCTATGGCCCTTTTGCCCATAGATACCAAAATCTCAACTTCTTTACCAGCTTCAACTTTGCCCTTTAGGTCTTCAGGGATCGAAACATCAAAGTATTCGTAAGTCTCAGAGTCCATCAACTTCGCTGAATCATTGTCAACAGAGATCACTTGCGCAGTTTTCCTTTCAACTATCGGAACCTGTACATCAGCATCACTAGGCGTCAAAAGATTTCTTTTAGAACCATCGAAAAGACCTATTGCAGTTATTCTCATCTTTGCACTACCGTGCTTTCCTGGCTTAGATGTTTCTATGTCTACAATCCTACATGGAATATTGTCAATTAATACATATTTTCCAACTTTTAGTTCTTTTGCAGTTTGAAAAACAAAATCAGTAGACATTTACTCACCTGGCTAAAAATCTCAATAAGATTTTATCAACTAAAATCTAACTTATAATTAGCAATATTTAAATAGTTTGGCATCAACTCTCTTAAAATAATAGAAAACCTTTGATCAATCCTTCTTTTCTAACATTGCCTGAATACTGTCTAATTTTTTAGATATGTTCGCTAGTGTCTGTCGCATAGAGTTAATCTCAAACAACATGTTCTGTATTTGCACTTGTGTCATTCTCTGTGCTAGAGTCCCTGAAGATTTTACTACAGCTTCATGTTCATGAACATGCTGAACTGGTACGTAAACCTCTGCAGGATTTGATTTTAGAGGTTCAATAACAAGTTCGGTTTCTTCTGGTTTTTCTTCTTTTAAGCTTTCTTTCTTTATTTTAATTACGCCCTTGGCTTTGATTATCTGACCCTTTTTTGAATGCTGTGACAATTTCTGCTTAGATTTTTCTTCCTTTAAAATTTCTTTCTTTACTTCTTTGACCCACTTCTTTAAGTTGATTAAAGAAAGAAATTTGTGCGAATTAGTAGAAGTAACTATTGCCTCTTTGAGCTGCATAAGCCCTTTTTTATTAAGCCTGTATCCCTTTTTAAGCTCGTTTTTTATAACTAATTTAACTTTTTCATCCATATTAACCACAACAAACATAATTTTTATAAAAAATTCTTAATTTAAATGTAGAGTCTATTCGTTAATTTTTATTATAATTCATGTGGGTAGTATATAAAACGTTATGACTGAAAGCACGATTATAATTTGAGTAATTAATAAAAGTAAAACTAGTTTATCTTCTGGCATAGGACCAATCTTGACTAAGATTAAATCCACTAAACCCCTAATACTGTTGTTTTCTGGATATAATCTACCGTTTATATTCACACAAAACGTTTTTGGAAATCTGTTTAAAACTTTAATAAAAAAATCAACATAATACAAAATCATCATCATCGCTCCTGCACTTTCAAAATTTCCCACTATCACTGAAGATGCAATAACGCTCCCGTACACTAACGTACCTGTATCCCCAGGAAATATCTTGGCAGGATATCTGTTGTAAAGGAAGAATGCTAATGAAGAAAAAAATGCTATGCCGTTGATTACTAAGAGTAACACATTTCCTTTAACAAAACCCAAAAACATCAATCCAAAGAATATTATCATCGCCAGTCCTGTCTCTAATCCGTTAAAACCTGCTAACATGTTTGTTAAATTCGAACACACTGTTATTGCTAAAGGAATAAGAACCAATACATAAACTATACCGAAATCAATTGTACCTAATAGTGGCAAAGTAATTGATGTTTCACCAACAGCCATTAAAGCTACAAGTGGAGCTGAAATGAACATTGGCAAAAGTGCCTTTAACCATTGCGGTAATACATAAATATCATCAACTATCCCTATCAAACCAGCGATCGTGATAACTAAAACAACTGCAGTTATTACCCTTTCATCTACTATGTTGTGAACAAACGTATCAAAGAAAAGCAGTGTCATAAACCCTGCTAATAAACCACCTATAACAGCAAAACCGCCCATCTCAGGTATGGTCGGCTTATTCGGTTTATGCACGTCTATTCCAACAATTTTCGAATTTTTTCCCCTTCTGCTGATAAACCAGGAAATAAAATGAGACATGGAAAAAGATAATACGAAGAAAAGCAACAACGACAGAACAAAAGGTAAAGAATAAGTTGACATAAAAATACCTAACAATATCTTTTATGCACATCATGACTTTTTCTGTATGCTTTTTTCGCCTCTTGCAAGCTTTACGTGACTTTCTGCTAACTTAAATTCATCAACTAATGCTGCAAGCAAATTTAATTCCTGACACAAAACAGCTGCGCAAATTATCTCTGCCAATTTCTTCTTTTTCTCGCCGCTTTTTCCTCCCAAGCAGTCCATAATAGACAAACATTCTTTAGCTGTATGGTATACTGTCCCTCCGCCTACAGTACCTACTTCTATATTTGGCATCGTAACTGAAATTTTCAAACATTTCTTGCATAAAGAAGATTTTTCATCTAATAATTTGTATGCAGGATTAGTTGACTCTGTACAATCAATTGTCTCACAATAAACAAAAGCACTCGAACTCTCAACTATCTGAGCAGCATCTTGACCTGTTGCAATAAAAATACCTGCTACAGTATTAGCTGCATTTGCATTGAATCCTGTGAATGTACCAGCTAACTCTGAACCAAGGTGATTTTTAATGTTGTTAGTTTTAACTATTGCATCTACACTTACGTTTTGACCAAATACCTTAAACAACACATCTTCAGGAATAATGCACTCTGCTTCTACTGATACCCCTCTACCTAACAAAATGTTAACGTGACTACTTTTTTTGTCTGTACAAAGATTCCCAGAAAGTGCTATCAATTTCAAATCTTGATAATACTGCTTTAAGACAGATACAGCTATAGCAGAATACTTTGTTGCTGAATTCATCCCCATTGCCTCGTTGGTATCAAAAGCTAATCTCATCCACACATATCGATTGATGGAAAAAGCAGTTATACCAACTAGCTTTGAATACTTTGCCTCGCTCTTAATTGCGTTTGCGATTGCTTCAAATAAATTTTTGTTGGTGTTAAGATTTTCAACCAATTCCTTTGCTTTTTCTATACTACTACACTCTACAACAGGGGCACGGGTCATCAAACTTGATTTTACAACTGTTTTTATGCCATTAGCCATGTTCGTTGCTTTTATACCTCTCTGTAACCCGGCTATCAAAGCAGACTCATTAGTTGCTATAGGTACATAAAAATTTCCCTTTGCGTATTCTCCAGAAATCAAGATGGGGCCTGCTATACCTAAAGGTATTATCGCACTACCTATACATTGTTCAATTTGTATCAACTGTTTATTTTCATCGGATTGTGCAAATGACTCGTTATGCTTTTTTATAGATGTTAAAGACAACCCTAGTTTTGTTTCAAGTGTTTTTCGTCTCACTTCATTTGCCAATAGTGCACACGTATTCCAATCATTTATATGTTTACTTAATTCCTGCTCTACCGCGTATATTTTGATCTCACCTGACTCTACTTTCTTCACTAAATTAGATACTAATTCTTTATGCGCATTTTCCATGAAAATCAATATATATAGATTCCTTAAAATACCTTCCACGTTAAGTATTATGCCATCACACCAATATTTTAGCTAATTAGACATAATTAAATTTATAAAAAGTTTTTCATATAAATCCCTTATTCTAAGAAACCAGTAGGTTTACAAGAGGTGGCAAAATGACAAACGACAAACCAAATACAGAAAATGCAAAACAAAATGACAGCAACACTATCTTCATAGGCAAGAAAGCCACTATGTCTTATGTGCTAGCTGTCATGACACAGTTTAATAAGGGGTCCAAACAAGTAACCTTAAAGGCACGCGGGAAAACTATTTCCAAAGCAGTTGATGTGGCACAAATAGTCATTAACAGATTCATTAACGAAGTAAAAGTGGTCGACATAAAGATAGGTACAGAAGAGTTGACTGCAGAAGACGGAAAAAAATCAAGAATCTCAGCTATGGAAATAGTATTAGGTAAATAAGAAATTGGCACCAACATAATACCTGTTTTGGAAACTGGAATAGGAAAAACCACAAATAATTTTTTGATATTGTTTTTATTGTGTTTTTTAAATTTTATTTTTCAATTTTGATGCCACTTTTTTAGTAATATCTGCTTATCACTTTAAATTAGTTATTCTACATAAAAAGAGTAGTTAATGTTTTAATAAGGGTCATGGCAAGGTGCGTATATCATGGCAAAGTTTCCTATAAGTAAAGAAGCTATTGAAACAAATGAATTGAAAGGTAAAGATAAAGAAAATTTAGAAAAAAATAGAATAAGTGAGCTTGATATTCAAGTGGCTAAAATCCTTTATCCTTATCTAAAAAATGTAGAAAACGTAGAAATCGTCAGAGCGCTGTCAAGTGATGAATCTTTGATAACACTTCTTGTTAAAGGAAAAGAAGAAGAATTGTTTAAAAATGAAGGTAACTGCATAAATGCACTATCAAAAGAACTGAAGAAAAAAATTAGAGTAGTCCCTTTATCTGATAACCATGAAATGACCTTAGCAGCTTTATATAACGTCAAATTTGTTAAAACACAAGAAATATTTTCGAAGGATAATCAACACTCTTCAATTAAGGTGTACGTTAAAACAAGTGAAAAAACACATGAAAAAAACTTAACTGAACTTAAATCAGTAATGAGTTACTTGTATCAAAAAGATGTGGAGATTGTTAAAGTAGAATAATAGAATACATCCCCTAACTTATCAAAACTAACTTATCAAAAAGATACTAAATTTAAATTGTTACAATTACTACAAGTACTAAACCGGTCTTAGTAGCTTTTAATCAGCCACTATCTTCCTTTAAGTATTTTTTTACTATCTCTTTTACTCGATTAAGATGCTCATCACATTGAGCGAAAATCAAGCCACAAGGTTTTAGGTCTTTCCAAGATCTAGAACCATGAAATGGTTCTGCTATACCACCAGCGTTTTCTAAAAAATGAGCACAGCCAGGATAATCAACAGGCTTCAAATCAAATTCAATACTTACTACGCCATAGCCTAATGCAACATAAGAGATGTTGTAAACTGCAGCACCAAGCATTCTAAACTTGCCAACTTTCTCTGCTAGCTCGAAAATCACATCTCTGTTACAATATAAGGTTATTTTTTCAAATCTTGAATCAGATAATATTATCCTGAGTTCTCTTGAACTGTTGATAATTACTTCATTGTTATTTAAATAAGATTTGTGATTGTATGCCTCCAATAGTATGTCATTAGATAATGAAACTATTGAATAGTATGGCTCATTCTCCTTAAAAACTGATATAGAGGTACCGTAAACAGGGATTCCTGCAGAAAAATTGTTTGTTCCGTCTATAGGATCAATTATAAATGTGTATTTACCTGTACCTTTTCTGGAATTCCTTTCCTCTGCAACTATTGATGAATCTGGCCAATGTCTCAATACCAAATCCCTAAATTTGTCCTCTATAAATAAATCACAATCAGTGACAAAATCATGTTTTTCTTTTTCTCGCTTATGAAAAGTATGCTTTGTAAACTCTCTATGAAGATATGAAGAACTAAAAGACATAAAATCTCTTAAAGTTTGAACTAAATTTGTATCCATGTTTTCCATCCCACTCTTAATCTAATGAAATACCTCAATTTAATAATGAGTTGTTCCTCATTTGTCATAAATAGTCTACGCCGAGGGAGGGAATCGAACCCACGCATCCTTATCGGAAAGTGGATTAGCAATCCACCGCCATACCACTAGGCGACCTCGGCAACACCTCTCTAATTATAACATGATTTCTATGCCAAAAAACATTTTTAAAAAGATTTATTGAAGCAAATAAATTTATTCGTAAGTATTCTAATATGATTATGCAAGAGACACCATCTGAAAAAGAAAAAAACGTAACTAACAATCAACTAAACCAAAATTCAAATTACAGAAACATAAAAAGCAGAGGGATACCAAGCTCCGAAGACTTCTACCTTCCCAGATACGATTCACCTGAATTAAAACAGTTCCAAAATGAACAAGAAATACCTACTAGAAACATTTGGCCTGTTGAATTAATTCTAAATTTCGTATTTCCAAAGAGATACAAAGAGAAATACTATGAAATATCACTTAAATTCATGAAGGAATTATTAAATAAAACTTGCTTGGAAGGCAAGGAAATCGCAGAGTTTGTTAAAAATAATAACTACTCGAAAGCTACTTTTTATAATAAAATTCTAATCAGGCTCAAACGAATAGGCATGATTAAAGTAGAAAGGAAAACCATTACAATCAACAATACTAAATACAGACCCATGAAAGTAACTCTAAGCAAAACATTTGGAAACTATTTAATGAAAATAGCAGACTCCTGGCTCGTACACGTAGATGAGGCAAGAGCAGAAAAACATAAATCTGAATGATTGTGACATAGTTTTACTAATGGGTAAGTATACGTCAGAAGCTTTTAACAATCATAATAAAAAACCATTCATGCATCTAATCTTTTATGAGTTCAAGTGACTTGCAATCAAATACACAAATTTCAGATGAAGTAGGCACGTATCTAGTCAGACTTGCAAGAAAAACTATTTATGACTACTTCAAATATAATACAAACTTTACCATTCCAGATTGCAAAGATAAAGTACTTTATCAGAAATTAGGCGCTTTTGTAACTATAGAGACCTATCCAGAAAAAAACCTGAGAGGTTGTATAGGCTATCCGTTACCATACAAAGAATTGATAGAAGCCATTAAAGACAATGCCTTGAATGCAGCATTTGAAGACCCTAGATTTCAACCACTTCAAAAAGAAGAATTATTAAAAATCGTTTTTGAAGTAAGTGTATTAAGTAAACCTGAAGAAATCAAATACTCTAATCCTAATGAACTTGTATCTGCAATTAACATAGGTAAAGACGGTTTGATAGTCAGATACAAGCACTTCTCTGGATTGTTGTTACCACAAGTTGCAGTAGAAGAAAAATTGAACGCTGAAGAATTTTTATCACTAACGTGTGAAAAAGCTTTTCTACCACACGATGCGTGGAAATACCATAATCTAACATGGCATAAGTTCTCAGGAACTATATTTGCAGAAGAAAAACCCGAAGGAAAAGTGATAAGAAAAAAATTAGTGAACTAATCGTTTAGATAATGTGCTTTTTATGATAAAAGCTAAATTTGTAAAAACAAAAGACGGTAAATTTGTCCTAGTGTTCTATTCCAATGAAAAAAAGTTTAATGTAAATGAGAACTTGATAAATGACGAATTCTATGCAATTAATTTTGACAGAAACTTAATTGTCCTTGCCAATAAGAATTTTATAAATGAAAAAGAATTAGAAAAGGAACTCAAAAAAGATGCTAAAATTGAATATTCCGAAAAATCAAACGTTCAAAAAGATGATGGACTTTTATTTGATAATTACGACAAGTATCTGGCAGTTGCTCAAAAAATTATAAACCTGAAAAGAGAAGAAAGAACCTTAGAGAACATTAGTAAAGTACTGAATAAAGATGAAATTAAATTAATTCAGGAAATGATAGACAAAAATCTTATAGTAACCTCTCATGGAGAAAAAAACAAAAATTTGAACTTGATGTTTATTGACAAAAACCTTTTTAAAGAAGCTAAAAAAATGCAGTCAAAATATAATCAATCTAAATATAATAATACTCTTGATGAAACTAAAGAAAATTTGGCTCATGTGAAATCAAACGAAACAATGGAACTTATTAAAGTTAAAGGATTTGCAGTGATAGACTCTGAAGTTCAACTAAAAGAATTTCTAAGCGTAGCAGAAATAGATATAGTAAATGAAAACATATTTGGAATAAAAAATTTTGACGGAAAATACTATTACTGTACAAAAGACTATTACCAGAGATTAACTAAAAAGATTTATGAGTTATTTGAAAAAACAAAAGAAAACGAATTATCAATAGCAGAATTGAAAGACGCTCTTCAAAAAGAAGATATAATTGGAATAAAAACTGTGGTACTCATAATGAAAGAAAAAGAAGGCGACATCATAGAAGTAAGAAGAGACATTTTCAAAAAAGTGTAGTAGGTAATTCCATGAAATTTGATTATGTCATCAGGGACCCAATTCATGGAGATATTAGATTAACACAACTTGAAATTGACATAATAAACTCTGAAAGATTTCAGTTCCTCAGAAAAGTAAAACAGCTAGGAGTTGCCTACTTAGTCTATCCAGGAGCAACTAACACAAGATTTGAACATTCATTAGGTGTGCTAGAAGTTACTACCAAACTGGCACAAAATTTAATACCTATTAAAGAGCTTGAAAAACTTAGAATTGCATCTCTTTTACATGATATAGGGCACTGCTGCTTCTCTCACGAAGGAGAATTCGCATCTAATCTAGACCATGAAAAAAAAGGCCTTGAATTCATTACCAAAGGCGAAATCTCAAATATTCTAAAGAAACATTTCTCAGAAAAAGAGATTAATGAAATAATTGATTATTATTTAGGTAATGGATATGGCTACTTGATAACATCAGCTATAGGAAGCGATAGAATAGATTATCTGTTACGTGATGCTTATTACACAGGAGTAGCATACGGCATTATTGATAAAAATCGTATAACGCAAGTGTTTAAACTAAAAAATAATTCATTTTATATCGAAGAAAGCTACATGGAAGTCGTAGAGTCTATCTTAATTGCACGGTTTATGATGTTCATGAACGTGTACAACCATAAAACAGTCAGAAGCTTTTCTGGAATGCTTAAACACGCTATTGCCTCTGCATTAGAAAAGAATATCATTAACTATAACGAATTATATGAATATGGAGACGAAACTCTTCTGAACAAATTGACTGAAAATAATGTAGAATTAGCTAATGATTTACAGAAAAGAAAACTGTGGAAAAAAATATTGGTGGTAAATTACTCTGATTTTAAAAAGAAATTCCTAAACAACAACAAGCATGATATGAAAACAATAAGAAAATTATCAAAAGAATTTTCTC
The DNA here is from genome assembly GCA_026414265.1 of Microcaldota archaeon. Taxonomy (GTDB): domain Archaea; phylum Micrarchaeota; class Micrarchaeia; order Anstonellales; family SKW190; genus SKW190. The sequence goes on from JAOAJI010000007.1 coordinate 20,465, forward strand.
AAGAAATAGGTACAGAAGTAATTATCGAAGTTCCTCCTGTATCTTATAAAGAGCCTGATATTAAAGTTTATCAAAAAGAAAAATTTAATGAAATCAAAAAAGTTTCTCCTCTCATCTCAAGTCTAAAAAAAGCTGAACACCAAAGACTAAAAGTTATAATCCTCAGCAAAGATTTCAACACACAACAAAAAAACAAGCTTGTTAAACTACTAAAGAATTAAACTGTTTCTATTTCTATTTATTTCTAAAAAAGGGAATCAAAATGGAATTCTTGAACAAAATTAAAATAAGCGAATTAGAATTAAGCATAATTCTTGTATTTTCAATGCTTCTTCTAGGAGTTATCATGTTTCCACTTAATTTGCAAGAAGAATTAAAAATTCATAAAAATTCTGCTGTCAGCAAAGAAATAAGTGAAAAATGGAAAAGCATAAATGGAAAATATACATATACCGTAGTAATAGAAGACCCTTCGAAGGAACTTTTTAACAGTCAAGAGTACATGAACCTTCTTAATTTGAACAAAGAAGAAAAACTATTTTTGGTCAAAAACGATACCCTCGTAGCTTTCTCTGTAGAATATGAAGCATATCCTGCAAAAACTTGCCTTAACGTGTTTGAGTATTACCTTGAAGAAAAAAAAGAATACTGCTTAGACTATAGCTTTGAGAATTATTATGAATACCCATCATTTTTCATAAATTACATGATGCTTGCTTTAGCCGAAAATATTTCTGCTGAAAGTAGAGTATCTTATTTGAATCATACAATAACTATTAAAAATAATCTAAGTAATGTAAATGAAATTGCATTTGAAAATATTTCTTTTTATAACATAAAATCAGAAATGTGGAATTTTATATTGGACAAAAGTACTGGAATTCCTATAGCAGGATTTTCTTCTGCCTCTACTTTTAAATTAGAGTACTATCTAATACATACTAACGACCCGAGGCTAGAACACTTAAATGATATAATTCTTGCTAACCAAAATATTATCATCTTAAAACTGAATTCATCGATGAAATATAGCAAGTAGACCAAGTGATTGATATGGAAAAAAAAACTAAGAAAAACATAACCAAACAAATCAAAAATAAAAAACCAAAAAATAGTTCAGTTAAGAAAACTAAAACCACTATGAAAAAAAAGATAATGAAAAAAAAGACTATCAAAAAAAAGGAGTTGAAAGCCAAGAAAAAGGTTATTGAACCTAAAAAACAAAAATCAGTGACAAAAACTACTCTGCAAAACATCAAGGTAAAAACTGAAAAGATAGATATATCTTGGTTGATTAATCTGTTTAAAGACCATGCACTAAGAAAAAGATTGGTGGAAATAGGCGGAGAAGAAACAATAGAAGTATTAAAAGGATTAACAAAATATACCTCAGATGAAGATATATCAAATAACTGTAATATTAAGATTTCAGACGTTAGAGCAGTTTTAAATAAACTTCATGGTGCGAATATCGTAAGCTATGACAAAACTAAAGACGAAAGAAGTTGGTTTATATATCACTGGTATATCAAAAAAAATGCATTACTTGAACTGGCAAAAGAGGTAAAACAAGAACAAAAATTGTTGGAGAATCAATTCAATCCTTATGAATACTATTTCTGTCCAAACTGCAGAGCTGCTGAAAATATCCATCAAGACGATGCTGCTGTTACAGATTACTTCTGCCCAGTTTGTAATAATCACCTACTACCACTAGTAGAAAAAGAGAACTTTGAAAAAAATCCAGAACTATACGTTCATAACCAAAACATGAATAAAAATAAGAATCAGATGACTGGAGAAATTGACATTAACGAAAATGAAAAGAATAAACAAGAAATAGCTATAGAAATAGATCTAGAAAATGACTCTGAAGATAATTTAGTCGATGAAAAAGAAAATTATGATAATCCAAAAGATGGAAAAGATAAAAAACCATACAAAAAAAATAAGTAACTACTATGGTAAAATAGTAAAAGTTACAAAATAAAGGAGAGAATTTTATGTTACACAAACAAGGTAAAATAGCTGTTGCAACCATAGGGAGTCATTCTGCCTTGGAAATTTGTTATGGATGTGCAAAAAACAACTTGAAATCTATAGTCTTCTCTCAAAAAGGACGAGATAAACAATACCTATATTATCTAAAGACAATAAGAAAGTTTAGCAATACAGGAATAATTGATATGCTTGTAAGACTTGATAACTTCAAAGATTTGCTAAATAAAAGTAATATAGAGTTGATGAATAACAATAATACTGTTTTCATACCAAACAGATCTTTCTGTGTATATCTCGGCTACGAGGATATAGAAAAAAACTTTGATGTCCCTATCTTTGGAAATAGATATATGCTCAGAGCAGAAGAAAGAACAGAAGAAAAAAACCAATACAAACTAATGGAAAATGCTGGTGTTAGGACACCAAAAACATTTAAAATTAATGAGATTGATAGACCAGTTATTGTTAAAATTAATGAAAAAGAAAGAGCGTATGAACGTGCATTTTTTATAGCAATTGACGGCAAAGACTACGAAAACAAAGCTAATGAAATGATAAAAAAAGGGATTATTGACGAAAATGCGCTTAAAAACGCTAGAATAGAAGAACTTATAGTAGGACCACAATTCAATTTTAATTTTTTCTATTCGCCATTAGAAGAGACTCTGGATCTCATGGGTATAGACATGAGAAGGCAATCTAATATAGAAGGCTTTTCAAGATTACCATATTGGCTACAACCTAAGATAGATGTGAAAACAATTGAAGTTGGACATGTCGCTTGCACAATAAGAGAAAGTCTTCTGTCTAAAGTATACGAAATAGCAGAAAAAATAGTCGAAACAAGCCAAAAAATGTTTGACAAAGGAATAATAGGGCCCTTTGCAATTCAAGCAATAATAACAGCTGAAAAAGGCAAAGAAGATATTGTTGTTTTTGATTTGTCCTTTAGGATACCAGGGTCACCTGGTATTAAATATACACCTTATTCTGCATACCTGTATCTTCATGAAATGTCTATGGGAGAGAGAATTGCTCTAGAAATAAAAAATGCTCATAAAGAAAATATGTTGGATGTAATCACTACTTGACTAAGAAGGTTATTTTTCCCATTTCTGTTTTTTATTTGCTTCATTTAAATAATAATACCTGGCAATTATAGATGCGCAAGAAACTATGGGAAATCTCTCTGCCTTTTCAACATACAGCAACTTTGGAAACTTCTCAGATAACTTTATACATTCTTTTAAATCATATTGGTCAATTATCGCAGTCACAGTTTCAAGATAGAAGTTACTCCTAATTAAAAAGTCATAACAGGCAGTTAAACACTTTGTGTATGCGTTTGTTAACAGACCGTTCAAGTTGAGTTTATTTGAAGATTTAATTAGTTCAGGTGAAATCTTGACTACTTTAATAAATAATGCCTTAGTTTTAATGAGCTCAGCTAATGAATTTATCTTATCATCGTCTAATTCCTTGGAGTCTTTCACACCTGATGATATCAAGAAGTTTAGTTCAGTTGCTTTTAAACAAACACAGGCACAAAAAATTGAACCATAGATCTCACCCTTTCCAGCCTCATCACAACCTATGAAAATACCATTGTTTACATAAAGCCTCTCCACTAAATAATAAGGATCGAAATTCCTCAAAACAACTGAGCCTGAATTATAAACTATAACTAGGGAATTACTAGAGCCTTTATAATATCTGTTAAATTCATAAACTGATTTCTTGGATTGAACTGAAAACCCTAGATCTAACAAAATATCATTCAGTTTACTTAAAAGTGATTTATCAATTTTAATCGAATTTAATCTAGTACCTTCATGTTTAAGACGCTCATCGCTTTCAATCACTGTTAAACAAGCACCTCATAAACTTATTCAAAATTAATGATATATATACACACACATAAATAATATTTATTATGCCATATGAATGTGAAAAATATGAAATTGAAAGAAATTGCGAACAAGATTGCTAAACAAAGAATAATTGAATTGATCAATAATGCGGAAAATTTGCCTGAATATGAAAACTATTACATAGATTTAATCATGAAATTAAAGAGTACTCATAAAATCAAATTAGAATGGCCAATAAGAATGAAATTTTGTAAACATTGCAGGCATTTACATAAAAATTCTAGAATAAGAATAAAAAACAAAAAAATTAGTATAATATGCAACAAATGCAGTAAAAAAACAGAATTTTTCAAAAAATCAAATAAGTTGTTGAATGGGGTCTCTGAGATTTGAACTCAGATCACCAGCTCCCTAGGCTGGCAGCATACCAGGTTAGCCCAAGACCCCTTTACCTAAATAAACAATCCATTATCTGTTGTTTAAATGAATTAGTAATTAAATAAATTTACTTTTTAAGGTATTGCTTAAATAACTCGAAAACTAGAGTAACTAAATAGAAAAATAGTCCTACGACTATAAAACCTATGCCTTGACCCAAAAACAAGTCCAAAACTAAAGCACAACCTACACCGACTAATATCAAGCCTACAACTGAAAAAATTAATTTAACGTAGGCAGCATGGATAATCAAATCGTCTTCTCTAAATAATTCTTTTGATTTGTTCTGCTGTTGTCCAACTTTTTGTTTGATATCGCCTTTCATTTAACTAACTAATGACATTAAAAAATAAAAAGATTGGCTATGCAAAACTTATTAGAAAGAGATTGCTAATTCTCTAGATGTAAACTCTGTAATTCAGGGTAACCTTCTTCTTCTCACCTGGCTTTAATTTTAAATCAAATGATATCTTGTCTATTTCTTTGTTGTAATCAGATACACCATCAACTGAAAGTACCTGATAGCTAGTGAAACCGTAGTATGAAACATGTTCTCTAACAGTTATAGACCTTTCAGTTCTACCATTGTTTTGGATTGTTAATTCTACACTGTAATCATAGCTAGTCACCCTTCCATTAGGATCATAATTGCTTCTTGAGTTGTATTCTCTTTTTACGGAAATTGAAGGATCTGCCTTTAACTTAATTTCTGTAAATTCCTTGTCGTAGATAGGCTTTGTTTCTATCTTTGTGTATGGCAATCCTTGTTTCAAAATAACTAATGAACCTTGAGGCAATGTTGTAGATTTTGTTTTTAGCTCAAGATATTCATAAATAGCATCTTCTCTCTGAGAATTCCAAATATATTTAAACGGCTTTATGTCTACACTATCTTTTACTAACCTTATAACGTGAGCTTTACCAAACTCAGATTCTTGTAGTGTTGTTGAATATGCGTTTTCACTGTCTATTTCTGCTGATGTTGTTTCAGATGTTGATTCTTGGCTATACCCAACACTAGTTACCGTTCTTTTGGTAGCTTCTCTCGCATAAGGATAAATTCTTCTGTAAATAGATGATGAATCAAATGAGTAAGTAAAGAATGTTACTTTTGCATTTTTTATTTTGCCAAATGTATTAACAAAATTAACTGTAGTCTCTATCTCTTTTTTATCCAAGTCCAAAACATTGATCGTTTTATAATAATAGCTTTGCATATCACAATATATACATCCTATACTTGTATCAATCATGTCATTAGGAATGGCTAAAAGTTTGTTAATTTGACCATCTATCTTTATTGTGGTAACTGTTTTATTCATGTTGTCTTTTATTTCTAGAGGTTTTAAAGAAACAACCTGGGAATATGGAATAATTACAAAATCTAATGAATTCTCTTTAGCCAAAATCAAAACTGGATTGTTTTCAGAAGGTAATTTTGATAATATTCCAACCATTTTTGTTCCATTGAACAAGTTAACTTCTACTCTTTTGTTCAAAAATGTTGCTAAATCATAGCTTTTCAGTTCATTTTTCTTTGATTCTTGGATGTCAACACTACCACTACCTAGTATGAAAAAATAAGGATTAGTATTTGGCTTCGGATACACGTATGCTGTAGTATATGGAGTACCTTTCTCTACTAAATCATCAGGAAAAAGTAAATAAATCCCTGGTTTTGTATCATATGAAATTACGTAACTGTCCTTAAACAAAAAAAGCTCTCTTATCTCTATTTCTGGATAGCTGCTGGAAGCTTGCGTAGCCTGTGCAAATGTCAGTCCAACAAAAAGTATCAAAAAACCTATCAATAACCTTTTAGATATATCAAAAAATGTATTTTCTAACATTCCTATATACATAACATCACCTGTTTTATGGTTACTTTTATGATTTTTTAAATTTTTGTTTTTTGTTAGGAGTTAACCTAACTATAGTTCATAAATAACATAAGTCCTCTAGAATCCCTGGAAAAATAAATAAATCTTAGATCATTCTCTGTATCATAACACAAAACAGAATGAACTACCTGGATTGTGTGATTGTCAAAAGAATTAAAATAGTAACATTTTGATCCATCTGTATTTTCAGTATAATTTAAAATTGAAATGTACTTTGAAAAAACTATACTTTTGGTCCTGTTAACAATAGAGTTGATTAGATCAGATCCTTTAATGTCACTGAATGATATTGTTGTATTCCCATTACTCAAATGATAAATTATAGTCTCTTTAAATGAACCTGACTTTGAATCATACTTAATCTTAGAAGTAATTGTTAAATTATCAATGTCAACAATATTGTAACTTATGTGTTCAATTTGACCAGATTGTAATCTTTTTAACCAAGTTTCGTGCGAATGTCTCAACTGGTTTATTTTAGAAGTCTGATACCCATATTCTCTATACTTATTAGAAAAATAGAAAAAAGCATAAACAATAAATATAATGAATAAAAACAACATTAACCTGTTTCTCATGACGGAATTTATTTTTATCATAAAAAAACTCTACTAATCAGGTACTTTTTTATGTGTTATTTCATTCTCATATTTTGTTTTGAATATAGTATTGTCATGAACGTTTCTATCAACTATTGAATTTGGATATATCCAAACATTGGAACCAATAATCTTACCGGGGAGAAAAACTGCATTAACTCCTATTTTTACATTATTGCCCATCAACACTCCAAGTTTTTTTCTTTTAGAGTCTATTTTCATGTTGTTTGTCTCAACTAATACAGAGTTTCCGTCAAATCTAAAATTCGCTACTTGAGAAGATGAACCGAAATTACAATCATCACCTATGACAGAATCCCCAATGTAGGTCAGATGCTTGGCATTTGTTTTTGAGCCTACAATAGATTCTTTTATAGTAGTACTCTCACCTATGTGAGAATTATCACCTATTGATACATTTCCACGTATGTAAGAGTTAGGACCAACTGTAGAATTCTTACCTAAATATAAATTTCCATCAACGTACGAATCTTCAATAACAGAACCTTTTTCAATTATGATTTTACCTTTGACTTTTGAATCTATGACTTCGCCTTCCAACCTCGATTCATAAAAATCAAATAATAAATCTAAACAGTCTAATAGCTTCCAAGGATAACCTAAATCTATCCATTCTAACTCAGTGTTATAACAATAAGCACCTTTCAGTATGTCTGTGACCTCGTATTCTCCTCTTTTGGATAATTTAACCTTTTTTAATTCATCAAAAATAGTTTGCTTAAAGTGATATATGGAAGTGTTAACGTAACCAGAAGCGTTGTTTACTGGCTTTTCAATTATGTTAGTTATAACGTTTGCTTTTTCTTCTATCAAACCATATTCCATAGTTTGAGAAAGCTTTTTTGCAACTACAAATTTTTCAAACTTGTATTTATTCTCTTCTACGAAATCCATGAAGTGCTTAACTAAGTTCTTATCAAATAATACATCTCCAGCCACCACGTAAAAATCATCAAGAATTTGATCTTCACATTGTAAAATTGCATGAGCAGTACCTAATTGTTCAAGCTGATAAACAGGTCTAATACTCAGTTCTGGAAAAAATTTTTTCACTTCATTAACTATCGAATCGTCTTTGGCAACCACATAAAAAGTTTTAAAGTTAGCTTTAAGTAGATTTATCAAATGCACTATTAGAGGTTTTCCTAAAACTTCAAACAAAAGTTTGTTTTCGAATGGATAAAAGCGCTTGCTCTTACCAGCAGCCAATATGACACAAGGGTCCATATAAAAATCTTAACCATAATAGGTTATAAGGTTTCTTTGTTTTGACTGTTAGGCTCATCAAATTGTAGAGCTAAATGCAAAATAAGATAAGAACTCAACCAAAACAAAAAAAACTCTATGAATTTCATAATGTAATTAAAATTAGACTTAAAACCTATTGGGAATTTCTTGGGACTATCCTCTAGTATGGATACATATTTCACTTCATCTTTGCTTACAAAAAAAGAAGAATTTAATATCAATTCTGAAATAGAACTAATCAGCAAGAACAAAAAAATTATTAGTAATAAAGCCGCTTTGTATTTTTTTCCTGATTTTTTAGAATCAGTTTTTTCATTTTTTAACTCTAACTGCAAATACTTCATTCTGTATATGGCTGCGCTTATCAAGCCTAAAGTAGATATTAATAGAATCAATGGACCTAGTAACAATAGTAACAAAGCATTTTTTGAAACTACTTCTGAAAATTGAGTAAATGAACTTAATTGATTGGAAATAATGGAACAGTTTTCGTTTGTAGTTGCATCACATCTTTCAGTAAGCGATTGAACGACCAATCCTAACTGAACTATGACAGAAAAAATAAATGTTAACACTAGTCCTATAATGAATATTCTTGGTAGATTCTCCAAAAATAATTTGTAAGCTTTTTTTGAATCATGACCAGAATGCATAAGTTATAATGAATTTAAAAATTTATATTGTTAGTGATTGATGTTATCTGACTCACACCATACTTTCAAAGTGCCTCAACACGTATCTTTCAAACACATTTCTAGGTAACTTACTAGGATCTGCACCTTTCTTGATTAAAAGATCAGCAAGTTCATATAATCCATTTAAAATTGCTAACTCCAATGGAGTAACAGAGAGTAACTCTATCTCACTCATTTTTTTACGTGCGATAATATATCTTTCATCAATCTCTGCGCCATTTTCTAATAAAATGATTGCTGTATCAATCTTACCGTGTTCAATTGCGAGTAAAAGTGGCGTATATCCATTACTGTTTCTCACGCTCAAATCTGGACCATAACTTAACAAAAATTTAACTACATCAATACGATGAATAAAGCTCATTAACACAGTATCTCCATTATGGTCCTTATGATTTATATCAATACCTGCATTAATAAGTTCTTCGGCAAGTTCAAAATTCGAATTCTTTAGTGCGTAATACAGCAAAGTTCTTCCTTGAGAATCAGTGATCATAATGTCTGCACCATTAATCATAAGTAAATATGTTATTGCTTCATCATATGCAGCCAGTAACAATGGTGATTCTTTCCTTTTGTTGAGCAAGTTCGGATTTGCTCCTAAGGAAAGTAAATAGTTTACTAAGCTTGAGTTGCCTGAAAGAACAGCTAAATGCAATCCTGTATTACCATCTGAGTCTCGTGCATCTATATTTGCTCCTAATTTGAGTAATCTTTCTACCAGCTTTTTATCTTTTGAGGATAATGAATCTTTTTCGCTGAGTTCTTTTATTAATTTGAGAAATGCAGCATTTTTTGTAGATCTCTCTTGTTCTTCACTAAGATATTTCAAGGTGTAAAAGAGTCCGAACAAATGTTCATACATCTCTTGAGACTCTGTTCTTGAAATTAGTTTAATGAACAACCTTTCCGCATGTAAAAATTTAGACTGAACTATTAAGTCAATAAGTTTTTTAATACGCTCTGAATCACTAGAAACTTTTACGATAGCATCACGAAAAGCTTTTAAAGCCAAGTCAAAAGGCGTTAGATTGCTTCTATCTTTCGCAGACACGTCTGCTCCTTGACTCACAAGCAAATATACATATTCATAAAAACCTGATTCAGCTGCATCATGCAGAGGAGTTCTATCTGAGACATCACGTGAAGAAACATCGAGTCCGTGTTGGATAATTAAATGACTAGCTAAGTCCAGAAGTGAAAGTTTTTTTGAAAAATCTCTGACTTTTATTGAAGCAATGAGATGAAGCAAGTTTTTAAGAGAGTTATCCCTCGCCTTTGCATCGACACCTTGACTCAAGAAAAAGTATACCAAATCGATATTGAGATTCTTTAAAGCAAGCATCGCAACGTTATTCCCTAACTCATCAGTAACTTTTATATCAGCTCCTTGATCAATAAGGCCTTTTATTCTTTCAAGAGGTCCGTTCTCTTCAACTAACTTTAAAAATTCTCTTGTCACTTTGTCTAAAGGACGTTTTTGATAACGCCTAGAAAAATTTGGCTCTTCTAGAGGATGCTTTTGGAAAAGAGGATTTCAATTTATCCATTTTTTGTTTGAACTCGCTCTATCGCGAGGCTGGTAAACATGTTTATCCACTTTTTATAATAAAAAAATGACTAAAAAGGTTTTTAACTCTGAGCCTCAGTCGCTGTTGGCATCATCAAAAATCAGTGGTTGTCCAACTCATCATAGGCATGGATTATAATAACTCATAAATATTAAAATGTTTTGATGATAACTTATGAAAAAAAGTATACTGATTAACTACTTGAATATTATTCTGAAGCTCATTAATCTTAGAGCACACAAAAATCCTGTGAGAATTAGCCAAGCTGAATTAGGAATGATAACAGGGTATTCTCAACAATCAATCTCAAGAATCCTTAAGGAATTGAAAAATAACAATTATATTGAATACAAAAATGATACAATACAAGTCACTGAGTTAGCTGTACAAGAACTACTAAACTTGACGAATTTTATCCAGGAATGCATAAAACAAAAAAATGAAATAATAATAAAAGGTAGAGTATTTACAGGCTTTGGAGACGGCAAACGTTATCTTTCCATGGATTTTTATAAAAATGCTGTTATGCAAATTTCTGGATACATTCCATATCCTGGGACACTTAACTTAAAGATTGATGAAGACTATTTAACTAATGCAAAATTGGTAAGACAATTGACAACCTACTACGTAAAAGGCAAAAAAGAAAACAACAGAGAACTTGGTGGTTTTTATTTGCTTCCTTGTCAGATAGTTAAATATAGCGATGATGAAAATAATTCTATGAAATCTGTCGCTGGATATATAATCATTCCTGAAAAAACACATTATAATCTATCTGTTATTGAACTAATAAGTAAAAACTACTTAAGAAAAAAACTAAACCTAATTGATGGTGATAAAGTTATTGTAAGATTAACAGTGTAGTGAACTATGAGATTGTTTATTCATTTGGATTTGAACCAATTTTTTGTCACGTGTGAAAGATTAAGAAACAAAAATTTAATTAATTTACCAGTTGTTGTCGCAGTATATTCAGGAAGAAACGATAGAAGTGGAGCAGTTGCGACTGCAAGTTATGAAGCAAGAAAACTAGGTATTAAGAGCGGAATGCCATTAACTGAAGCCTTCAAAATTGCCGATAAAGCAAAAAAAGAACTTGGAATAGAGATCATTTTCTTGAGCCACGATTACGAATATTATGAAGAATTATCTAATAATATTTTTGACGAAATAAGAAAAAATTATAAAATTCAACAAATGAGTATTGATGAATTTTCATTAGAATTGAATAACACATCATTTGAAGAAGCAGAAAAAATAGCTTTGGAACTCAATAATATTATAAAATCCTTTGGATTTGAGTGTTCAATAGGTATCGCAACTACTCAAATAACAGCAAAAATTGCATCAGGTCAAAAAAAAGGTATTCTCGTAATAAGAAATGCTGAAGAGTTCTTGAATAATTTGGATATTTCAGAAATGCCAGGAATAGGGAAAAAAACAGAACAAGTATTGAGAAACTTAGGAATCAACACTATTGGAGAATTGGCAAAAGTAAACATCGCTGAATTAATCAAACATTTTGGAGAAAAGCATGGGAAATATCTCTTTAACGCATCTAAAAATCTGGAAGTTTATTATTTTGATGTAGATAATGAGCACGAAAAACAAGTATCTAGAATCAGTACTCTAAAAGAAGACAGTAACGACTACTATTATTTAAAAAGTGTGTTAGAAATTCTCATGGAGGAAGTAGTTGGAGAAGTTCTTGATCATAAGAAAGCTCTTGTTGGAACTATTCAAATTCTAGGAATTACAACTAAACTCAGAACTGTAACAAAAAGAAAAAAATTGGATAAAAGAACTGACAATAAAGCACTAATATACAAGGTTACGCTAGAATTACTTTATGAGCTTTGTGAGCAACTCAAAATAAACAAGATAATGCTAAGAAGATTGGGTTTTTCTGTGTCAGATCTTGAAAGCGCTAAAAATCAAACTAAATTATTCTAAGTATCAAAATAAAAAATGTTTGTGGAATAATTTCATTGTGAGATTTCTATATAATAGTAATAAAAAATTTGCTGTGAGGCAAAATTCACAAAATCCATCTAGAGCAACTAAAAATAATCGATTTAAAAAATACTTTTTAAACACACTTGTAGTTGCCACAATATTAAGCTCTTATAACGTAGCATATCCACAATACATTAGAGTACATGGTTCAGAAGAACGTAATTATCGGGAAGTAGCAACTATTTATTCTCCTGAAATCAAACAGGAATACGTCAGAAAAAAAGCAGAGCAAAAAATCAAAGAAGAAGTTCAACAAAAGAAAGACAATAAAAACTTTGAAACAATCAAAAATTTTTTTGGAACTGTTTTTGATTATTTAGTTCTTACGCCAATCACGTATATATTATCTGTCTATCATATGGCCATGAGATACCTCGTACCGTTCTTTTTCTATTCTGGAATTTTTTTTATCGTTTTTGGAATTGCAATAAAAATGATTGACGGACTTTTAAGAAAAAAGTAAGTCATATATCATAGTTTATATTCCTTTTTGTTAGACATATATTATGACGCAGGGTTGACAGAGCGGCTATGTGGCCGGCTGCAGGCTTGTCATATAAACTAGCTCTAGGGTATTATACAAAATTGAAGTAGAAACCGGCATAGGGGGGTTCGACTCCCTCACCCTGCTAAATTACCTATTTGTTTTTTGCTTGCATTACGTTCAAGCTTTCAGAACTTCCTTCTACCCTTTTTGATGGATTCAATGTTTTCAATTTTTCTATACTTTCCTTGTCTAAAAAGTCACAATATATGATTTTATTTTGAATCAGTTGATTTCTCATTGCATCTACCGCAGCCAAGATTATTGGATAAGACGCAGGCGAAGAAGTTAAAACTGGATGTGTTCCTATCTGTAATGTAATCAGCTCAGAGATAGTCATAGACTTCTGAACACATAAACCAATCAAATTAAGTAGTTCTGCAACATAAACAGATCCAAAAACCTGACCGCCTAAAATCACATCGCTTTCTCTTGAAAATATGAGTTTAACGTAAAGCTCTTTAGAGTTACCAAAAGCAGAATGATGTTTGTCATATGTTTTACATTCTCCTACGATGTAATCAAAACCGTTTTGCTTGGCTCTACTTTCAGTCATTCCAACACAACCAAAAACAGAATTACCTATTATAGTAGAATAAATACCAACTGTACCTTTGTTTTGTCTGATCACTCGTAAGTTGAATATGTTAGAACCTGCTATCCTCCCCTCCGAAGTTGCTATCGAAGCTAACATCATAGATGTAACTTGCCTCGTAAAAAATTCTCTTTCTTCAGTACAGTCACCTACTGCAAATATGTTTGGATCAGAAGTCCTCATGTATTCGTCAACAACTATACCGTGCTGCTTACCTATCTCCAAACCTATCTTTTCCGCTAATTCTATGTTTGGCTTCATACCTGTACAAAATATTACAGCGTCAATATCAATAATTGTATTATTATCTAATTCAACTCCTTTTACCGTATTTTGAAGATCAGCTATAATTCTTTTTACATGTACCTTTGGATACAATTTAACGTTTTGCCTTATTAACAAGTCTTCTGCAATCGTGTAAAACTCTCTGTCAAAAGAATTCTCTAAAATGTGACTGGTAGGATAAATTAAAATAACTTCTTTACCCAGTTGGCTCAACAGATCAGCCATCTCAACTCCAACAAAGCCACCTCCTATTATGCCTATTTTCATTCTGTTCTTCAAAAATCTTTTTATCTCTAGCAAATATTCAAAGTCCTTCTTAACAACAAAAACGCCTTTTGCTGTTTTACCTTCGATATCTGGTAATGATGGTAATGAACCTGTTGCTAAAACAAGTCTATCATAGAAAAATACTCGATTGTCTGCTGTAGTAATAGTTTTCTTTTTTCTATCTATGTCAACAACCTTAGTAATTTCTATTTCTAAATCTACATTCTTTAACGTATCATCGCACAAAAATTCATGCTCTTGACCATCTTTAATTTTCCAGATCAAGTAATGCATACCACATGGCACAATAGGTACCTTGTCTTCTCTGAGAAGAAGAATTTTCTTTTCAGGATAACTCGCATTTATAGTTAGTGCTGTAGAAATGCCTGCAGGACCTCCTCCAACAATAATAACGTCATAATAATTAGACATGATACAAAATCATTAATCAAAAATAAAAAGATTTCCAATTTATGAATTTCAATTCTATTTACCAAGTTTTCTGAGCTCCTCATCTATTGCATATCTATCAAAGCCAATTATCATCCTACCATTTATTTCAATCTGAGGAACCCCAAGTTCGCCTGATTTCATTACCATCTCTTGTGCTGCTTTCATGTCTGCAGCAACATTTACTTCCTTGTATCTGACTCCTTTTGAATCTAAATAACTTTTAGCCATTGAACAATAAGGACAGGTAGGAGTTGTATAAATTATAATTTCACTATTGTTTTGTATAGACTTGCCATTGTCATTTAGAGAAAAATACTTCTTCTTCAACTCTTCTAACTTTCTTCTTTTGATTTGTTCAATGTCGTTCATAAAACCACCTTTGCATTTAGCTTAGTTTTTAGTATTTATATAAAAACTTAAAACTTTTAAACTTATCGATTGTTGTAATTATTATGAGAAAAAACATATCCATGTGCAAAAATATAGACGAAGCTATAAAATTTGCACTTGAACTTAGCGATCTTGAATTCAAATTACTTTGTTATCTTTGTAATAAAGAATCTAATATAGATGAACTATCATCTAAATTTAAAAAAAGTAAAATCAGAATTTACCAAGCTTTGGTAGAACTCATGAAAAAAAATATAATTTCAAGAAACAAGAAAAACCTCAGAAGAGGTTACGAATATACTTATTCATGCAAAACATACAATGAAATAAAAAAACTTGCATTACTTAACATCAAAAAAATAGAGAGTTTACTAACTGAAAATAATATAGATAGTAATCAAAAATAACTATACTACTCTATTGTAATCTTTGCCATCTAGATAATGATGGAGGTTCTCAACAGTCGTATCTAAGATCCTTAATAACGCTTCTTTACTATTAAATGCGTTGTGAGGAGTAAATACCACATTTTCCAATTGAAAAATTTTGTGGTCCCTGTAAATTGCTCTGAGCTTCTCTGGGTTTGCAGTATCATGAAGAAGTTGATGCTCTTCTCTGATTAATTCTTCTCCCTCTATGACATCTAAGCCTGCTCCTCCAAGCTTTTTTGATTCTAAAGCCTCTAAAAGTGCATCAGTATCAACAACTCCGCCTCTAGCAGTGTTGATTAATATGGCACCTTTTTTCATCAACCCCAAAGTATCTCTATTGATCATATGATGGGTACTTTGATTGTAAGGTACGTGTAAAGAAACTATGTCAGATTGTTTTAACAATTCAGACAACGAAACGTATTTGAATCCTATAACCTCTTCTAAGAACTTGTTTCTGTAAGCATCGTAAACTAACACGTTCATACCAAAACCTTTTGCGATTTTTGCCACATGCATACCTATTTTTCCTCCACCAACAATTCCTATAGTTTTTCCACGCAGATCAAAACCGATTAAACCCTCTATAGAAAAATCATTTTTCAATGTTCTCACATAAGACTTATGTATATGTCTTGATAAAGACAATATTAATGCAAAAGTATGCTCTGCAACTGTGTTTTCACCATACGATGGAACATTGTATACTTTTATACCTTTTTCCTTGGCTGTATTTATGTCAATATGGTCAAAACCTGTTGACCTTGTCAATATAGCTTTTAAGTTAGGTAATTTTTCCATAACTTCTTTTGTAACTTTCGAATAAATGAAAACTGATAAAACCTCTGTATCTGCAAATTCGTTTGTATCTATTTTATCTATGGTCTGTTGATAAAATCTAAGCTGATTACCAGACAACCTTTTTTCTAAATATTTTCTTTCATTTTTTTTAACTTCAAACAAAGTTATCTTAGGCACAGAGACCACCACACATGCAGATATATTTCTTATACTACTATAATTTTGATATTTAAAAATTTAAGCAAACAAAAAATTAGAAAAAGTTGTTCAAAGTAATGAGATTTATAAAATCTTATATCATTCAATAGGTATATCATCAAGAGGAGTTGAAATGATAGGAGATAATGAAATAGTATTTAAGTTGATCGACGGACAAAAATCATTGATTTATGAAAGAAAATTAAAAAGTGATCTAACAGATGAAATTATTGAGAATTTATATGAACTATTATTGACTATGAAAGATCACTTTTTTGAAGCGTTGAGAATAGAAACTACCGTTGAAAAAAGCCAAAAAAAAATTGACGTTCTTAAACAGAACAACATTGAACTTCACACCTTTTTTCAGGAAATAAAAAAGCGTTCAAAAAAAGAATTAAAAAATATATCAGACCCTTTGAAAAAAACAGCTTATGAAGCATATCTAATCCATACATTAACAAATTTATCTGAACAAATTAATTTGCTTGAACTAAGTAATTCAAAAAATGTTGATGAAAATCAAAAAATTGATTTTATTTTCAAAAAAGACAATAAAATTATAATAAAAAAGCTGAAACTTGATGAAGATACTACTTATTATCATAAATTGTTTCATATGTGCTCAATTATGCACTCATTAAAGAACCTTCTTCTTGAATATAACTATGAAAAAATAAGAAAATTAATTGACCTCGAAAATAAATATTCCATCTGTTTAATACCAGATTTGTACTTTTTTAAAGAATTAGACATTCCTGAACAAGAAAAGAAAAAATTTGCTAACATTTTGAAAAAAGTTCTGGCAAAAAAGTGAAATACCGTTAAATAACACATTTTTAGAAATTACATAAATTTTAAAAATTATGGCTGCTATTAAATCAATAAAAGGTGTGCCTATGAGATACCTAAAATTTGGTGATGACGAAGACGAAGATTTTGATGAAGAAGAAGACTTTGACGAAGACGAAGACTGGGACGATGATGAAGATTTTGACGATGAAGACGAAGAAGAAGATGAAGAAGAAGATGAAGACTTAGACGAAGAAGAGGAAGATGAAGAAGAAGTAGATGAAGAAGAATAACTAAGCAAACAAAATTTTTTAGTTTTTGGATTGAGATATAGATTGATTGAGATAGTATTTTAATATTTAAAATAATATATTTTGATGATGTTGTATAACACGACAAAAAAGTTTACCATGTTTCTATTCCTGTTTTTTGTTCTAAACATGTTCGTAGTTAAACTAAGTTCTGCTTCAGATATGTTTCAAGTTCTAAGCACTCAAGAAGAATTGAGTAGACCAGATAACATTACTCTTGTAAAAGTAGGGAATAATATTGACGAGAAGCAAATAAGTTATGGGAATACTATATTTGCGGATTCAATTGCTCCTGGTCAAGTTCTAGAATTAGGTATAATGCAAAGAGTTTTTACTAAAGGTAAATTTGACATAGGAGGGACTTATGATAAAATAAAAGTAGAGAACTTACCTGAGCTATGGACCATTGAATCTATCAGTGGTTTTAATCCTGTATATGTTAAAATAAAAGTTCCTCAATTTGCCAAAGATGGGACATATAACTTTACCATAAGATTAATAGATGAAGAGAAGTTGGATTACTTAGATGATTTTGTTTTTTATGTAGTAGTTGATGTGAATAAAGAAATAATTTCATTGATTGCAAATGAAAAATATGTTGGAAATGCGAAAGAAGAGATTGAAGTCAACTTCATAGTTGAGAACACAGGAAACTATCCTGAAACTTTTGTTGTTGAATTTTTTGGCCCTAAATTAGCAAAGATAACTTATTCAGATGTTTTTCTTCAGCCAAAAGAAAAACGAATATTTAGAACTGTTCATAGATTTGGAGAAGCGGTAAATTATCAAGCATCTATAAGAGTGGTTTCAAAAAATAGTGAACTGGTAACAACAAAAAAAGAAATAACGATAATCAATAGAAGAACTATCACTTCAGATTTGCTATCAACAAAAAACGGAATTCTTTTATTTCCATTGAACTGGATGCATTCATTAATAACGTTCTTTGCGCATTTAATTGAATGATTTCTTATAAGACCTTTACTTTGTTATTTTTATCTACATATATCGTGTCTTCATATCTTACACCGAAATTATCAAAGTAGAAACCAGGTTCAATAGCTATCACTTTTTGCCGCAAATCCACTTCTTGATCGATTTTGATTGATATTGTAGGATATTCATGAATTTCTAAACCAACCCCATGACCTAAGGAATGTAATTGATCTTTACTAATCTCTTTACATTTTTTTTCATAATATTTAGCTAATTCAATTATGGATTCACCACTTTCAATTTTTGATATGATTTCATAAAATGTATCTATAGCAATATCATAGATCTCTTTTTCTTTTTTTGAGTTACTGTTATCAAAAAAACATCTTGTCAAATCAGCACAGTAGTTGTTATACTTTATTCCGAAATCTATCAAACACATTTTAGTTATTCTTTTATCTGAAGGGATTGCATGAGGAAATCTGCTATTGTAGTTTGATGCCACTATCGGTTCAAAAGCTAATTCAACTCTGTACCTTAAAGCCTCTGTTTTAAGTTGAGAAGATATTTCTATTTCAGTGAGTTTGTTTGAAAATAAATCAGTGGCAGAAATAACTTTAGTAAAAATCTTTTTTGTAATTTTTACTGCTTTACTAATCTGCCTAACTTCATAAGAAGACTTAAAAGATCTGATAATTCTAAAATTCTCAGATGCATCAATAATTTTTAAAGCGTTATACTTTTTTGTTTCTGAAAATAACATTTTGTCTCCGTTAATCAAAACTTGAGATCTAGAGATTATTTTTTCCAAGTTTTCTAAATCATGGTTTAAATTTATCTTATCAAAAATCGATTGAGGTAATATTTTTTTTACTTTAGATTTTAGTACAAATTCCACAAAGTCTAATGCAATTTTAGATGTATATATTTCAACTTTATCCTTAGAAATGAGCACATAAGAGTCTGGGATTTCTAATCCTAAATATATAGAATTAGGATCTATATCATTACGATTTGAAAATAATATGTAATCGCTTTTAGTAGAATCTAACAACTCTATAAATTTTGCAAATCTCTTATTTATTTCCTGCATGCAAAAATGTAACAAATAAAAATATATAAAGTGAACCAATTGATAGCCATCATTTTATTATGTCTATAACTATTACCTTTTTACCGTTAATAATTATATAAGGATAATTATCTAATTCCTCTATAGAATCAATATAGTTGTATTTATTTTTTATATTTACAGGTTTTTGAGATTGCGGTTTTTTCATATAATAATTTTTAGTTATAGTTAATTTAAAAACATTGTGATAATTTTTTGTGTTTTTTAACATTTTTGAAGCAAAAATTTATAAACAATAACTAATTGATATTATCATATTTATTTGTAAGTCAAGGAAGAATAATGATGAACATAATAATGAATAACGTTTTCTTTCTGAGCATTTTATTTTCTACTTTAAACTCAGAGGTGACATGTATTGCCTAGTGTATGTCCTAAATGTGGCCTATTAAAAGATCTATGTGTATGTACTGTTTTGGATAAAGAAGACGTAGCTAAAATCGTGGTCTACGCAACTAAGAAAAAATTCAAAAAATTAGTTACTATTGTCGAAGGTTTAGACCAAAACACCATAGAAGATACAGCTAAAGAACTTAAACAAAAACTTGCATGCGGAGGCACTGTAAAAGACGGCATGATTGTATTACAAGGAAATCATTTGAACAAAGTTAAAGATTTACTCATAAAGCTCGGTTACCTAGAACAAAATATTTCAGTTAAAGGAGAAATTTAATTTTTTAACAAAAGTATTTAAAGACTAAAATAGATTTTATAACAGTAAAATATATTTGGTGATTCACTGAATATAATTGTAGGGATTGATGCAGGAACTACTACTGGAATTTCAATTTTTGATACCAAAGGCAAATTACTCGCTCTTTTTTCTTTAAGAAATGTTAAGACAAGCGAAATAGTAAACGCTATACTTGCTTATGGCTATCCAATAATCATAGGCTGTGACGTTCTCCATCCACCTAAAAAAATTAAGTACTTAGCAACTGTATTTAAAGCTAAACTCTATGTTCCTAACAAAGTAATTTCGGAAAAAGAAAAAACCGTCATAGCAAAAAATTACAAATACGAATCTTCACATGAACGTGACGCATTAGCCAGCGGAATAAAAGCATACAGAAAATATGAAAACACGTTAAGAAAACTCAATGCGCAAAACGTAAGCGAAAACATGATAAGACTTGTGTTTAAAGGTAATTCATTAGCTAAACTTAGAAAAAATTCTGCTTTAGAATGCAGGTAATGACTAATTACTGTTTTTGATTTGACTTCGACTTAAGTTTTGACTCTATAAGCCAATAACGCAATTCCTAATAAAATTAGTGCTGGAACACAACAACTTACTGTACTGCCTTTTGTATTAGAAGTGTTACCCTGATTTTGATTGACAGTACCTACTTCTCCAAGTATGGCTGAGATGTTAGTTGTTTGTTGTTGCTGAGTTTGTTGATTACCTTGATTGGTATTTTGTTGCTGAGTACCTCCCTGAGTCTGGTTTCTTGGCACTTCCTTAGGATCACATTTTCCAGTCCTGTTGTTGTAGACTTCAGTATTCTTGTCGCATATGTCTATGCACTGATTAGTAATCTTGTTACAAACTTGATCATATCTGCAAGGAGGATTATTATATGCACAGCCTGATTTTAAAACACAATCATTACCTTTTCTATCGTAATTCTCTGGACAAGGGCATTTGTTAGGATCTTTCTCTAATTTTCCTAAATTGCAGTAATAAGGAGCACCATATTGTTCTGAAGTAGAGCATTGACCGTGAAGAGTGCCATCAGGGCACTTTATCACGCATTCACCATTTTGAATAGTTCCACCTACCTTTGAACAACATCCATTTGGCCTATCATCAAAGACTAAACCTGAGGCCAAACACAGGTAACCTGGATTCTTAACAGAACAATTGTAATAAGGTGTTCCGTCATTACATGGTGGTGTATTAACCCTAGAAAAAGAAATACCTACAAAAAATTTGAGGAAGACTACTACCATAATTCCAAAAAAAACTACTCTGCCTAACTTCATGTGATAAATATCTGTTATAGCCTTTATAAACCTTGTGGAATTGATTGATCTCGAGAATCTCTAATATTCTATTCGAACTGAACTTATAACAAATATTTATGAAAACATGTTTATACTATATTATCAGATAAAAAACCTACAAGAGAAGACAAGTATAAATTTCTTTCGCCTTTTAACGAAGGTTATTCGTTTTTCATGAAAGATATTTAAACCTTATTGTCCAGAAGATCATTGTAGGATAAGAGGTTACCTCATGATAGACAAAAGGTACAATGACTTACTGAAGAAGGTTTGTGGAGACATAGTTTTATCAGAAAACCCAGGAGAAACCATGAAAAAATGGCGAGAAATTTTCAGGATAAGCCAGAACGAGTTGAGTCAGCACTTGAAGGTATCCCCTTCTACGTTATGTGATTACGAAGCAAACAGAAGAAAATCACCAGGAGCTAAAGTCATAAAAAGATTTTGCGAAGCACTCTTTTTGATAGACATCAAAAACGGCGCAAGAACTGTAGAATCATTACTAAAAGAAGAAAACCCAAATACCAACAAATACTATGAGTTATATGAATTTAGTAAATTCATGAGCGCAGAAACTTTTGTAAAAAAAATTAACGGTAAAGTTATAACTAATGCAGATAAGATTAAGTCATTGAGAATTTTTGGGTATACTATTCTTGACTCACTCAATGTCATTCTGAACGTGCCATACAATCAGCTCCATCAAATATACGGAGATACTAATGAAAGAGCACTGATTTTTACCGGAGTGACAACTGGCAGAAGCCCTATGGTGGTTGTAAGAACTAATCCTATTAAACCTGCTATTGTAGTTTTTATTAACCTCGATCAAGTCGATCCTTTAGCTATAAAAATCTCGGAAAAAGAGACCATACCGATAATTACAACAGACATGCCTGTTCAAGAAATAAAAAAGGCTCTGTCTTTTTAATTAAATTTACAATAACATATGGTGAGTTAATGGCAGGTATTTGTTCATACGGAGCATATGTACCTAAGTACAGGATCAAAGTAGACGAAATAGCAAATGTTTGGGGAGAAGAAGGTGAAAGAATCAAAAACGGTCTTGGGCTGATTGAGAAATCCGTTCCAGGAATAGACGAAGACACTGCAACAATGTCTGTTGAAAGTAGTAGAATTGCTTTAGAAAGGTATGAATTAGCTTTCAACAAATCTGCTATTGCAAACGCAGTATTTGTAGGCAGTGAATCGCATCCATACGCGGTTAAACCAACTGCTACCATAGTCCAAGAAGCTCTAGGTTTTTCACCTAACGTTTATTCTGCAGACCTGGAATTTGCATGCAAAGCAGGCACAACAGCTATGATAATAATCAACTCAATGGTCGATTCAGGTAAAATTGATTTTGGTATTGCAATAGGTAGTGACACCTCACAAGGCAGACCAATGGACGCTCTTGAGTATTCAGCAGGAGCTGGCTCTGCATCGTTTTTAATAGGCAAAGAAAACACTATTGCAACAATAGTAGACCACTACTCTTTTTCAACAGATACTCCTGATTTCTGGCGAAGACAACACGCAGAGTTTCCTTCTCACGGAGGCAGATTTACAGGACAACCAGCTTACTTCAGACACGTTATATCAGCAACTAAAAAACTGCTTGAGAGAACCAAGACAACAGTAAATGACTATGACTATTTTGTTTTTCATCAGCCAAATGGCAAGTTCCCTCAACTGGCTGCCAAGCAACTAGGTATACCCAAAGAAAAGATAGACTTAGGATTAGTCACGCCTTACATAGGAAACACGTATAGTGGAGCGTCTATGGTTGGCTTGGCTAACGTACTAGATAACTGCAAAGGAAACGAAAGAATCTTCGTTTGCTCGTTCGGTTCAGGAGCTGGTAGTGATGCCTTCATCATAGAAGTAAATGCTAATATACGCAAAATTAGACAAACAGAAAAAGAATACCATAGATTAGAATACTACATAAAAAGAAAGAAATACTTGAGCTATGGCATGTATGCCAAACACCGAGGCAAGCTCAAGGGACTCGAAGACTAACTGATGAGTGTGATGCTTATGAGAAGAGTAGCTGTTATAGGTATAGGTATAACAAAATTCGGCGAGCACTGGGAAAAGGGCTTCAGAGACCTGGTTATTGAAGCCGGAAAAAACGCATTGGAAGATGCGAATGTCCAAGGAGAGGAAATCGACGCTTTATTTGTTGGAGCCATGTCTCCTGGACTGATGGTAGGACAAGAGCATGCTGCTGCTTTAGTAGCAGACTACATAGGTCTTAATCCCATACCTGCTACGAGAGTTGAAGGCGCTTGCGCCTCAGGAGGACTCGCTTTCAGAAACGCTTACATGGCTGTTGCTTCTGGAATGCACGACATAGTAGTTGCAGGAGGAGCAGAAAAAATGACTGATTTAGATACTGCGCAGATTTCAACTGTTTTAGGTGGAGCTGGAGACGAAGAATGGGAACTATTTCAAGGCGCTACTTTTCCTGCCATCTATGCGCTCATGGCTAAAAGGCACATGCACGAATACCATACAAGAGAAGAGGACATGGCACTCGTATCAGTAAAGAATCATAAACATGCAAGCATGAACGACTATGCACAATTCCAAAAGGAAATAACAGTAGAAGAGGTTTTGGAATCAAAAACTGTTTCATCTCCACTAAAATTGCTTGATTGTTCACCAATAACAGATGGTGCTGCAGTAGTGGTACTAGCGGAACTCGAAAAAGCAAAAAAATATACTGATACTTTAATTGAAGTTATTGGCTCTGGACAGGCAAGTGGGCAAATAGCCTTACACGATAGACAGTCTATAACGCAAATAGATGCTACAAGAGTTGCTGCTGAAAAAGCACTCAAACAAGCAAAAGTTACGCACAAAGACATTGACCTGGTTGAAGTCCATGACTGTTTCACTATTGCTGAAATACTCGCACTTGAAGACTTAGGGTTCTTTAAAAAAGGCGAAGCAGTGAAAGCAATAAGAGAAAACCAAACGTATTACGATGGCTCATTACCAGTAAATACTTCAGGAGGATTGAAAGGCTGTGGGCACCCAGTAGGTGCTACAGGCATCAAACAGATAGTAGAAGTTGCTATACAGCTGAGAAACCAAGCAGGGAAAAGACAAGTAAAAAACGCAGAAATAGGAATGACACACAATGTAGGAGGTTCTGGAGCTACAGCAGTAGTTCACATACTGAAGAGAATCAAATGATGGTTATACTTTAAACGGTGAATTAAAATGAAAAAAAACTTGGCACTTGTTTGGAGAAGGATCCCTCAAAGATACAGGTTAATAGGTTCCTTATGTGAATCGTGTAATGAAAAGTTTTTTCCCAAAAGACATTTCTGTCCCAAGTGCAGAAGAAAAGGCAAAATTAAAGATTTCCAGTTCTCTGGTAAAGGTTCTGTTTATTCTTACACCAAAGTAAGCGTAGCACCAGAGGGGTATGAATCGATGGCACCGTACTACTTAGCTATAGTCAAGCTTGACGAAGGACCTTTGCTGTTGGCACAAATAGTAGATTGCGAAGATGACGAAATTCATATTGGAGCTAAGGTGCGAAAGGCTTTCAGGATAATGAACAAGGACGGAAAAGAAGGAGTTATAAACTATGGCTTCAAGTTCATTATAGATAATTAATGATTGCAATCATCAGGTGAGTTGAAAATGGCTATAAAAACTGACAAGAAACTAATAGCGATAGTAGCAGCATTTGCAAATTTCTGGATTCCTGGAAGCGGATATTTGATTTTACAGAAGAGGCTAGTTTTCGGAGTCATCATGCTCGCAAGTCAGTTGTTAGGACTTATATTTTACTTTACTGATGAGTTAGTATATTCAAGAGCAACTAATAACATCCTTTTTGTAATATCAGTACTATTGCTTGGCTTGGCTTTTGCTTATGACGCTTATGAACTAGGAACAAGCGATACCAAATCAGAAGCACCATCAAGTGATCTCAGTAATACCCAAACAGATAAAAGCTCAGAAACCAAAACCGAAGTAGAAAAAGAAGTTAAAACCAATTAACTAACCTATGCCTTCTTCTGGAGCTCTAATATCGCTAATGAAATGTCTCCTTTGGCTTCCTTTAAGGCTTTTATCGCCGTTTCTCTATTTACATTAACCGAGTCCATGACTAATTTTATGTCTTCTTCTTGAAACTCGCTGCTTTTTGTATCTTTATTATCTGTATCACTCTGAACCATTTGAGGCTTTCCTGAAACCTGAAAATACGATTGTCCTTGCATTAGTACTTCTATGACCTCTGGGTTGTTTATTTCTAACTTTTGGTCGTCTTCCTTAACAAAAATGACCTTCTTTATCTTATGAGTTATTGTTTTTATCCCCATTCTTTTCATCAATTGCTCCATCTGCCTCGGATCAAACATTACAACCCACTCATGCGTTTGATGAAACAGGAACAGATGTCGTAGAAGTTGAATCACTTTTAGTTGAACCTTGTTTCTGCTGCTCTTTCTTCTTTTCCTGTGTTCTTATCAATTCGATTTTCTTTATTTCGAACCTAGAAATAGGGAATATCTTTTTTATCTGGTTATAAGTATCGACACTTAACTTTCCATAAAATAAGTTACTAAGTAGCTCATCTAAAGTCATTTCAGCGGTCTTCTGTAAATACAACTCTTTCAACTTGTTTCGTATATCAGTTCTTGTTCTTCTACTACATTTGTGCTGAGTAACAACAAAAAACTTGATTTTGATGTTTTTGTTGTCTTTCGTCTTAAACTTTTCAACGTAGTCTATCAGGCTCTTCCTCCTTCTTATTAACGTAGTCAAATAAGAAAATACAAGCTCGTGTCTATCATATTCTGTGTAACAATTGTTTCCTTTTACTTCAACTATCCTGAACTTGACAATAGTATATGGATTAGGTAATGCAAAACTACCAGTCAACGTATCCAAAGTAAAAGATACCCTTCTGTTTAGCAAATTAGATTCGTCACTTGAAACTATTTCACCTACCTTTTTCTTACCAAAAATTTCAGGTGAAATTACGTTATACCACTTCTTTGATTTCCATTTGTCAACGACTTTTTTTGTTGCCATTAGATCACCATGAGTTCAGTTATTACCTAACAATCAGTTCTGCTGTTTCTCTAGAATACCTCCAGTTCTGAGGCAATACTTTTGTTCTCCTGTAATACCTGACTAAACGCCTTATCTTTGACTCAACCCAAGTCAATCTAACACTGTTGTAAGTATCTCTCTTGTTTGACCTAAGATGTCTGATCATCCTCACTGCTCGTCTTATCAAACTCAATAAATCTTCAGGCAGTTCCATGACCACTTGGTTCTCTTTTAATATCTCTACTATCTTTTTACCGCAAATTGCCTTGACATCAGGTACTTTGTGCTTGTCTCTCAAAATAGCGCCTATCTGCGAAGGGCTGTTACCTTGCCTGTATAAAGAAACAACCAAATCTTCTACCTCTGCAGGAGTAATCTCTAAATCTTCAGGCACGGGTCTAAAAGGCTTCTTATAAGATTTGGCAGTACCTCTTTTTCGCGCATGCATTCTTGCCATAAATATCACAAAATAGATATTCTCATAAGTATGTCATGATATTAAACATAATGGATTTTTAAAAGTTTTCTTTGAATACTGGAAAACTAGCCATGTTACCTTTATTAACTCAATCCTTTAATTTTAATTATCAATGCGGTTAAAAATCGAACTAAAACCAAACGATTCCAATAACTTCTTCATTCCTTTCAATTACAACC
>JAOAJI010000080.1 GCA_026414265.1 Microcaldota archaeon
AGCAAAAGCAATTGAAGAGATATTCAAAAAGTAATTTGGATATAAATCAATTACATTCAAAATGCACGTAAAAGTAATTCTAGAATACCAATCAATTACGTTAAAATACGCGTATCTTGGATTTGATCAAAGAACTTCAAGAAGAATAGTCTTTACTCGTTTTCGTTGAAAACTCGCAAAGAAAAAACTTTATTTAGTTGTGAATTTTAGATTCTGTTTAGTGTTTGAGAATGAGTTCAATTTTCATTGGATGAGGGGATAAGATTCTAGGCTCCGTGCTAATTTGACTTTTTGTTCTAAATAGCATTTATTAGCTGAAGGGATTTAATTCATACTAAATTCTTTGAGTTATTGTTAAGAAGGATATTTTACTCAATTCCTTATAGAGACTACAATACAGACAAGAAACAACCGCAATTGATTG
The DNA here is from genome assembly GCA_026414265.1 of Microcaldota archaeon. GTDB lineage: Archaea > Micrarchaeota > Micrarchaeia > Anstonellales > SKW190 > SKW190. The sequence goes on from JAOAJI010000080.1 coordinate 425, forward strand.
TGAATTTTTTAGACTTTACTGAAGCTTTTCTAAAGTAGTTGATTAATTCTGACATTATATATTATACTTTAAAGAGTTGTTTAAGGAGGTTCTTATGAGAGCACCACAGTACAAGCTTACTACAATTCTGCTGGCGCTAATAATTCTAATTTCTCATACCTTTACTTCCTGCGAGTACCAATCTGCCGACAGTGCAAAATTTTTACTTGTTGTAGGTAAGTGCTACTATGGTATAGATTCTTTCAAAGAAGCATCAGTAGGAGACATAATACCTATTAACTCAGTTGTTAAAACTTCCTCTGATGATGATTTAGCAGAGATAGAGATAGGCAAAAACTCTGTTATAAAACTGATCGGCAAAACGACAGTGAATTTAGTTGCTATTAATGATGTGAAACTTGAAGATGGTAAGTTGCTCGCCAAGATAAAGGATAAAAAAGATTTTAGAGTAAGAACATCCTACGGCTTTGCATCTGTCAGAGGAACAGAATTTGGAGTAATCCACAGCAGTGTAGATGAAGCAAGTTTCTTCGGTGTCTTTGATGGAAGTATTATTCTATCATCAGAGACAAAGTCTATTGAAGTTCCCAAAGGATACTGGGGTAAAATTGACAAAACCGGTGATGTAAGCGGTCCATTTCCATTGACAGAAGAATTCAAAAGGATATTCGGATACAAGTAATTCCTAAATGTTAGAGCGAAAACCTTTCGCCTATCGCTTTCAACCTAAAGTGTATCAGATTAACAAAATCCTGGTCGTAGGGGGGTTTATCCCAGTGGTTCTCTGAAAAATGTTTTGAATGAAAAAACATTCTTACTCCACTACCCCCTAATGTAAAACTCTAACTCTAAATAATGCTCTACAATCAAATTCATTGTTCTACTCCAATTCCATAGTTCATTGTTCGCAAGGAAGTCATGGTACTTGGTATGCTTTAAAATAAAAACCAAAATTCCTGCCAAGCTCAAGTACTCTACCAAACGACAATAAAGTCTAAAATTTTTTGAGGGATGATTCATAAAATAGTCTAAGGTCATGGAATTGGATATTCTTATATATCACACCTTTTGGTTCTCTGCTTTCTTTCTTTTCTCTTTCTTTTGAAAACGACACCAAAAGGAGATGATATGATGTGAGGTACGATGATATGCAACATATATAAGAGGACAAGAAAATTGTGAAATACCTTAACAGGTATCTAGAGAACATATGAAAACAGACTTGTAGTTATTTGATAGAGCAACACTTGATAGGCACTAAAAGTATCAACTATACCCAAATAACTCTCAAATTTTGTAATTTATTGGGTGTTTGTAAGGTAAGTTGTTATACTAATACTTGAAGTTAAATAATTACTAACAACTTTTCGTAGGGGGTTAGGTTATGAGGAGATATCTGATTGCTGGTAACTGGAAGATGAACAAGACAGTTTCGGAGTCGGTTGAACTTGCAAGAGGTCTTGTTGAGAGACTTAAAGATGTTGATGAC
>JAOAJI010000081.1 GCA_026414265.1 Microcaldota archaeon
GCCTAACATCGCCTCATTAAGAAGATCCTGATAAAATTTTTCAGTTAAAAGCTGTTTTAGTTTTAAATATTGCTCCCATAAAATTCTGGTAATTTCAAATTTTTTGCCAGGTGGCTCTTTGAAAAAATCAGAGGCTAAATAATCCAAAAACTCCTTGTCAAGACCCAATATCTTGGCCAAATCAACAAGATTTTTTTCTGGTTTTTGATCTTTATTTTTATTGTCCATAGTTTTATTTTAATAAAAATTATTCATAAAATGCTTCATCGTTTACATTACGGAGAACTTGCTGCTCCGCCCGCTTTCCCCCCAGGTTGTTGTTGATTGTTTTGATTTTGTTGGTTTTGACTTGGTCTTGTAATTTTTAATAAATCTTTTTCCCATGTATCAAACAATGATCTAATATTATTAGGATTATTCAAATTAACTGATTTTATTAAAGCATGAATTTGTTCTATAGCTTTAGCTGAAATATTATGTCTTGTTGGTTCTAAATATTTTTCACCAAAAAGAATATATACTACTCTTGCTTCTCCTTCTTCCCATACTTCTGATTCAAATGGAGGAATTTCTTCTTCTTGAGTTTTTTCAAATCTAGCATAAATGCTTGATATAACATTTGTTTCATCTTTTTCAGGCGCTTCGCCCTCTTTAGCTGTTTTATCTTTATCTTTTTCAGGCGCTTCGCTAAACATTGTTTTCAAAGCTTCTAATTTAGCTATTTCATCAGCATTGCCACCTGAAGTTTTTTCTAATTCTGTACGCAATTCAGCTAATGTTTTGGGTCTTTTAGTTCCATTATTTTCTTGTTTATCTAATCCTATTTCTAAAGCTCCTAATTTTGATTTTAATTGAGTTTCCCTACTATCTCTAGTCTCTAGCATCTCTAAATAACGCTTAACTTCAGGATAAGCAGCTAAATTTGGATTATAAGTATTTGAGCCTTCTGGTTTTTCTAAACTAAAGCCAACTAAACTAAGAATGTGTCTTCTTAATTCTTGATAATCTCTAAGATTCTCTAACTGTTTTTGAAGACTTTCTATTGCTTGCTGTAATTCTTTCCTGTCTTTTTTTAATTCTTCTCTCTCATTAAAATTCGCTTGAATTTGTTGTTCAGAAGGACCTAAAGTAGTTCTTCTTGTCTTTCCTGAATTATTATCAATTTCTTCTGTTATATTTATTTGTTGATTAGTAAAAAGTGATTCTAATTCTTTAATTCTGGCATCAATTTTACTTATTTCATCTTTTTTAGATTTTATTTGTCTACCTATTATTCCATTTTCCGAACTTAATGTTTTTTCAATAAAATCATCAATCTTCTCTTTTCCACAAACCTCCAATAAACTTTCACCTCTAATAATTCTTAAAAGATTTTCTGGAGCATTATCTGAGTCACCCAATAACTCTAAAAGACCAGGGTCTAAATTAGATGTTATTTTTCTTAATCTCTCAATAGCTAATTCTCTTGATGCAATAAATTCTGGTTCATCTTTTATTAAGTCTTTAACTAATGTTAAGGCTTGTTCTCTTTTTTCTCTTGTGTTTTTCTCTTCTTCAGTTTCTCCTTTTTTTTCAGCGGTTCCTTTAAGTCTATTTAACCTCGCCTCAATTCTTTGTTTCCATGTTTCAGATTCTTGTTCACGGGTTTTTTGTTCTAATCTTTTTCTTGTTTCTTCTTGCATTCCGGTAATAATATCAGTAATACTTGTTCTTGTAATTTCTAATAAATCATTTAATACCTGTTCTCTTGTTATTGAAGGCTTTCCAGTTACAGAAGCTACTTCATTATAAACCAATAAATAATCATCAATTAAATTATTAATTACTCTCAAAGCAAAATTTCTTTCATCTGCTTTTTTTGGATCACTACTAAAC
>JAOAJI010000082.1 GCA_026414265.1 Microcaldota archaeon
ATGGATGTTGGCATGGACCACTTTGCTTTACCTAATGATGAATTATTGATGGCTCGTGAAAAGCGACAATTACACAGGAATTTTATGGGTTATACCATTCAACATACTCCTGTTTTGATAGCATTGGGTGTATCATCCATCAGCGATTCAGGCGATATATATGTACAAAATGTAAAAGAAGTAGAGGAGTATCAGGAATTGGTTCAAAAACAAATACCTATATTCAAAGGTCATATTGTTAGTGAGTTTGAAAAAAAATTGCGTCAGCATATTTTGAACCTATTGTGTTACTTTGAAACTTCTTGGACTGATAAAGATGATGTAATCGTAAAGATGATACAAGACAATCCTCTTTGGGAAGATATTATAAGTGATGGCTTGGCAGAAGTGAAGAACAATACCATAAAAGTAACAAATACGGGTAGATTATTGGTTCGGAATGTGTGTTATGCCTTAGACAAGCCCAGCCAAAAAGCACATTCTGAAAAACCATTGTTTAGTAAAGCCATTTAAATTATTTTATTTCAAAAGTTTCTCAAATTCTTCTTCAGAAATAATTTTTATATCCAATTCTTTCGCTTTTCTTATTTTTTCAGGTCCAGGGTCCTCTCCTGCTAATAAATAAGATGTTTTTTTGCTTACAGAAGAAGTGTTTTTTCCACCATTTTGTTCAATAATATCTTTTAATTCATCTCTGCTCCATTTCTTGAATGTTCCGGATATAACAATGCTTAGCCCTTTTAGTTTATCAGATTGATGGAAGTTTTCTGTTATTTCCAATTGCAAACCATGTTTCTTTAATCTATGAATAATTTCCTGATTTTGTGGTTTTGCAAAAAATGTTTTGATGGATTGTGCAATGGTTTCTCCAACATCTTCAATTTGCATTAATTCTTCTTCTGTCATCTTTTCAAGTCGGTCAATGGATTGTGCATAGCGAGCAATTTTTTTGGCTAATGTTTCTCCTACATGACGAATACCCAATCCAAACAATACTCTTTCAAATGGTCGTTTTTTGCTTTCTTCTATTCCATGTATGATGTTTTGGGCAGATTTTTCACCCATTCTTTCCAATGGAATTATTTGTTCTTTTTTTAATTCATACAAATCGGCAATGTTATTTATCAGATTGTTTTTGTAAAGTAATTCAATTGTTTCTTCTCCTAAACTTTGTATATCCATTGCCTTACGGGAAACAAAATGAACGATTTTGCCGATAATTTGCGGATAACATCCAAATTCATTGGGGCAATAGTAGGCGGCTTCATCTTCATTTTTTACAAGTGCTGTATGGCATTCCGGGCAATGTTTGATAAAATGTATTTTTTTACTACGAATTTGTCGTTTACTTTTCTCTACTTCTTCAATTTTTGGAATGATTTCTCCCCCTTTTTCAATAATTACATAATCATGTTCGTGTAAATCCAATTTTTCAATGATGTCTGCATTATGTAAAGACGCTCTTTTGACTTTTGTACCGGCCAGTAAAACGGGTTGCAAGTTAGCCACAGGTGTAACAACTCCTGTTCTTCCAACCTGGTAGGAAATACTTAGTAGTTGTGTGGTGGCCTGTTCGGGTTTGTATTTGAATGCTACTGCCCATCTTGGGGATTTGGCTGTATTTCCAAGTGCTTTTTGATATTTCAAATGATTGACTTTAATCACTACGCCATCGGTTT
>JAOAJI010000083.1 GCA_026414265.1 Microcaldota archaeon
CAGTAAATGGGTCTAAAGTAATTGCAGATGGTCGAAATAAGACTAAGGTAGGATTGAAATGTGAGCTACGTGGTTGTCGACGGCGGACAAGTCATAGTCGAAATAAGACTAAGGTAGGATTGAAATTCACAACATAGTGTTTTACAATTGATTTTAGTCCGGTCGAAATAAGACTAAGGTAGGATTGAAATAACGAAGTGAAGCAGTCTTCATGAGTAAAATTAGCGTCGAAATAAGACTAAGGTAGGATTGAAATACTGAAATGTCTATAGTTTTCATGTTTAACAAAAGGTCGAAATAAGACTAAGGTAGGATTGAAATTAAAAACAGAATCAAAATTGATAATATATATACGCATGTCGAAATAAGACTAAGGTAGGATTGAAATGCTTTTCTTGCTCTGTGTCTCAAATCGTGTCTTCTGCTTTTTACCCAGAGTTTTTGGCTTTTTCTTCTTTTTCTGCTCATTTTTTTTCACCTGAGTTTTTGTTATATGATGTTTTCTAGATGTAAGTAGACTTTGTTTTTAACGCGAAACAGATGTGGATTGAACTGTTGATGCGTTTCCATAAATTTCATGACGTCTTTCGTTTTTTTGTTAGTGACGTCGATGAATCCGCTTCTCGACAGTTTTGCGTTGATGTGCTCTTTAAACGAGATATATGCCTTAACTGGTTTTTTTGGCTTATTAGGTAGCATCTGCCTAAGTTTCGGTTTCGCTTTGACGTAAGGTATCAACTTATACGAGATGGTTTTTTGGACCTTTTTCATACCATTACCTCCAATTAATTTCCATTTTCTTGTCTTTTTAATGGTTTGTTAGCAATTTTTTAGAAATTTTTTGATGTTAATTTTACCGCATCTTTTTCTAATTATTTGAACATAGTCTTCTTTGATGTCGATTAAAATAGATCTTCTATTTAATTCTTTTGCTACTTTTCCTGTCGTTCCCGAGCCTGCGAAAGGATCGAGTACGAGGCCATTAGGCGGGCAACATGCCTCGATTATTCTTCTCGGTAGTTCTTCTGGAAATACAGAAAAGTGAGCTTCTTTTAATTTTGCAGTTGCTATTTGCCAGACGTTACCTGGGTTTTTACCTTTAGGATGTGGTTTTACTGTTTGTAAAACGTAATGTTGTTCAGTCATAATTTTATCGTATTTGTCGTCGAATTGCAGTATTTCTTTTAATTTGATCCAATCATCTGGTGACGGTAAACTTCTTCCATTATCTAACCTGAACCAGTGGCTCGCCGTGTCTTTCTTATTAAGTAGCTTATCTATTTCTTTTGGGCTAATACCTTTTTTCTCTCTGTATTCTCTGAGGTATTTGATAATTTCTGTTTCAAGCGTCGAGGTAATTTTGTGTTTTCTTTGTTTTGTATAGTATTCACCATATAACACAAGTCTTGCGCCTGGTGACGCGCCTCGGTTTTGTTCGTTTCCTAGAAATTTGCTGTTGGAATTATTGTTTTTTCTATGAATTATTTTGTCTTTTATTTTTTCATACTCTTCTTCGGAGAGATAAACAGGTAAGTC
>JAOAJI010000084.1 GCA_026414265.1 Microcaldota archaeon
CACATATTCTATCTCCTGTAAAAGATGTCTTGCAACAAAATGTACAACAAATTAAAGAAATTGAGCAGAGAATACAAAAATATTATGATAATGAAAACAAAGAAAGAGCTTCTTTAAAAACAGTAGTAGAAGAATTAACAAAACGAAACGAAGAAGTCAAACTAACAGCCGAAAAATTAGCAAATGCCCTCACTACACAAGTAAAATATCAGGGCAACTGGGGCGAGTTTATTTTAGAAAAACTTTTAGAAATATCCGGCCTTCAGGAAGGTATTCATTTTGTAACACAACAAAAAAATGACGACAAACAACCTGATGTTACCATACTGCTACCCAATCAAAAACATATTATTATTGACTCTAAAATGACCTTGTCTTCTTTTGTGGAGTATCAATCGGCCACAACCGAAGAAGAGAAAAACAAATTTGCCAATGAAATCATAAAATCTATAGAACAACACATAGATAATTTAAGCAAAAAAGAATATGAAAAAATTTATAACCTACATTCTGTAGATTTCGTTTTAATGTTTGTACCCATTGAGCCCATTATCAACATTATACATCAGTACAAGCCCGATATATTGAATAATGCCATTCGTAAAAGAGTATTGATGGTATCACCCACTTCATTGCTTGCTACGCTTAAAGCGATTTACTTTGTGTGGCAGCAGGAGCATCAAAGAAAAGAATTTGAAAACATTATTGTTGAAATAGGTAAGTTGTATGAAAAGCTTAGAGTGTTTATTGATAAGCATTTTACAAGAATAAAAGATGCTTTGCATGCGGCAACCAATGCTTATGAAGAAGCCGAAAAATCATTGGTTACAGGCAAAGGCAATGCACTAAGCATTATAGAGAAAAAAATAAAACCATTTATTCAGCCAAAAGAAAATATTACTAAACTTTTACCCGAAAACGATGAAGAATAAAGAACTTATACTACAAGCCATACAAAGCATTAAAGCCAATTTATTGAGGTCCTCTCTTACTATGTTGATTATTGCAATAGGCATCATGGCATTAGTTGGTATTCTGTCCGCTATTGATGCTATTAAGGCAAGTATTAACAATGAATTTTCGGGATTAGGAGCTAATACTTTTTTCATTACAGAAAAAACAGAAACAATAAAAAAAGGGGGTAGATTTAAACCCAAACAAATTTCTTCTCCAATAACTTATTATCAAGCCCAACAATTTAAGCAATTATATCAATTTCCATCAATTGTTTCTGTCTCATCCGATGTTACATTTAATGCAAAATTAAAATATGGGTCTAAATCCACCAATCCCAATATTGAGATAAAAGGAACAGATGAAAATTACCTTACTATTTCCGGGTATGAAATTGAAAAAGGACGATGGTTTGCTAAAAGTGATGTAGACAACCATTCCAACTATGCTGTGATTGGTAAAGATGTGGAAGCACTCTTATATCCTAAAGAAAATGCAATTGGTAAAAAAATATGGTGGGGGAATAATCAGTTTTTTGTTATTGGAGTATTAAAAAGTAAAGGCAGCAGCTTTGGTT
>JAOAJI010000085.1 GCA_026414265.1 Microcaldota archaeon
GTTAAATTTGTTTAATTTGAGCCCGGCTATGATGACACTGCCCCAGACTGAAATAGGGTAAATGATGACATACTAGATCTTCTGAGCCGGTTTAAAAAAATTGAAAAACATGCCTATTTTTATTTTTTGTAGACTTTTTGATTATATATGTTAATAGCTATTGAAGGCATAGACGGAGCAGGAAAAACTACTCTTGCACGATTAGTTGCAAAAGAATTCCAGATGAAAGTACAAGCATTTCCTACAAAAAGGTTCAAATTGATTAAAGATTACCTGCAAGGAAAAAAAAGCTTCTCAAAAGAAAACTTGTTTCTTTTGTTTCTAACAGACATATCTATTAACTCTACAAACGCCAGAAACACTATTTTCGATAGGTATGTATACTCAACTTTGGCGTATCAAAACTCCATCTTTAGTCTCAAAGAAGCAGAAACTATTTTCCAGAAATTGAATCTACTAAAACCTGATTACGTGATATTCTTGAATCTTGACCTTAAAATAGCCATGGAAAGAATAAAAAAAAGAAAAAGAAAAGTAAGTGTTTTTGAAAAAAAAGAATTCTTAAAAGAAGTCAGAAAAAACTATATGGAAATGTATGAAAACCAATTCTATGTTCATAACAGATGGATAAAACTAGATATTTATGATGAAAACACCAACCCGAATAAATTATTTGAGTTTATTAAGAAAGAAATAGAATGTGAATGCTCATGCTAGAAAATAACGACAAAAATAATGACAATGAAAAAGTAGAAAAATTATCTGAGAACGAAGTGATAATTACAGTAGAAGCAAACCAAAACTTTGACAAGCAACAATCTACAGATCAAGAGTCAGAATCAATAAATCAAAGCGCACAACAAAATCAAGAAAATATTTTAGACAAATACATCGAAAAAAAAGAAGACGATAGTAAACCTAAACTATCCAGGTTGTTTTTCTTCTCTCTATTTGGAATAATTCTTGGTTTCGTTGTTTTCGGTATAGGACTGTTAATAATAAATTCAGATAAGTTACTAGCATTTACATCTGAGATGAGGTGTGTGCCTCAAGAATGCCACGGGCTCAAATTTACTTGCGGATATAACGTACCCAAGTGCGATAACAAGTACGTTATAGGAGATAGGTGCAGGAAGTATGCCAAATGCGGCTTTTTGGAAGGAAGATGTACAGAAATTTTTATGGATAAATTCTATGCCTGTAGACAATGCGTAGAAGAATGTAAAAAGAAACACATCGAAGAATTAGCAGAATTAACTGCTTGCGAAGCAAACTGCGAAATGGGAAAAGGATTTTAATTAATAAGATGCTTTCTTTAGGTATATTCTTGAAATACTTGATT
>JAOAJI010000086.1 GCA_026414265.1 Microcaldota archaeon
CTGTTGTATTAATAAATTGTATCTGCTTTTCCAGCATTCTAAATGGAATGAGAGCCAACTTAAACGCTTTTTGTTTGTTTCTAAAAGCTGATTAAGGTCATATTCAGTTTTTGTCAATTCATCTAACGCATTTTGTTTTTCTAAACTTTTGAGTTCATAAGCTTTCTCAATTTCTTGATGATTTTTGAATCCTTTAAAATTGATTTTTTTGATTTTCTGGTTATAATTTTGTTCTATCTCTACATTGAGACCTAGAACATATTGTTTATCACGTTTTTCTTCAACTATTGTAATTCCGTAAATTTCGTTGTCTTTTAAAACAAACTTTCGTTTTTCAATGACTTCTTTTAGTAATTTTTCGAGCTCCTCTCTTTTTCCTTCGAATTCGTAGAGGTTTACTTCAAATGACTTGAAATCAAGTATATAAGGATTTATTTTTGTTCTTTGTAAGTGTTCTAGTTCTTTTATTTGTTCATCTAATTCTTTTATTTTTCTTTTTAGTTCAATTTTTTTATTTGAATAATGAATCAAAGTATCAAAAAGTGCATTGTCTGATTCTAGTGCCATTAATAACTCAATGTCGCTAATGTCTTTGTAATCATCCATATTCAGGTCTTCTTCAAAATTTATTTTTAATTCTAGTTGCTTCATCATGTCTCTGAACTTCATGTATTTCTCATTAATCGCTTCGTATCTTCTCAAATCTGTTTTTTGCAGTATATCTTCGATTTTATTTACCTTATCTAACTGTGTAATCTCTGCGATTCCTAGTCTATGAAGAAGTGACATTAGTTCCAGAGTTTTTGATTTCTCAATTAAAAATAAAATGTTTAGTAGTCTATTTGGTTTTTTTAAGAGTTTCACTTACCATCAAACCTCATAATCGTTATATCGCTAGGTTTTCTTCTTCAACAATTCTTTTGCTAATTCGAAAATATCTTCTTCTTTGAGTGTCTTTTTTTCAATTTGAATAAGCAATTCTTCGTGATTTTTTCGTTCCTTGAGAATTGTGTCTTCAACTTCTTTTTTTATTTCTAATAATCTGCTATTTCTATAATTTCTAAGTTGGTTTTCTTTTTGTTCCTTTAGTTCTTGTTCTTTGATCAAGAACTGCTTTTCCTTCTCTTGTGCTACTTCTTTTGCTTTCTCCAATTCTTTTAACAACTCTTCTTCTTTTTGTTTGAGTTTTTCAAAAAGTTGACTAATATCGGCTAAGCTATTTGATTCTGATTCATGCGATTGCATAAGTATTCACTTGATAATCTCATATTATTTTGGAAAGGTTTAAAAAGCGTGTAATTTGCTATAATCAAGTGC
>JAOAJI010000087.1 GCA_026414265.1 Microcaldota archaeon
ATGAAGAACTTACAGCAGAGCAGAGAGAAGAGTTAGAAGTGATGTTTTGGTATAGTGAGGATTTAAGGAAAGCGCATAGACTCAAGGAAGAATTTAGAAAAGTTTTGGAAAGCAGTAATTCAGCAGAAGCGAGAGTTGAATTAAAAAAGTGGATAGAGGCAGCAGAGAGAAGTGGCCTTTCTGAATTTTGCAGATGTATAAAGGTTTTTAGGAACTGGTTTTCAGAGATAGTAAATTCTTTTGATGTTCCGTATACAAATAGTGCAACAGAAGGTTTTAACAACAAGATAAAAGTTTTAAAGAGAAATGCATTTGGATATAGAAATTTTGAGAGATTTAGAAAGAGGATTTTATACAGTTGTGGTAGTTAGGAGTTAGAAAGAGAATATTTAAAACCCGCAAAAG
>JAOAJI010000088.1 GCA_026414265.1 Microcaldota archaeon
AGATGTGTATAAGAGACAGGAGGTATATATTACATTAAATGTTTGGTTGATAAAACTGAAAAGGTGGGCATTCAGAATACCCACCCCATCTCTTGACAAAGAGCCTTAAATAACAAAAGCTTTCTTTGGCCACAACTATGTTTCCATAATAATTTGTCATAATCTCTTCAGCTATTGATTCGTATGTTCGATGAATTATCGGTCCAAAGTTTAATATTGCAGCTGTGTTAACAACAAAATCTATCTTACCAACTTTTTCGTATACACTTTTAAGAACATTTGAAACGTGTTCCGGATTAGCAACATTACATCCATTAGACCTTGAAAAAAGAAAAACATTAGCTCCTTTTTTCTCGGCTTGCTTTCCTATTTCCTTCCCTATACCGCTGTTTCCACCAAAGATAACAACTACCTTTTCCTTCAATTTATCATGTTCTACAAAGCTATCAGAAATCTCGATGGATTTAAGTTGAAGTATTTTATCTGCCAAGTAAATATCTTCTGGATAAGTGATTTTTATATTGAATCTTTCACCTATAACTATCCCCACTCTACCAAGACTGTACTTAACAACCAAACCACAGTCGTCACTTACTTTTACAGGATTTTTCTCGAATAATTCATAAGCATTTTTTATCACGTTGTATCTAAACCCCTGAGGTGTTTGACCCAACATCAGCTGATCCCTATCTGGTATCTCAGTTATTATGTCTTTTTCTCTTTTGACAATAGTATCTGTTGATGGAATAACGACATCAACTGCTTCGTATTCCTC
>JAOAJI010000089.1 GCA_026414265.1 Microcaldota archaeon
TTAAAATTGATTTTTTTGATTTTCTGGTTATAATTTTGTTCTATCTCTACATTGAGACCTAGAACATATTGTTTATCTACTTTCTCTTCAACTATTGTAATACCGTAATTTTCATTGTCTTTTAAAACAAACTTTCGTTTTTCAATGACTTCTTTCAGTATCGCTTCTAGCTCCTCTTTCTTTCCATCGAATGCATAAAGGTTTACTTCTAATGACTTGAAATCAAAACTATACGGATTTATTTCTGTTTTTTGTAAGTGCTCTATTTCTTTTATCTGCTCATCTAATTCTTTTATTTTTCTTTTTAGTTCAATTTTTTTATTTGAATAATTTATCAATTTATCAAAAAGTGCATTGTCTGATTCTAACGCAGTTAATAATTCGACATCGCTAATATTCTTGTAATCATTTACATCAAGATCATCTTCATAATTTATTTTTAGTTCAAGTTGCTTAATAAGGTCTTTGAACTTCATATATCTCTCGTTAATAGATTCGTATCTTCTCAAATCTGTTTTTTGCAATATATCTTCGATTTTATTTGCCTTGTCTAACTGGGTGATTTCAGCGATTCCAAGACTGTGAAGATGCGAGATTAAGTCCAGAGTTTTTGATTTTTCAATTAAAAATAAAATGTTTAGTAGTCTATTTGGTTTTTTTATGAGTTTCACTTATCATCAAACCTCATTCATAATATTAATTGCTAGTTTTTCTTCAACAATTCTTTCGCTATTTCAAACAGCTCTTCTTCTTTTAGAGCTTTTTTTTCAATTTGAATAAGCAATTCTTCGTAATTTTTACGTTCCTTGAGAATACTCTCTTCAACTTCTTTTTTTATTTCTAATAATCTGCTATTTCTATAGTTTCTAAGCTGGTTTTCTTTTTGTTCCTTTAGTTCTTGTTCTTTGATCAAGAACTGCTTTTCCTTTTCTTGTGCTAGTTCCTTTGCTTTGTCCAATTCTTTTAATAGCCCTTCTTCTTTTTGTTTGAGTTTTTCAAGAAGTTGACTAATGTAGACTAAGCCACTTGATTCTTTTTCATGGGAATGCATAAGTATTCACTTGATAATCTCATATTATTTTGGAAAGGTTTAAAAAGCGTGTAATTTGCTATAATCAAGTGC
>JAOAJI010000090.1 GCA_026414265.1 Microcaldota archaeon
GAAATATCTAAAGAATACAGTACTCCGCAAAGTTATATTTTTATCAATGGTATTTTAGTGGGAGTTATTAAAGACCTCCAAGAGAAAGGTATGATTAACAAAATGAGTTCATAAATTTTAAATAGATGCACACACCGCTGTAACAATCTACTTTAAAATAGTTAACCACCCGAACTCATCTTTTACTCTGCCTTTACGAATATCACGAAGCAGTTTATCAAACATTGGTGAATATTTTCTGGCTTCTACCGCAGGCAATTCATAATCTTTTCCTTCATAGCCAATAGACGTAATATGTGCAACTGTAGCAGCAGTTCCTACTCCAAATGCTTCTGTTACCTCTCTATTTTCAATTCCTTTAAGAATTTCATTAATACTAACTTTTCGTTCTTCAGCAGGTATGCCCATTTTTTTGGCTAACTTTAAAATACTATCTCTGGTGATTCCTGATAATAAAGTGTCTGATAACCCTGGAGTAATTAATACATCATTTTTTACAAACATAACATTCATGGTGCCAGCTTCTTCAATGTACTGTCCTGTCTCAGCATCTGTCCATAGTATTTGCTGATATCCCTTGTCCTGTGCCAATTTAGTGGGATATAAACTTCTTCCATAATTGCCTGCTGCTTTCACATAACCTATGCCACCTTTTACACTGCGATAAAACGTATTTTGTATTAATGTTTTAATTGGCTGAGAATAATATACACCAGCGGGAGAACATATAATTACAAATTGATATTCATTGCTGATTTTAACGCCAATAGCTTCTTCATTTTTTATCATAAAAGGTCTAATATATAAACTCCCATTTTCAGAATCAGGTACCCATGCTTTATCTAAACTCAATAGTTGCAATAATCCCTCCATGAATACTTCTTCAGGAAGTTCAGGCATAGCCATTCTTACAGCAGAACGATTTAATCTTGCCCAATTATCTTTTGCCCTGAATACTGCTATTTGTCCACTATCCTGACGAAAGGCCTTCATCCCTTCAAAGATGGCTTGTCCATAATGTAGTGCACTCATGGCATAACTAAAAGGCAACTCGTTCATAAAGGGTATTATTCTGAAATTTTTCCATTCTCCGTCTTTGTAGTCTGCAATAAAC
>JAOAJI010000008.1:0-13712 GCA_026414265.1 Microcaldota archaeon
CCGTCGGCATCGTCAGATGTGAAGAAGAGGCAGACAGCTGTTTTGCTATGCACAGAAACATCGAGGCAGTAAGATTCCTAATAGAAAATGGAGCAGACATTTACATAACTGATAATGTTGGAAGAACCGCTTTTGCACGTGTAGTTCATCAATTTGATAAAGAACTCTTTGATTTACTAGGCGGTAACGATAAAAAGCTGATTAATATGAAAGATTACGATGGATATACACCGTTAATGAGTGCTGCTAGTAGTGGAGATCTGCAAGCGGTTAGGTATCTTATTAAGAATGGAGCTGACATAAATGCAAAAAATAATAATGGACTAACCGCATTATCTTTAGCCATAATAGGGTCTTACTCAATTGAAGGCGCTCACTGGTTTGTTGCAGAGCTATTGCTGAAGAACGGAGCTAAATTTGATCGATCAATGATCCCATCACATTATAGAGGTGAAGAATATATTTCTTCAGCACTCAGATATCTGGAAAGAAAAGGCTTACTAAAATATGATGGGTGATTTACATGATTAAGTTGAATAGAAATCAACAAAGTTCTAGGGCGTCAGCGTCTCATCAAACTCTGTCTAATCAAATCATTCAAGCTCAAAAGCAAGCTTCTAATCAAATTGAAAAACTTCTTAGTTCTGATATGGATACTATCATCAGAACCATTTATGACTATAGAGGTTCAAACAATAGACAAGCATTAGCAGAAATATTATTAACTCTTGCTAGTGAAAGCCATCTTCATGATTATGACAAAGTAAAAAAAATTTTATTATGTCTAATAGATGCTAAAGTTGATTTAAATCAAAAAGATATATATGGAAACACAGCATTGATATACTTTGCCCAGTACTTAAGTCTTGATTTTTCAAAGTTTTCTAAATTAATCAAAATTTTGTTAGATGCTGATGTAAATGTTAATATTCAAAGTAATGACGTAGCTTATTGTGGTATGTCTGCTTTACACATAGTATGTGAGCACGCGCATCAAGATTATCAAGAGGCTTTGCAACTCATAGGTCTTATGATTAAAAAAGGTGCTGATGTAAATCTGAAAGACGATCATGGAAATGTTCCAAGAATTTATTTGAAAAGGCCTTTTATTTTCAGTGGAAATTATCGTACTTATGTTGATATTAAAAAATTGTTAGAAGGTAAAATCCAAATAAATCTTGATTATAGTAATCTTTCGTCACAGCCTTTCGATGCGGTCAAAGCGATTAGAGAACTCGATGCAGGAATTCACAGGCTTTTTGGTGTTCTGGAGCGAATTGTTTACAGTCCAATGATATCATTTAGATCATTTTTGCTTTTGTCTAGATCTAAAATTTCAGATACCGCTAGGGAAATTTCATGTTTTATAAGAAGGAACTGGGGCCTGATACATAATGTTTTATTTATAGGAGGTCTGTATCTCTCTGTTATTATAGGTGCGGTGTATTATAGAGGAATTGTTTTGTATAGAGATTTCGTAGAAACAACAATAGCAAGCACTGTCGAGCATGGTCAAAATTCAAGTATTGAAAAAGAGGCTCTTAAAGAATTGTTGCTAAAAACTGAATTTAATGTGAATAACTTTTATTTAGAAAACGAAGATACGTTGCTGATTCATTATGTGAAGAAAAATGATCTAGACATGGTCAAATTTTTGGTAGAGCAGTGCAATGCAGATGTCACAGTGCCTTCTTATGATGATAAAACTACAGCTTTGGCTGAAGCAATAAAAACAGGAAACAAGGAAATGATAGACTATTTGATGAAACAAACATTTAGAAGATAAGAATTAGGCAAACGTTACAAATATTCCATAATACTTTCTTGTTTCTTTAGCTCGTCTTCAAAGATGCTTTTTATGTCTTCTTCAATTAATTGAATTCTTTGCTTAATGTAAGTTGGTAAGTTCAGTTCATCAGCTAATTTTTTGCTTATGCTAAGATATTTTTCTATGCTTCCTCTATTTACAGTTAACAGTAGTTTTCCTCCACATCTGCAAACTCCTTTTAGAGGCACTCTTCTAAAACTCTGATTGCATTTGCTGCATCTGAATTTTTGTTTTGCGAACTTTCTCAAATTTCCGTACAAATCAGGGAAAAAGTGGGTATTGATTAGCTTGATTACAACTTCTTTCTTATTAACGGAATTAAGTTTGTCAGCGAGTTCAAGCATTTTATCAACTTTTTTCTTCATATCACCTACAGTTACATAAGCACTTTTTGTTGGGAATTTTTTTTCTAATACTTGATGAGTAAAACAAAATCCAGAATAAGGGTTTTTTTTCAAAATATCCTTTACTATCGTAATTTTATCGTTACCAGGCAAAGGATTCTCAAGTGTTTTGTAGTAAAATGACAAAGGATACATATCTACTACTTCCATACAATAAACTTCATCGTCTATTTCGTTTGGGTTGATTATGTCGATCATGACAAGTGGTGCGTCCATTGTGGAGCCACGTGAGTCTGGTAAGAAATGTTTTGAAAAGTTTAAAAGTGCATCTGACAATAGCATTATACTGTCTTCATCGCCATCACAGTTTCTTCTTTTGGCAGCGTGGAAATACGGATGCCCAAGAATGCAATTAGCTTTAGTGAAGCCTATTAATCTGCAAAGTATCGCTGCAGATGTGTGTGGTGACAAACCAAGAAAAAGTTTGCCTATCAAATCTTCATGTGTTTTGCAATTGTAGTATGCTAGTTCTCCATAGAAATTTATTAACAGGTCATCAATAAACTTTGTTACTTTCAAGAAGTAGTGAGCAGCATGTTCTGGAATTATAATATCTTGAACTTTAAGCTCAATAATCTGATCGTCATTTTTTAGTTCTTGGCCATAGATGTCCTTAGTGTATCCTAACTCTTTGAGTTTTTTAGTACTAACGTTAATCTCTTTTGGCGTAAAGTGCGTTATTGGTACGTCTACTCCATCAAATCTTATTGTACCGTCTTTGAAAACGCTCAGATCATAATGTGCTCTTAAAAGCCCTTTTTCTAATCTTTCTGGAATTTTATGTTTACTTGTTAGGCCCTTTACGCATTTGACTTTTTCTATCTTAAAAGCTCCATAATTTTGTTGTACTTTTTCATAGTAATCTACTATGTTTATTTTTTTTCTTGAAAATGCATCTTTTTCTGATTTACAAGAAGTACATAGTTGTTTGTCATTTTCGGTATTACATTTTTTGCATTTATACAAAATTATGCACTCGTTCTTACAATTGTCACAATATCTAAACATGTTATTTTTTTTGCAATGAGCACAATAGAAATTAGTTATTTCTACGTCAATGTAATATCTTTTGTTTCTTTTTGCTTCATCTACAATGTCAATAAGTTCTCTATTGTTGTTCATCTCTCCAACCGGGAAAAGTGCATGTACTTTGGGTTTCATTTCTCTGTATCTGGCTTTTTCTGGTCTTCCCATTCTGGCTCCTACGTAGAGTCCAACTTTTTTCATTATTTTGAACTGTGAAAGTAAGTTTACCAACTTCATTGATAAATCAGAAATTGCGCTGTCTGAAGTTTCCAAGGTTGAAGCTGAAAGCAAATCTTTTATTTTATTTTCTTTGCCTATGTCTGATTTTATTATTTTGTTATTTTCGATACACAAGCCAAGGCTTTCTATCAGTGCTAGTCCATAATCATAATCTACCAGCACGGTCTCTTCATCATATCTATGTGGAATACACAAAGTTTCCAAAATTTTTTTAATTCTTGATTCGATTCCAACATTATTTACCTTTAAAATTTTATCATGTGATTCAGTTTTATCATCTGCTGAAAATTCGCTACTTGAAGAAACGTGGTCTCTTAGTTCTATTATTTCAGTGGGTTTTAGATCATGCCAATGATAGGTAAATTTAGGTGCCATAGGCACGGAATAAAGATTGCTGAAATTCCTTGCTTTTTCATAAGATAAGTCCTTTATTTCTTGTAATTCAATTTGCACACCTTTTTCTTTCAACTCAAGTGCATACCATTCTTCAACGTATCCGCTAGGTACTAAAGGATGATTTGTTTTCAAGAAATCTCCATAAGTAACTAAAATGTCACCTAGAAAAAGTATTTTTTCTACTTCTTCTTTTATTGCTTCTGCATGTTCTGCATTTTCAACAATGATAACATTTCCATTTTTGAGTTTTACTACAGGTCCGTGGATAGTATCACAATGGGTGACAACGCATCCTTTTCCTGGTCTTTCAATCTTCATTTGAGTGCCAAACGCTAAAAAAGCTTCAGTTAAAATCATAGTTGCAGGATGGATGGCTTTGCTCATTAAGCCAGTGTATCTTGTCTTGCCATATCTCAGCCTGAAACCGCCTTTGGCCATCGGAAAAGACAAAATGACTCTGCCTGCAACTACTTCTTCCATATAGGTAAAGTTAGGCAAGAGCTCTATTTTGCTTAGTTCTTTGTCCTTTTTGGAGATCTTCACTATTTTTTCTAGCCAAGTATCCCAGTCCAAAGAAAATTTTTTTGCTATTTTAAGTAGTTTAGCAGCCTTTTGTGCAATACCTTCACATATGACCAATGCAATCCCGCTTCTTACTCTGTTTGTCGATATCTCTGGTAAATTTCTGTGTACAGATACTTCCACTTCTTCAGTAGGATCACCGTCAATACAAATTGGACAATTTCTTACAATTGTCTTTATGTCCTCTTCAGGTGGTTTGTATTGGAGTCGTGCACAACGCGTATCATAGAGTTCTATTTCTTCAACGTACCTTGAAATGAACGTCTCTGAAGGCCTGAAATTACTTATGCCTAGCTTTCTTCTTGCGATGTCAGCAAAAAGAACAGCTAAAGCCATAGCTGTTCCTCCTGCAGACCGTATAGGTCCAGAGAAATATACTGCACAATAAGTACTCTTGTCAGAGTTTTCTCTTATAGTTACTTTTGAAATGCCTTCTGTAGGTGCTACTAGAACTCCCTCGGTCAATATGCATACAGCAGTTCTAACTGCATACTCGAGTTTCTTTTCTTTGTTTATGTCAAGTTCCAAGACCTTTTCCATTACGTGGTATGCTAGTTCTTCTCTACTAGTATAAATACTCTCCAGTTCGCGTATAGTGTTCTGAATACCTTTAATCCCTATTAATCCTTCGACTCTAGCTGCAATGTCTGATCCAGAGGCAATTTCTACTATTTCATCTGGATCAAGGCGCTTTGACCTACATTTTCTAGCTAGTTCCAATTCTTTAGCTAACCCATTTCTAAGTTCGTCAAAATAAAATTGAATGTTCTGGTCAAAACTATGTTTCACGTCCATAAAATCAACTGACTTTAGCGAAAGTATTTACTTCTTTAATAACGTTTCTTTTAGGGTTGAATATTGGTACAATCCCAGGAGTAGGTACATGTCCAAGTTGTATCTGGTAATCTGTTCTGTCTTGGAAAGTTCCACTATTGATAAGTAAACAGTTTCTGTACTTTTTGTAGGCATTTTTATGTAAATGACCAGTGTGAAAAACATGAGGCACAGTTTCTATGACCAAGTAATCTTTTTTTTCAGGTACTACTAGATTATCTCCATAAAACGGACTTAAGTGTCTTCTTTTCAAAAGTTCTTGCATACAAAGCGCAGGATTATCATAATTAAGTTTAGGGATTTTTGCAATAATAGAGTCCATAGAAGTTCCATGATAAACCAAATGCAATACAGAGTGAATTTTCACATAAACTGGATTCGAAGCATAAATTATGGATGAACTACAATGTTTTTTGTTCAAGCTTGGTTGTGGTTCAGCTCTTCTTACTGCATCATGGTTTCCAGGTATTGCGATTATCTTTATCCATTCTGGAATTTTTTTAGCAAGTTCGTTGAAAGTTTCATACTGTTTATCAATATCTTTTATTATTAGTTCGTCTTCTTGTTTAGGGTAGATCCCTATCCCGTCGACAATATCCCCTGCTATTACCATGTATGCTACTTTTTTTCCTTCTTCTGATTTAGTTAACCATTCTATAAAATAATTGAAATTCTTTTCTAAAAATTTCTTGCTTCCTACGTGTATGTCAGACAAGTATGCAATATAAAAATCCTCTTCTATATTGAGGTTATTTTCATACAAGCTTATGTCTGGGAATTCTATTTCTTTGATTATAATCATATCGTTTATGACTCTGCCTTTGATTAGTATAATGTCATCTTGAATAACGCTAGGTAGTTTATCTAAGTTTTCTTTAACTATAATACCAAGTCCTGTTCCGTATTCGTCTTCAAACTCAATTATAGTATTCCCTTTTGAACTCTGTCTTATGTCATAAACAAAGCATATTATTCCAACGTCTTTGCGATCGTAATTTTTTATATCTTTGGTAGTTATTACATCTGATATTCCTCTCTTCAAAAATATGTTTTTAATTTTGCTAAATCTATCGTTAAAGTAAGATATGAAATCTTCTACAGTTCCTCTGCTTCTGCTTTTTCCTGACACGTCGCTTTCTTCTATTATCTCGATTTTATGGCTAATGTTTTCAGCATAGTAGGATTCTATTTTTTCTTCTTGTACCTTCTCAATTTTTTGAATGCTTAGGAATTTTATTGCTTCCATTACATCGTCTTTTGTCAAAAAAGGTTTGTTGCTTTTTTTAAGTAGTTCTGTTATTGTTTCTTTATTCGGCATCTGCTGAAGAAGATTTATTGCGTCTTTGGTTAAGCGCATACGAATACTAATTAAAAATAAAGAATTTAAAACACAACATAGGGTTTTTCCAATAGCATTACCTAATGATATACTCAGTTAACATTATTTTTGTTTTAGACTCTCTAGAGCACTCATTATTTTCCAAATGTGCGTTCTTGCATGTATAGGTAAATTTGTATCTGCTGAAATTTCGTCCATGATATAAATAGCGCTTGTTGCTTTGACTGCTATGTCTTGATTATTTTGAGATAATAAATTAGTTTTAGCTTTTTCAATAGCTTTTCTAACATTTTTTGGAATCGTAGTATCTTGGATTAACAGATCTAGCATTTCAACAATTTCTTTTATTTTTTTGTCTAAGTTACTGGCCATGAAACCACCTCTTGTCATTTATTCCTTGATTTAAGTAGTCTTAAACGAATAAAATAAGTAGTATAGGTTTTTTATTTTTTAGTGTAATATGATTTTGATGTCTTTGTATGATTTAGTTACTGGGAAATACTTCGGTCCGTGTACTTTCTGTGATGCAAGATGTTGTAAGGAATATACTATTACGATAACTGCACATGATTTTTCTAACATTGTAAAGAACCTAAAGCTCAAAAGATCAGACTTAGATAAATATTTTGAGTTACTGAAGGCGTCATTACTAAATTCTGATGAAGCCACTATAATTTTGATTAAAGATGATGCTGAATCAATTCATGAGTGTTTACTAACTTTAAAATCACACCCTTGCATTTTCCTTAAAAACAACAAATGCGGTATTCATAAATTTGCTCCGCTAGTATGTAAGTTATACCCTTTTCGTTACAATGGTCAGATGCTCAGTTCTGCAAGATGTGTATTAATCTCTAAAGTTGGTTATTTTTTAGAAAATAAGTCTAACAAAAAAAATATAATGAAAATAGCCGACCAGTTTTCTTATAATCTGTATGAATATCGTAAATTGATAAGGCAATGGAATACATCACCAGGATCAAAAGAACAATTTTTCGATTATTTGTATTCATTAACAAATGAATAGAGAAGCACACATATTTTTATAGTTATTTTCTTTTAATATAGAATATGCTGTTTTCTGGGTTAAAAAGGTTGGGCGAGCTCAATATCAAAATCATAACGACGTTTTTGTTGATATTGTCTTTGTTTGTTCATAACACGTATTCTAAGTTTACTTATATTACCTCAATTTCCTTAAACAATTCACTAGGAGACTATAAGCTATTTGAAAAAGCAGGTCCTATTTACGTTGACAAGAAAACACAGGATCTGTACATAATCGATCAGGGTAATAGGAGATTCTTGATTGTCAGTAATAACACGGTTAAGAAATATCTGTTGGGAGAGAGTAGTACCTATTTATTGAACCCTAATGGATTACACTATTCCGAAGGTAAGTTTTACATAGCTAATGGCGAAAACTTGATAGAGTTCGATACAGAAACTTTTTCTACCAAAGCATTAAGGTTATTATCGAATTATGAGAACCTAGTTGATGTAGCTGTTTACAAAAACAACACTTATGTTCTAGATAGGCGTCATTCAAGGATAATCGTAAATTCCAAGGCATCAGGTGAATTCGTTAACCAGTTTGGTGGCATAGGTTTTTTTGATGGTCAAATGCTCAATCCAAGCGCTATTTTCATCTACGAAGACATGGTCTATGTGGCTGACACAGGGAATAAGCGTATAGACATATTTTCAATAAACGGTTCGTTTATCAAGTCATTTGGGAGAGCAGAACCTGGAAAATTAGAGATGCCTGTTGATTTGTTCGTAACAAACGACTACGTGTTTGTAGCAGATAAGAACATGCAGAGAGTTGTAGTTTACAACAGAACATCTACGAACGTTTTAGATATCTTATACGATTATGGTGACAACGTAACAGAATTCTTTTTCCCTTCATATCTGCATGTAGATGACACACAGAAAAGATTATACGTTTCTGACCAGGGAAGGAATGTTGTTCGCGTATACTCTTATGAAATAGAGCCTGAGAAGCCAAAAGCATTAGTCGAAAAAGGGAACAAAACAATTGCAGATATAAAGCTACGTGAGGCAAACAAGTCTGTTGAAGAACTTCTTAAACTAAATGACTTAGCCAAGTATTATGGTTTGAATTATGTTTTGAGTTCTAAAGAGTTCTTGGATTTTAGTTATAGACTTTATGGTATTCTTAATTATGAAGACGCGTCTGCTAATGCCCTACAAGCTTTGATGAAAGCTGCTGAAGAAAGAGCTGTTATTACAAAAAAGGTCCAAGAACTGCAAATAAATAAGAGAGAAGAATTGATAAAAACTTATTTGGCATTAAAAACAAAAATATCAGATTCTGAATTGTTTATATCAACCAAGCCTTATCTTGATTGTGATGAACAATTAGTGACTCTTATTAACAGCAATAAACTTTTTGAGGTCAAGGATAAACTAAACGAATGCGAATCTGTATTAAAAAAATTGGATTCTGATTTCAAGAATGAATTTGATACAAAATCAAACTATTTGAAGAACCTTTCTGATAATTATAAAAAAAGGTACCAATCACTATTAACAGAAACACAGGAATACGATATCAAAGTTGACCTGTCTTTGGCATTCTATTTATTAAATAGATTTACAGAGAAGGTAATGTCAGGTAAGTTCATGCAAGCAGAGACTTACGCAAATACACTGAAAAAAGAGTTTGATTCTATTCAGTCAGAGATAGAGAAAGAGAGGAAGAGGAGAGAGAGTATAGCAGAGAAAATCAAGATCATGAACGATCAAGCAAACGAACTATCTAAAGAATTTCCTGAAGTCTACAATAATTACGCTGTTGAATTTACAAACTTAATAATAAGCAGTCAGAAGACACCTGAGGATTCAATAAAGCGTGCACAAGAGCTTTTGCTTAAGATCAATCAGGAAGTAAAACAAAAGAGCGAGGAAAGGCAGAAATTCTTTGTTATGCTATTTTTAGTGATTGCTACAATCATAACAATAATAATCGCGTTCTACTTTAGAAAGCGACAAAAGTAACAGTGAAAAGTTAGATGGCATTTAAGTTTGATTTACATATACACACTACCGAATCATATGATGGCCATTCATCTTTAGATGACTACATTATATCAGCCAAGTCAAAGAATTTTTTTTTACTAGGTATTTCTGAGCACGATAAATTTAATGGTGAATTAATTAATCAACTGAAAAATATCAAAAAGAATTTTTTCTTTTACAAGGGTATAAACATACTATTAGGTACTGAACTGAATTTCAACGGTATCCATGTCTTGGTTTATCCTTCAGATTTCGATTCCTCTTCAAAGGTGATGCTGTTAAAGAAAAAGTTTGCTTCTGATGCACTGTCTTTTGTTGAATTATGTAGTGCTGAAAATATAATAACCATACTAGCTCATCCTTTCAGGTTAAAGCAGTTTCTCAAGTTTGATAGAAAATTTATTATAGAAATAGCTTCAAAGACTGCTTTTTGCGAAACAGTTAATGGCAGGTCCTTTTTTAGTAATGTACTTTCAAGTTTCTACATAATCAATAAGAAAACGTGCTTGGCAAACAGCGATTCCCATCATGTTTACGAACTTGGAAACGCTTATACGATTCTTTCTGAAAATGTTAAAAGCTATGATCAGTTTTTTGATTGTTTAAGACAAAACAACCATAAAGTAGTGTATTCGCCAAATCTCTATTCATTATTATATTCGAGATACCTAAAGTTGAAAAAGAAAGTTCAACAAAATAAATCTGGAAATTAACCGTACATTTTATCCAGAGAATCGCTTTGAAAGTTATTCTGTTGGTCTACTTTTTTGTATTCTAAATGTGCCTTCTTTGCGTTAGAGATTATTGACTTAATTGTTTGCTCTACTTTTATAGCGTCTTCTTTAAGTTCTTCTAGGTCTATGTTCAGTCCAGTTATTCTTGTTACAGCGTCTAAAACACGAATAGTAGCTACTATATCCAGAGTTCTTTTCGTAGTAGGTGCCAAAAGTGAAATTACTGGTAGACTTGCATAAGTGCCTTCTACTAGGAGATATGCGCTTACACCACTACTTGCTCCTTCTTTGATGATTTTGATTCTGGACATCTTAGACAAGAGAGCCCTGTGCTTTTCTGTGTTTGCAATCGCAAATATCTGGTCTTCTGATGCTTCTTCATTATGTTTTCTTTCAGGTAATTGATTGAGAGTTGCGTCTATTGCTACAGATCCAAGAGATAAAACAAGTTTAACGTTTTTTCTTTTCGAATATTCAATCAAACCTTCTCCTACATAAGGTACTATCGCAGTTGGGATTACAAATTCTGATATAAGAACAAGTAAATCGTGTTTCTCGCTTGCATATATCCTTACTGCAGGTAATGGAACTCCTTCGTGAACAGCTGATACTGCAGGAAACTTATTAGAGTATATGTATCCTATAAGATCCATCTTAAATTTTTTAATCAGATAACCAGTTGCAAGGGTTCCTACCAATCCTATACCTGGAAAACCTTCTATGAGAATAGGGTTATTCAAATTAGCTATGCCTATTTTTCTAAATTGAACATCGATCATGAATCAATAATCAAAATCAATCTTATAAAGGTTTGTTAGTTTGTACTTTTACTAATAATGTTATTATGTGCAGCGCGGGGCTCAGCAATCGCATGCTAAATGTTTGGCAAGTTTGTCCTTTTGTCAATCTCCACCCTGTGTTCCCTATGACATATTTCATAATGCTTAGGGCTGCTTCTTCCGACCTGACCCGGTTCACATTATGAAATATCCATAGGGGCAGGGCTTCGTTGATTAACAAAAGGGCTTACCAAACATTTACACACTTTTGCTGAGTTCTAGCCCAGCCTAAAGGGGGTTTGCTGTTACAGGAGACCCCTAGCCTCCCGGCGTACCGCGCTGCAAAATAAATTTACTATGAAGAAATTTAAATTCTTTGTAATGAATTTGATTTATGGACTGTGTATTTTGCAAGATAGCAAACGGTTTAATAAAATCCTCTATAGTGTTTGAAGATAGCGACACTGTAGCATTTTTGGACATCTCTCCACTGACTAAAGGCCATACACTTGTAGTTCCAAAAAAGCATTATGAAAACATCCACGAAATCCCTTACAATGAGCTCGAGTCATTGATAAGAAAAGTAAAACTACTTTCAGATTCAATCAAAGCTTCATTAAAAGCAGATGGTATTAACATATTCCAGAACAACGGTAGAGCAGCAGGTCAGGTTGTTTTTCACATCCATTTTCACGTAGTACCCAGATATAATGGAGATCATTTAGACATGGCAAATTGGAAAAGGATTTCTTATTCAGATGAGAACGAAAAGAACAGCATAGCATCAAAAATTAGGAACAAGGTCAATGAAATCATAATATGAAGTCATTGTTGTGATTTTTGAAATTTTTTAGTTGCTTTTTTATCATACTTAATCAATATACAAAATAAATATGATTGATATCGTAATACAATGGTTTTATTGACTGACTATAACGTAGCCTAAACATAGCAATAGACTCCAAATTTTTTCTGATCGTAATTGAATTAAAGAGACGCTGTGTAGGATACTATTTCATTAATCATGTGTCTAGGATCATTTTTCGTTTCTTGCTTTGGGTAGCTTACATCTATGAATAAGAGGTTATCGAAAAAGAACAGATTGGTATAATTAGTATATGACAAAACTATGTTAAGTAATGTAAAAAAAGTTGAATGGCCGTGAGCAGAATTCTGATTAGAGCTCTTGTTTATACAGATTTCGTAATCAACTCCTTTTATGTTGTAAACTTGAATATCAAAATATTCTTTACGTTTCAGCAAACTATCACTTAAGAAATTACTAATCCTATCGGATTTTCTTATACAGTATCCATGTGGCAGTATGTTTTTGCATTTTATTAAAATGACATCTGAGATGAGGTGACGTCTTTTTTTTTGAGATGTTAATCTATCTTGAACTATTATCCCACCGTAATAGATTTCCAAGTCCTTAATCTTAGTGTTAGTTACTGATTTGAATACCATGTCAGTAAAAATGACTTTGGCTGTGTCTGGGAATTCAACGAGCCTAATTATTTCTTCTGGGTTTCCTTCGAGATAATAAGAGTCAGAAAATCCTCCAACAATGTCTACAGGATTGGTCTCTGGCCTATAGCCTTTCAATGATTCAAATAATTTTTGTCCATATTCGTATAGTCGATTGGCCCAATTTAAAACGTATAAGAAGCTTATGCAGTAAGTAATAATTATTAATGATATAGTGAAAAGAAGCGGCGGTTTAATCAAAGGTTCTACAATGCTGCTATAAATTATCCACAATATAACAGTTATGCCAACAGCATAGAAAAACGCGACTAAGTAGGTATATGAGATAAATCCTTTTAGTGATTTTTTTATCATATAATAAATTCAAAATTTTTTATTTTAAGTATTTCTTTATGCTTAACTCTTAGATACATTTATAAACTTTTTTCTGTAGAAGCATCTACATACCGTATTCTTCGAATACGTATATTAAAAAATTGAACTGAAAATTAAAATCTGAATAAAGCAGGTAAATCACCATGAAAAAAATTACTGATGGTGACACTGCCTGTATGCGCGAGTTTACAGGCAAGCGTGTCAAGGTTTTATTCTCTACTGATTCGAAGCTAGTTGGAAAAGAATATCTGGTTGTTAAAGAAACTAAGAACTCGTTGGTAGTGCTAGACGATAGAAGACACACTAGGCGTCTCATCAAAGAATCCAATATAATTCAATTTGATTTTCAAGATAACTTAGGGATAGTTGATGGTAGAAAGATTTTATTTAGTCCTGAGCAAAGGACAAAGAGATATTTGAGATGATCATTTGGGTTAGTGGTGAAAAGTATGGTAACAGAAAAGGATTCCAATAGTGGAGAAGAATTTGATAAAAAGCTTGACCTTTCCAAAACCATTTTGGTTAAAGGTAAACCTTTAAGTATACGTGGTTCAGTAAAGGAAGGCCTAGTTGTATCTGCAAAAGCAAAGAATACAGCAATTGTGCAAAGAGATTATTTCATTTATAACCACAAGTTCAAAA
>JAOAJI010000008.1:13810-19738 GCA_026414265.1 Microcaldota archaeon
AAGAATTCCTTGTCATAACATTATAGATGCTAAAGTTGGTGACAAAGTTAAAATAGCAGAAACCAGGAGGATCTCAAAAACAAAATCTTGGATAATAATAGAAGTAATGGGCAAAGGCAGGTTAAAGGAGAAAAGTGAAGATGCAACAAAAAAAGAAGCTTAAGATGAGCTAGTTGTTATGAGAAATGGTTTTTGATTAGGTGATTTGAGTATGAAAGGTTTGCCTTCAAGGGTTGTGAAGACATTGACAACAGGAGCTTTATTAAATTGTGATGATAATAGCGGTGCTAAGGTAGTGATGATCATAGGTGTAAAAGGTTACAAGGCTAAGAAGAACAGATATCCAAGAGCAGGTGTTGGAGACATTGTTATTTGCTCTGTTAAAAAAGGTAAGCCTGAGATGAAAAAGAAAAAGGTCAAGGTAGTGATCATAAGACAGACTAAGGAATACAGGAGAAGTAACGGTATAAGAATTTGTTTTGAAGACAACGCATGTGCTTTGATTGACGATTCAGGGTTGCCTGTAGGGACAGAAATCAAAGGCGTTATAGCCAGAGAATGTGCCGAAAGATTTCCAAAAGTTGGAAGTATAGCGACAGGCATAGTTTAAGAAAAATAGTTGGTGATGATTAATGCGCAGAGTTACTAGTAGTAAACCAAGAAAGCAAAGAAAATTTTTGAAGCGTGGTTATTTACATTTATTAAGAAAGAATTTGGTTTTGCACATAAGCAAAAAACTTAGAGAAAAATTGCAATTAAAGGAAAAGAGAATACTTGCAAAGTCAGGTTTGAAGGTTAGAGTTGTGAAGGGTAAGAACAAAGGCAGGGAAGGCTCAGTTGCAAGAGTGAGCATTAAAAAGCAAAAGATATACATTGAAGGGCTTTCCCACAGGAATGCTCGTGGTAGGGAAAAATTAGTTGCAATATCTCCTTACAATGTAGAAATCATAGATGAAAAAATAAACGATTTTATCAAAGGTAAGAAGTTAGTTAGAGATTCAACAAAACCACTGAAGGACAACCAAGAACAAGCTCAGGAACAGCTAGCAGTTCAGGCAAATCAAGGAAACGTGTCTAACGTGGTTGAATCACAAGCAAACAAAAATCTCAAGTAAGTTATAAATAATATTAGAATAATATTAGACAAATTTTTGAGTGATGATTATGGCAAAGAAAGGACAGAGCAAAAGTATGAAAAGAATTGCTGTATCACGCACAATCCCTGTAAGGAAGAAAAAACACTATACCTGGATTACTAAGCCTTTACCAGGTAAGCACAAGGCAACAGAGAGCATAGCTCTAGTAGTTTTGATTCGTGATGTTTTGGGATTAGCAAATGACAGTAAAGGTGCTAAGACCATAGTAAAGAGAGGCTTGGTTAAGGTTGATGGAAGAGTTGTCAAGGAAGAAAGGACAAGTATTGGTTTGATGGATGTGATTGAAATTACTGACGGTACGAATAAGAAATACTATCAGATGTATGTAACAAACAAAGGCTTATTCCCTATTGAAATAGATGAGCGAACAGCTGAAACAAAATTAAAGAAGATAACAGGCAAGAAAGTCATAAGAGGTAAAAAAGTGCAATTATCTTTTCACGACGGTACTACTATTCAGGCAGACAACAAGTACAAAGTGAACGATACAGTGGTGTTTAATTTGAAAAGTAATCAAATTGACAGATTGATCAAGTTTGAGCCAAACGCGATGGTTTACATTACCCACGGTAAGCACAGAGGCAAAATCATGACATTGATTAAAGAGATTCCAAGATATGGGTCTCAAGAAAACGAAGCTTTAGTGAAAGATAGTGACGGTAAAGAATACATTACTACAAGAGGATATTTGTTCCCTGTTATCGAACAGTCAATGACGTATTATTTGAAGTATCTAAAAGCGAAAGTACCTAACTAACAAACAAATTTTTTATGATGGTGATTGTTGTGGTCAATGGATCATCAAAGAAACAAAACAAGATGAGAGATATAGAAATAGAAAAAGTTACGATCAACTTGGGCTTAGGTTCTTCTGGGGAAAAGATGGACAACATAAAGGAATATTGTGAAAACTTGTTTGGTAGGAAATTTGTAAAGACTTTAGCAAGAACAAGAAACCCAACGTTTAAGATCAAGAAAGGAGAGCCGATAGGTTTAAAGTGCACTTTTAGGAAAAAGGAAGCTGAGAAAGTTTTGCGTGATTCTTTGTCAGCTGTTAGAAACAAGTTAAAGAAAAAAAACTTTGACAGATTCGGAAATCTGTCATTTGGCGTGAAAGAGTATATAGACTATCCAAATGCAAAGTATGATTCTACAATTGGATTGTTTGGTTTTGACGTATGCGTAACTTTTAAGAGGAAAGGTTACAGAGTTGTCAAAAGAAAGATAGGTTTTTCTAAAATAGGGAAAAGTCATAGAATAACCAAGGATGAGTGTATGGAGTTCATGAAGACCAAATACAAGGTAGAGATAGTTTAGTAAATTACAAGTGGAGGGACGATTATGGCAGATGTAAACCAACAAGGTAAGCAAAAGAAGAATAAAGAAGAGTTAAAGTTGGAGAACAGGAAGAAAGGGCGTGGCAAAAGATTTTGCCAGATATGTGGCGCAAGAGACGGTTTGATTAGAGCCTACAATCTCTACATCTGTAGGAGATGTTTTAGAGAGTGTGCATATGATTTAGGGTTTAAGAAATATTCATAATCCTATCAAAAGTTAGTTACAAAATATAAAAAAATTAAGAGTGATTGAGATGGCTGTTGATCTTTTTGCTGAAGGTATAAACACAATAAAAATAAATGAATTAGACGGAAAAAAGGTTTGCAAGGTTAAATGTACAAAGCTTTTGGTTGAAGTTTTAAAGGTTCTCTTACGTTATGATTACATAAAAAGTTTCGAAATTATAAACAATGGCCGTTACAAAGAAATCGTAGTCCATCTAAACGGTCAAATAAACAATTTTGGAGTAATAAAACCTAGGTTCTCTGCACGCAAAGACAATCTCCACGAATGGGAACAAGTATATATCCCAGCAGTGGATTTTGGAATACTCATACTTTCCACATCCCAAGGTGTAATGTCTAACAGAGAGGCAAGAGAACGTGGTGTTGGAGGAAGGCTTTTAGCGTATGTTTATTGAAGTTAGGACTTTTAGGGAATATCGTAAGTTATGTAAAAATGGTGATATTGATGAAAAATAGCGATTCAAAGGAATTAAAAGAAGTCATACCTCTTCCAGAAAACGTTACAGCAGAAGTAAACGGCAACTTGATAACTATAAAAGGACCGAAGGGTTCTGTTACAAGGCATTTGAAGTGGCGCTCAAGAGTCGCTGTAGAAGGAAAAACTATAATAATTACTTCGAATTCTTTAATGGATTTGAATACAGCAAAAGCACATTTAACAAATAATTTGAAAGGCGTTCAGGAACCATTTAGCAAGCATCTCAAAATTGTGCACGCTCATTTTCCTATAACGCTAGAAACAAAAGGAAATAAAATATACATAAAGAATTTTTTGGGTGAGAAGAAACCAAGAGAAGCAAAGATAATCGGTGATGTCAAAATAGAAGTTAAGGGCAAAGATGTTTTTATGCGCTCTTGCGATATAGAGGCGCTAGGTCAAACTTATGCTAATATCAAATCAGCTTTGAAGATAAGGCAAAGAGATTCACGTGTTTTTCAAGACGGAATTTATGAGATTGAAGAGTAAGTTTGTTTATCATGAAATACTGAAATAACTATGATAGCAATGGTGATAAACATGACTAAAGCAAAAAGTGATAATGGAACTTCAGCTACGAATCTTAAAAAGTTATTAAAGAAAAAGAAAAGACATCATGTATTTAAGCAACCAAATTTTGGTAGGACGAAGAGAAAAAGAGTCAAGGATAGATGGCGAAAGCCAAGAGGAATTGACAATGCACAAGCAAAAAAACTGAAAAAGGCAGGTAGGCTTCCTGTCATAGGTTATAAAAACCCTGAAGAAATAAGACACGTACATCCTTCTGGAAAAAAAGAATTTTTAGTAAGTAGTTTGAAAGAGTTGGAACATATCATGTCACATGAAAGGCCAGAGTTGTCTATAATTAGGTTGAGAAAGAGCCTCAGCGTTAGAAAGAAAATGGCTCTAACAAAGAAAGCATTAGAAAATGGATTTACTGTTGCAAATCCGAAATAAAGGAGGATTCATGATGGTGGTGATCTTATGAATATTAAAAGGGCAAAAACGTTAGTGAAAAGAATGTTAGGTGTAGGTTCAAACAGAGTCAAAATTAAAGACACAAAAAAAGTCAAAGAATCTATAACAGCTGACGATTTGAGGTCTTTGATAAAGCAAAAAGTGATAGTCATTGATGAAAAAAAAGGCAACACAAGAATAAGAGGCAAAGTAAATCAACTCCAAAGGGAAAAAGGCAGAAGAAGAGGCAGAGGTAATAGAAGAGGTACTTTAAATGCACGGGCAAATTTAAAGCAACAATGGATACAGAGAGTGAGAAGTCAAAGAAAACTGATAAAGGAATTAAAGAAAGAGAACAAGATTGATGCAAAGGTATACAAAAAATTATATTATATGATAAAAGGAAACTATTTCAAAAGCAAATCTTCAATAATAACTTACATTAACGATAACAATCTTTCAACACAGAAGCTTTCTTTGCCGAGAAAGTCTTCGTCTCAACCAACTTAGTCATTCGTAATTTATGCGTTGTTATTTTGTTTAGTTTTTATGATGATTATAATGTTACTTGATTGGTGAAATTTATGGGTAAGGCAACTGGACCTAAATATTCAGTATCTTTCAGAAGAAGAAGGGAGAACATTACTGATTATCGTGCTAGAGTAAATCTGTTAAAGTCAGGCTTACCGAGATTGGTAGTACGAAAAAGTAACAAATATCTGCTAGCTCAAATTTATGAATTGAGTGAGCAAGGCGACAGGGTGCTTGCACAAGTAAGTGCAAAAGACCTCAAAAAATATGCATGGTTACCAAAATGTAATACACCGACTGCATATTTGCTTGGTTTGTTACTTGCTAAAAAAGTTAAGACATTGAAAGGTCAAGGTGAAAAAATTGACAAAGTTATTTTAGACATTGGGAGATATACTAGCAGTAAAAATTCCAATCTTTTTGCAGTAGCAAAAGCATTGAAAGATTCAGGTATAGAGTGTCCATTAGCCCAAGAACAGATATCTGATGACAGGATAAAAGGAGTTCACATAGCAAAGTATGCAGAAACTTTGGATGATTCAACTTTCAAGAGTAGATTCAGTGAATATTTAAAAAACCAAATAGATGTTAAAAGATTACCTGAACTGTTCGACCAAGTTAAGTTAAAGATATTAGAGTCATGATAAAAAAAAGTTACTTGAACGTTTGAGGTGTAATAGTAATGGAAAGAAAATCGGAAAGAAAATCACTGGAAAATTGGATTCCGAAGACAGAAATAGGTAGGCGTGTACTTAACGGCGAATTTAATAATATTGACCAGGTATTGGCTTTGGGTAAACCTATTTTAGAACCAGAAATTGTAGATTATTTTTTACCAGATTTAAGCAAGGAGAAATTGGAAGTTAGGACTACTCAGAGAGTAACCGATTCTGGGAAAAAGAATCAGTTTAGGGTTTTGATGTTAGTTGGTGACAGAAACGGGCATATTGGCATTGGTGTAGGGAAAAACGCAAAAATGACTTTAGCTGTTGAAAGTGCGCTTAGAGATGCTAAATTGAACATAATGAAAGTTCCTTTTGGTTCTGGTGCTTGGGAAGACAGAGGAAAAGCAAGAAACACTTTACCTATAAAGGTAACTGGCAAAAAGGGGAGCGTTGAAGTAACCTTGATTCCTGCTCCAAGAGGTATAGGATTGGCTTGTCATCCATACGTAAGAAAAATACTCTCTTTTGCAGGCGTCAAGGATGTCTGGTCTTTCTCG
>JAOAJI010000008.1:19838-44215 GCA_026414265.1 Microcaldota archaeon
CACGCGCCAAAGAAAGGCTACAGAGACGTCAAGCACGTCTATCCAAAAGGCGCTTTAGGTAACAGAGACGGAAATGCAATGGATGAGTTAATCAATGCCATGTGCTAATAGCTAACTTATAGAACATAAGTGATCGTTATGGTCGTGAGAAGAAGAAAAAAGAAAATTAAGTTGAGAGGTAATAGGACACACGGAAAAGGTAATACTAAAAACAAGAGAGGCAAAGGTAGTAGTGGTGGTAAAGGTAATGCCGGTTATCTTGAGACAAAGTGGACATGGACAGTTAAATATGACCCAGAAAGATTCGGTAAGCACGGCTTTCATAGCATCCACAAGAAGAAGAAAAGCGTCATCACTCTAAGAGATATTAACGCGATGATTGAAAATAATAGAATCGAAAAAAAAGATAATAACTATTACTTGGAGTTTGATGGCAAGGTTCTTGCCACAGGTGAGTTAAATTATCCTGTGATCATTAAAGCACGTTCATTCTCAGAGGGCGTGAAAGAAAAAGTTGAAAAAGCCAAAGGTTCTATAGAAAAAATATAGCAAGATTATTTTTGCTGTGCTTTTGATTTGTGTATGTTGTTGCCAAAGGGAAGGGGTTGGTCTATAAAAAACTCAAAATTTTTTGTTATGGGGCGATTAAATAATGCTTGAAAAACTAGAACCTATTTTAAAGCACTTGCCAGAGATAAAAGCACCTACAAGAGTGCCTTCGCTACAGGAAAGACTCTTTTGGACTATTTCTGTTCTGATCATGTTCTTTGTTATGTACGAGACTACTGTAATTGGACTTCACTCAAGCAGAAATCCAGCAGATTTTATATCTATAGTAACAGCTGGTCGTTCAGGTAGTCTTGTAACAGTTGGAATAGGCCCTATTGTTATAGCAAGCATACTTTTACAGCTCTTAAAAGGTGCTAAGATTCTAAAAATCGATTTACAGGATACGAAACAAAGGGCTTTGTTTCTTCAGACACAGAAATTGTTAGCAATAATACTTGCTTTTATAGAAGCTTACGTGTTCATCGCTGCAGGTAGGGTTATGTTTATAGACCCTAATCCTTCAACAGGCCTATTCATGTTTGTAATTTTTCAAATTGCTATGGGCTCTATATTCTTGCTTTATATGGATGAGATTGTTAGTAGGTATGGTATAGGCAGTGGAATAAGCTTATTTATAGCAGCAGGTGTATCAATTGCCATTGTTGGAAGTACATTAGATACTTTTGTCGGCCAGAACGGTATAATCTCAATGTTTGAAGAACCAACTGCTCAAACTGTGGCATTGATAATTCAAAAACTTATCCCTGTTTTGATCACTTTAGCAATAATATTAGTAAATGTTTACGTTGATGGTCTTAAGATAGAGATACCTATTGCACTTGGAAACTACAAAATCGGAGCTAAAGGCTTCCCTATAAAATTTCTGTACGTGTCCAATTTACCTGTTATACTTGCAAGCGCATTTATAATACACTTTCAGTTGTTGGCTTTCAATATTGCACAGCACGATTTATTTATTGGAAACATTAACATAGCGCCATTTCTTGCATATTCTGAAGGCAAAAATCCCATGGTATCTGGAATCTCAGACGGATTGTTGTATTTTATACTCCCTCCACCGCATTATCAGCTTTTAAAAATACCTATCATTACCTTTTACCAGCAGTACCTTTTTGCGAGAACACCTATTACCAACATGCCAGGCATAGTCCACATAGTCACTTATGTCATAGTATTTACTCTTTTATGTATTATATCAGGATTTTTATGGGTTGAGACAAGTGGTATGGGTGCAAGAGATTTGGCAGAGCAATTACTTGAAGTCGGTTATACTGTAAGAGGGTATAGAGCTGATCCTAGAATAATGGAATCTTTTTTGAACAGGTACATACCGGCAATAACTCTTTTAGGAAGTGCTTTTGTTGGTATGCTGGCTGCTTTTGCAGACCTTTTGGGTGCTTTTGGAACAGGTACTGGTATATTATTAACAGTAAGCATATTTGCAAGGTTACATGAACAATTTAAGATGTACCAATTATATGATGTTTATCCAGTTTTAAACAAGCTTTTTAAGGATTGATCAGGGATGGTCATATGATAATAGTTATGGGGTTACCTGGAGCAGGAAAATCCACAATACTACAAAAGGCTTCAACAACCAACTACGTCATACTAAATTACGGGACGTTGATGTTTCAGGTTGCAGAAAAGCAAAAACTAGTCAAAAACAGAGACGAAATGCGTAAATTAGAGCCGGAGCAGCAGAAGAATATACAAAGAATGGTAGTAGACGAGATTAAAAAACATGGGAAAAACGTGATTTTAGATACGCATTGCTCTATTAAAACACCAAAGGGTTATTTGCCTGGTCTACCATATTACATTCTAAAAGAATTGGATGTTGAAAAACTTGTGTATGTGACTGCAGAGCCACACGAACTGATAGAAAGAAGAAAAAACGATCCGACAAGGGTAAGAGACCCAGACACAGAAGAAAGTATACTAGAGCATGACACAATCAACAGGACATTGTTAGCCACTTATGCAGCATTAACAGGCGCAACTATCAACATAATAATAAATAGAGCGGGTAAGTTAGATGACTCTGTGAAGCAACTTGAGCAGCTACTTACTTAAGTATCTTTAGGTGTAAGAATAATAAAAAAGCACATACATTCATATAACTAATAGTTGACAACCATGGTATTTGACAATATTCGTCATTTAATGATTCCAGAGTATTTCAATTACATGATCATTTTATCTGTAATTTTGTATTTCTTGGTAATAAGATTGCTCAAATTAAAGCTTTACGATCCGCAGAAAATGCAAGAGATATTGAAAAAGAGCGCTAGTCTAAGGGAACAATTAAAAGAGGCTGAAAAAAATAAAGATGAGGCAAAATTTGAACAGATATCGAAAGAAGCAGAAGAAGTTTCAAAAGAAGCATTGATGATGAATTTAGAGCTATTTAAAAATCTGATACTGTTCTCTATTATTTTTCTTTTCTTCATGTTTGTCTTAGAAAAGAGTTCTCCTTATGAGAAAGATGATATAGTTCTTCTGATCAATCAAAATAACGAATCTTTTTTTAATGATAATAACACGCATAAATGTCAGTCGAACTTTACCAATAGAGGTGATGGCCGAATTTTGATTACGTGTTATACTTTTGGTGATTCTGATAATCAAGGTACTTGGAGAGTCAAAGTATTGGACAAAGACGAACATTTAATGGCTGATGACTATTTGATCTATGTTACCGGTCAGAAGAATCACGTGAAGCATGATTCACCGCGAAAGATAGAGATATATCAGGAAAGAGAAAACAAGACTTATCAGAAGAACGAGACATTTAGATTGTATGTAAACTCATCTGAAACAGAACAAATAAACAAAGTTTCAAAAGTTATCTTAAGTAATGGTACATCTTTATTATGGATTTTACCAGTGAAAATTCCTATCATAGAAGTTGATACGATAACAGATGTACAAGGTGCGTTCATTTTAACAATATTTGTTTTGAGTTATTCTTATGCAATACTGATGTGGCTAAGGAAAAAGCTCACAGAAATATTTGAAAAACGTTTAAAAAGTAATGTCCACAAGCAATAACTTATTGCACACAGATCCGCAAATAAAACGCTATTTAATGATGAGAAAAAAGAGTGGTTAATATGCCTAAACCGAAAAACAGAAGTAGAAGTATGAGAAAGTTATATAGGAAATTGCCATCAGGCAAAACAGTAACAAGGTTCAAGAGAAAAAATTCAGAAAACATGCAAAGAGACGCTATTACTAAAGAGCCTTTGCAAGGCACTTCAAACTCAAGGAAGTTAAGTAAGTCTGAGAAAAGCGTTACAAGGAAATATGGTGGATATTTGTCTCACAGAAATGTTCAAAAAATTATGGAATATGCAACGTTAATCGAACAGGGAGAACTTTCCTTAAAAGATGTACCTCTATCAATGAGGAAGTATGTAAAAAACGAAGTGGAAAGACTGATAAAGAAAAAGCAATAATGCTTAATCGAAGTGAATCATTGTGAAAATTTGCATATCTGGTTTTGCCGGCTCTGGTAAAACTACTGTTGCAAACAAATTAAGCGAAATGTTGAAATTTCCTGTCATTAACATTACTTTTAAAGACCTAGCAAAAGCAAAAGGCGTTAATCTAGAAGAAATTCAGAAACTTGCTGAGAAAGATCCTAATATCGATCTAGAGCTGGACAGATTGATAGTAGAAAAAGCTTCTCAAAATCAAAATTGTATTATATCAACATGGCTTTCACCATGGATAATAAAAGATGCTGATTTACGCGTTTTTTTATTTGCGCCTTTGGAAACACGTGCAAAGCGAGTGGCTCAAAGAGATAATATCGATTTCACAAAGGCACTCAAACACGTTAAACGCAGAGATTCTCAAAACATAAGAAGGTATAAAAAGCTATACAAAATTGATATAAGAAATACAGAAATTTTTGATATGTTGATTAATACCAAGGATTTAGAGGTTTTACAAGTAGCGGAACTAATAATTAAGTGGCTTTCTTTGAAAGGTAAAGTATAGCAGAGGTGAATGAGATGGTGTATGTTTTTGATAAAGGCAGGGTTTGCATTAAAACAAAAGGAAGAGATGCAGGGGATTTGTGCGTAGTAGTAGAACGAGTTGACGATAACGTTGTTAAAATAGTGAGTAAATCAAGAAAAAAATTAAGAAAATGTTCTATCAGACACTTAGTCCCTACGCAGAGATTGATTCAGATAAGCGATACAGATCCAATTAAAATTGCTCAATTACTTTGATCATGGTTGGTATTATTATAGGTATTATTATAACAACAACAAATACAACTAAAAAGTAAAAGAAAAAAGTAAAAGAAATAAATACGCCTTAACTAAATTAATTAATAAATTGATATAATCATAATATAACCATAGATTGTGAACTTTTTTGTGATATGTGATGGGTGCTAACATTTCAACAAATCTGACTAATAACAGTATGCAACTAGTCCAGAGTTCAGGTCAGTTTTCTGTAGATCAACTTTTTATATTCTTTCTTGGTTTTCTTATCGCATATACCTTATCTAAAACAATAGGCTACTTACTCAGAAGATTCATGTCAGAATTTGCTAAGAGAACAGAAACTACTTTGGATGATAGGATAGTCAAAGCAATAGACTTGCCACTTACTTTCTTTCTTATAATTATAAGTATTGTTGTTTCTGCTAAACTGACTAATCTGGAGAATTTGCCAATAATCTCACTGATCATTAAAGAGGGTATCATAATCACTTTAGCAATTACACTATACAATTTGTTTAACGCTTTTTTTTCTTGGTATGTGGATGAAGTTGCTCCTAAAAAGAACATAAACATCAAGGACATGGAAGGTACAATAAAGAGAGTCGTTGCAATCTTCATCATAGCCATAACAATTATCATGATGCTTGACACTGCAGGGATAGAAATAACCCCTCTATTAGCGTCCTTGGGTATTGCTGGGTTAGCTATAGCTCTCGCGTTCCAGGATACTTTGGGCAACTTTTTTGCAGGTCTCTACATTTCTATTGACAGGCCGATTCGGGAAGGCGATTACGTTAAGTTAGAGAGTGGTGAAGAAGGAAACGTTTACAAAATAGGTTGGAGAAGCACGATGTTAAGAACAATAGACAATAACATCGTTGTCGTTCCAAATTCCAAGTTGGCTACTACCATCGTAATAAATTACGACAAGATTGAGAAAGAACTAACTTTAGTTATACCTACTTCAGTATCTTATGATTCAGACCTTGAAAAAGTTGAGAAGGTAGCTAAAAAAACGATGCAGGAATTGATTGCAAAGCATGATTTCTTTGTTAAGAATTATGAACCGTTGATCAGATTCTCAAGTTTTGGAGACTCTGGCATAAATTTAAATATTATCGTCAGAGTAATAGAGTTCAAGTACAAGTTTATTGCCACTTCTGAAACCATAAAAGAAATCCACAAGGCGTTCAAAAAGAATGGTATAGAGATTCCTTATCCTAAGAGAGAGGTGTACCTGAAAAAAGTAAAGTAGTAAATAAAGTAATTGAAGTTATGCAAATCATCTGATAAAGTGGCAATAATCAAGTGATTGGAATTCTACTTTAGTTTTATTTATAAATAAATTTACATTTATCAATAAAATGTGGTTACTATGCCTAAAAAAGACGCTTCTAATGATGAGGAACTTGAATTAGACAAAGTAGGAAATAAAAAACCAAAGCAGTTAGAAGATCTGCCTGGTGTTGGTGAAGCAACTGCAGAAAAGCTAAGAAAAGCAGGCTATGAAGACTTTGAAAAGATCGCTGCAAGTTCTCCACATGAACTAGCTGAAGTTGCTGAAATAGGTGTAGAGACAGCGAAAAGAGTCATAGAGGCTGCAAGGGATGCATTGGAGATGGGTTTTGAAAGCGCAGACAAAGTCTACGAGAGGAGAAAGAGTGTTAGCAAACTTACTACAGGATCGAAAAGTTTGGATGAATTATTAGGAGGAGGAATAGAAACTCAAGCAATAACAGAATTTTTCGGCAAGTATTCAAGTGGGAAATCACAAATAGGTTTTACTTGCTCTGTAAACTGCCAACTACCTAAAGATAAAGGTGGTTTAGAAGGAAACGTATTGTTCATAGATACTGAAAGTACTTTTAGGCCTGAAAGAATCAAGCAAATTGCAGAATCTAAAGGCCTTGACGGTCAAAAGGTTTTATCTAATATTTTAGTTGCCAAAGCAATAAACAGTGACCATCAAATTGTATTGGCCGAGAAGGCTGAAGAAATAGTAACAAAGAATAACATCAAATTAATCGTAGTGGATTCATTGACATCGCATTTCAGATCAGATTACATAGGCAGAGGTTCTTTAGGCGAAAGACAACAGAAATTGAACAAGCACATACATCATTTACAGAGGTTAGCAGACACCTATAATTTAGCGGTTATAGTAACAAACCAGGTGATGGATAATCCAGGTGTTTTATTCGGAGATCCTACAACACCCATTGGTGGTCACGTACTTGCACATGCTGCTACTTATAGGGTTTATCTGAGAAAGGGTAAAGATGACAAGAGGATTGCTAGATTAGTTGATTCACCTAATCTTCCAGAAGGCGAATGTGTGTTTAGGGTAAGAGAACAAGGAGTATGCGATTAAAAACAGTTAGGATACTTTTTATGTTAAAATTTTTAGCTTAAGTTTAAAAACAGAATAAACATTATTAGAGACCATGAGACACAACTTAACTTTTTCACACAAAAACACGAAACCTGATAATGTTTTAGTTGTTAAGGTTGGTGGTAAATTAGCACTTGATACATCAGATTACCCTAAAAGAGTAGCTGATAGAATAATTTGCTTGTTAGATGGAACATTACCTGTAACAGAGCATAAACTGCAGATAAAATTACCGAACAATCAAAAAGACCAAGAATTAAACATACATGTCCATCATCCTCTTTGGTCAGGCTCCAAATACGTTTCTTTGCGTGACAAAGTCTTTGAAGGTAAAATACCTGACTTGGGCTTGTGTGTAGTTGGCTGTGGTCCTCAATTAAATCAACATATTGGAGATGAAAAGATAAACGGTCAGAGGAAATATACGCCATGGGAGCTGATGGGCGGAGTAAATGGTTTAGCAAATAAAGTTTTTTATGAGCAATCTGCAAAGGTTATATTTCAACAACTCTGGTATAGGTTATACGAGGTAAGCAAAGAATGGATGTTTTATTTGGTTCATGGCCACGAAATATTAAAAGGCGAAGCCTTTCCTAATCAAGGCGCTACAGGAATACCATACGGATTAATAGAAAAGAGTATACTAACCATGTCAATCAATGAAGATAAGAAAAAATTCATAGTTTTGTCTTCGACTTCACAGAACTTACCCAGAGATACATTATCAAGAGTAAAAGACGGTATTAAGTATAACCAAAACATTTACGTGCCACTTAACACAAATTCTGATCACATTCTACAGTTTTTTTCAAGATATTATATAGAGCAAAAATCAAATGTATATGCGATTGTTTTCATGCTGAAAGACGAGTTAGAGCAGTTGCTAGGACATCCAGATGTGAGAGATGGAATGTATCTGAAAATGCAAGTACTTCTTGATTTAATGAGTTATTACAGAAATAATATTCACGATCCGCACGAAAACAACCACGCTTTCAAAATAGTTTTAGTTGGCATTTAATTATTTAAATAAGTTCAAAATTCCTATATGAATAAACGTATCAGTCTCTTTTTTAAACTTTTTAAGATATACTAAATTACTTCTTGAATTCTAAAATGTCTTATAAATAAAGGTGATTCTTTGAATTCCAAAAAGAAAGTATTTATTACTGCAGCACTCCCTTATGCAAACGGTCCTTTGCATTTAGGTCATATAAGATCTACGTATTTACCTGCAGACATATATGCAAGATTTAGGAGAATGTGTGGTGATGACGCTCTTTATATATGTGCAACAGATGAACACGGTACACCAATAGTATTAGCAGCTGAAAAGGCAGGAAAAACACCAAAAGAGTTTACTGATTACTATCACGAAAAGGACGAGAAAGAATTCATGGCACTTGGATTTTCGTTTGATATCTTTCATAGAACTTCAAGCAAAGAGAATTGGGAATTAACCAGGTGGTTTTTTAACGAGCTGAAGAAAAACAATTACATTTATCAAAAAGAAGTAGAACAGAATTATTGTAAAAGTTGTAAAAGGTACCTACCAGACAGATTTGTGATTGGCGAATGCCCCAAATGCCATGCAAAAGACCAATATTCTGATTACTGTGAGGTTTGTGGTTCTACTTACAAAGCTGATGAGATATTGGGTCCAAAATGTATAGTTTGTAAGTCTACTCCAATTAAACGTAAATCTGTTCACTATTTTTTTAAACTCTCAGCTTTTTCAGATAGACTAAGAAACTATTTGACAAAGAACAGTAGACTACAGCAGCAAGTAGTTAACTATGTTTTGAATTGGATAGACAATGGTTTGATTGATTGGGACATAACGAGAGATTTAGAGTGGGGCATAAAAATTCCAGATGATGAATCCAAAGTCTTCTACGTCTGGTTTGATGCGCCTATAGGTTATATAAGTTCTCTACAAGCACTGAAAAATGATGACTGGAAATCTTACTACGAATCTGAATCTGTTCATTTCATAGGCAAGGATATAACCTATCATCATTACTTGTTTTGGCCAGCAATGCTAATGGGTGTCAATTTAAAATTGCCTGATGCAATGCCAGTTAGAGGTTATTTGAACCTTGAAGGCGGTAAGTTTTCAAAAAGTAAGAATTGGTTTGTTTCTTTAGAAGATTATTTGTCTGAATTTGAACCTGATTTATTAAGATATTACATGACTATTTTGACTCCTCATGACACTACAGATGCAGATTTCAAGTGGTTAGATTTCCAGACCAAAGTAAATAACGAGTT
Source organism: Microcaldota archaeon (assembly GCA_026414265.1). Lineage (GTDB taxonomy): Archaea > Micrarchaeota > Micrarchaeia > Anstonellales > SKW190 > SKW190. The sequence goes on from JAOAJI010000008.1 coordinate 29,319, forward strand.
GGTAGCTAATTTTGGAAACTTTGTTCACAGGGTTTTAACAATCATTAAAAAGGATTATGATAGCATAGTGCCTTTAGTGAAGCAAGAAAATCTTAGTCAAAAAGAGCATTTACTTTTACAGGAAATAAAAGAAACATCTTTGAAATATAAAGAATTGATGTATCAATTTGAGTTCAAGCAAGCACTAGAAATGGTTATGAATCTGTCTTCAAAATTTAATGCTTATTTAAGTGAACAGCAGCCATGGAAATTAAGCGGAAATACTAAAGCCAGAGTGATTTATACTTGTATGCGAGGAATCTCTGCATTGTCGATTATGTTGTATCCTTTCATACCGTATACTATAGAACGATTATCAAATTACTTAAATATCAAGAAATCAGATTTAGTTGTTGAAAACATAGACAAAGAACTTTTTAGTGAATATCATAAGATAAATGAATTTTCTGTCCTATTTCAAAAGATACCTGATGAAAAAATAAAGATTCAGTTAAGCAAACTAAAGAAATAAAGTTAATAAGTCACCAAATTATGTTTTTATCATTTATTCAAGTCTTGTTTGTTAAGAATTTCATCAAGTAAACTTATACTTTGCTGAATAAAATCTTTTTTCACTACAATATAAGTTTTATCAGAGCAGCTAAAAGTTTCTTCTATGTTTATCCCTTGTTCAAAAAATTTGAAATACAGATATGCAATAACTCCTGGTATGTCTTTGATCTCCATAGGATGGTGTATCTCAATTATGATTAAATCCTTTTTCGGATTCGCTAAAAAATCTATGTTTTTGATATCAGTAACAACCAAATTCTCTTTTCCGAAATTAATAAAGAACATGTTTTCAACAGAAATTTTTTCATTGTGATTTTTTAATTCACCGAGTACATATCCAGTATGGACAGAGTAAGTGCTTTTTTTAAGTAGTTCTACTACTTTGTTTATGGCTTCTTCAAATTTCTTTTGTTTAAATATTTTTTCAACGTATCTTCTTATTGCCATCATCACAGCATCTGAATTTTTTATTCCTTTTTCTTCACAAATTTTTCGTGCTAAGCTACTGATGTTAATAATTTCGTCTTTGAGGTAGAACACCAGAAAAGGCTTTTTGCTTAAATATTCGTTTACTATCTCAGAGATATTGCTCATAAATTGACATATGGGCTGATAATTATTTAATAATATTCAATTACTACTAATCCTCAATCGTTAATAAAAGAAGTTAGACTCAAAGTCCTTCTATGACAAGTTTATCTTCTTTGACAATACCTCTTCCTATAAAAATTCTTTTATAAACTACAGGTATGAACTTTTCTTTATTATTTTTTTTGACAACCTTTGTTTCTTTATTTTTTAGCAAGTTTAACATTTCTTCTTTATTTTTTATTATGTGCACATGATCTTCTAGAAAGCAGTATCTACCAAAAAGCCTAATAAAGTGTGATGAAATTCTTGGTTTTTCCTGCATCTCATAGAACTTAATTCCATAAGTCAATTGCTTTTCAGAATAATATTTTTTTAATGACTCAAGTACATTAAAGCAACTTTCATTAATTATTCTTCTAGTCTTTTTTTTGTCAATGAAAACAATACCTTTAATATTCCTCAAGTCCATCGAATAATAGGTAATTAGTTTTTGTAGATAATTCTCAATATCTGTTTCACTTGGGTTCTTTTTCTTCGTTAATTTCATTATCAAACACTCATTCTTCTTTTCTTAAATGAGCTATAAAAAAACCTTCGCTTTCAAATATCCATGGGAGTAATCTAATACCATGTTTAGATTTAATTGCATTTGGAACATCTAGCTGGTATTCATTTAAAATCTTTAGACCAAGTTCTTTCTCTCCATATTCTACTATTTCTTCGTTTTCTTCTATTGTCAAGGTACATGTAGAATAAGATATAATTCCTTCGTCTTTAACTAAGTTCTTTGCTTTCTCTAATAATTTTTTTTGCATTTCTTGTGCTTTTTTGACTCTTGAAAAAGAAAAGTGTTTGAATCCATTGTAAGTTCCTAATGACGTACATGGCGGATCTAGCAATATCTTATCGAACTTAAAATTACATTTGAAATTTAGTGCATCTTCGTTTAGCACGATTGTGTTTATCACTCCTACTCTAGTCAAGTTTGAAACAAGTGACACCACTCTGTTCTTATATTTTTCTAGCGCTATTATGCATCCTTTATTATTCATCAAATCAGATAGTAAACTTGTTTTAGCTCCAGGGGCTGCACACATGTCTAAAATTAGTTCATTTTCTTTAGGCTGAAGAAGTAGTCCTACGAGAATAGAGGAAAGGCTTTGAACGAATATAAATCCAAATTTTTGTAAAAAAGTCGTTCCAGGATTCCCTCTTAAAACTTTATATACAGGAAAATCAAGCCAATTAACCTTTTCTAACTTTATTTCATCTAACAATTCGGTTAGTTCTTGAAACTCTTTTTCATTTATGAAATGCCTGTTTATCCTTACATGCTTATTACAATTTTTAACAGAGTTTACAAACATGTCTACTTCATAGTTTAAACTTTTGCAGAATTCTATGAACTGCTTATTTTTAACTTCCATATAAAAAGTCACATCTAAGTAGAAAATGTTTGATTGACAATCAGAGCTTGATCAACTTTGTTCTTTCTTTTTTGATTTTTTTGATTTTTTGTCTTCTTCAACTATGGCTAAATCCATCAAAGTAAACTCTGCAGGCTCTATGTTTTCAGAATAAATGACTTTGACTTCTTTTTGCTTTTTTTCTTGTCGATTTTTTAACTCCTTTTCTTTTCTTTCTTTTTCACGTAACTGAGCAATTTTATTTCTTAGGTCTTTTAGAAGTAAATCGATCTTCGCAATTTCATTTTTATATTCTTGAATATCTTGTTTTATCAGAACAATTTTATGCTTAAGTTTCTGAATTTTTTTAGCAGATTCCATTTGAGATTCCAAGTGTTCCATTAGTTTGATATATGATTTTTCTTGTTTAGGGGTATGTGCTTGAGTCGATAACTTAAATTCTAGGTTATTCAATTTCTTCTTCAATGTTCTTAAATCAGGTCCTTTTTCTAGTTTTAGTGCCTCTTCGATAGCCTTCATTTGAAGTTCTTTATTTTTTATTTTTTTATTCAAGACGATGATTTTATCGATAAAATATTTTTTCTTTTTTTCCAACCCTTCAACAGTACTCTCATCAAACTTAGGTGTTTCTTCAGTTTCTTTAGCATTAATTTCAGCATCTGTTGTTTTTTCTTTGCTAGTTAAACTATCTTCAGAATCCATGTAATTCCTCGTATCTGTTTTGTAAAGAATATATGGTTTTTTATGTGCACAAGGTTTTTAAAATTGTGTTTGGTTTTATTTTTCTAGTTTAGATGCGATTTTTTTCATTTCCTTAATTGCATTGTTCAAGGTTTCTTTTCCATACTCAGTAATTTGATAATATTTTCTTCTTTCTGAGTAATGTGATTTAAGCATGTTAAAGCTTTCGAGTCTATAAACGACCAAATATAGCATTATCTTTGATGGTTTAAATCTAAATTTTTTTTCGATTTCTTCATCTAATTTGTAAATATATATCTCTTTTTTTTGTGCTAACGCAAGAACATATAGCCACAAATTACCTTGTGTTAAGTGGTTAATCAATCTATTAAGGGGCTTGTTATACAGATGCTTTTTCTTTTCCATAAACATTCTTTATTGAAAAATTATTTAAATACTTATTCATGTTATATTTAATTATTTCTAAATATTTTATAAATTTTTAAATATTTAAATTTAATAATTAGCTAAGGGGTATCTCAATGTCAAAGAAAATTCGTGTAGGGATTATAGGAGTTGGGAATTGCTTTGCTGGTTTATATCAGGGGATAGATTATTATAGGATGAATCCTAATGAAAAGAAAATCGGGTTGATTCATGAATTTATAGGTCCATATTCTATATTTGATATAGAATTTACATCTGCTTTTGATGTAGGAAAAAACAAGGTTGGAAAAAAACTTCATGAAGCCATATACGAGTATCCTAACATGGTGAATTGGATTGATAAGCAGAAAATAACAAAATCTGACACAGTAGTGATGCCATCTCCAATTCTTGATGGAGTTGGTCTATTTGTAGAAAACAAGATTTCACCAATAGAAAGCATAAGTATAGAAAAAGCAAGAGAGATTATCTCTGATGAAATTAAGCGCACAAAAACAGAAATATTAGTCAATTACTTACCTGTTGGTTCTCAAAAAGCTACTGAATTTTTTGCTGAAATCGCTCTAGAAACAGGATGTGCTTTCATTAACTGTATCCCTGTTTTTATAGCTAGTAATAAGACATGGGTTAAAAAATTTGAGAACAAGAATTTGCCTGTTTTAGGTGACGATATCAAAGGCATGATAGGAGCAACTATAGTTCATCGTTCTATGGCGAAGCTATGTGACATGCGAGGAGCAAGAATAACAAAAACATATCAGATAAACGTAGGCGGTAATACAGATTTTTTGAACATGAAAGAACAAGAGCGCCTCGAAAGCAAAAAGATCTCAAAGACACAGAGCGTTACATCTCAATTATCTCAGAATATTGATGAAGAAAACATATACATCGGTCCTAGTGATTTCATACCTTTTTTGGGTAACACCAAGTTAGCTTTCATAAGAATAGAGGGTCTGATGTGGGCTAACATACCTTTCAATTTAGAGATGCGCTTAGAGGTTGACGACAAAGCAAACAGTGCAGGAATAGTAATAGATGCGATACGAGCAACCAAGCTTGCTCTTGATAGGGGTATTGGAGGAGCTTTAGTATCTGCAAGTGCATTTTTGATGAAGAGTCCTCCAATACAGTATTCTGATGAGCAGGCGCTTCAATGTTTTAATGAATTTATAGCTAAAAAGCGGGAAAGATAATTATAACCAGAATCAATATGTTGAAGAGTTATGTTGAAGAGCAGTAACTTTATTAAGCAACATGAATCTAGATTCAGCGATATACTATCTAAAATTCCCTTTTCTCCAAATCAAATAACAATTTTGGCTTTGCTTAGTTCAATTTTAGGACTTTATAATGTCATTTTAGGTAATCTTTGGACTTCTCTGCTATTATTTGCTATAAGTTTTCTTTTAGATGCGCTTGATGGCGCAGTTGCAAGAGCAAAGAATGTAATTACTCAAAAAGGTGCTTTCATAGACGGTGTATTTGACAGACTGACAGAATCTTTCTTATTAATCGGAGTATTATTGTATTTTGATAGTATAAATTTGATTTATTTTTATGGCCAACTCCATATACCTATTGATTTACTGATTATACTAAATCTGGTATTCGGGACTTTTTATCCTAGTTTCATAAAGGCTTATTCTGACCACACAAACACAATCCCAAAAGAGAAAGCTTTGGGCATGCCAGGAATTTTTGAACGCGCTGAAAGATGTGTTGCTTATTTAACAGTGCTTTTGTTTATTGTATTAGAGCAATTTATGTTTGCTTATGTAGTTCTTGTTATCACTTTTGTTCTGTCATTTATTACTACAGTCCAGAGGTTCTTTTATGTTTATTTCTTTTCTTATTCAAAATAGTTTACTTATATTCCAATTGTCTTTAGCTGTTTCTTTGTTATCTTTTTTGTTTTTTATAAGAAATAGAACTTATTTCCCTAACATCAGATTAATAGTGTTTCTTTTGATTTATGATTTCATAATCTTAGCTTCAGCAAATAATTTTACTAATGTTTATATGCAATTCACAACTTTTTTTTACATTTTGATATTGTCTACATTGTTCTTTTTTAGGAGAATAAACATCATTAATCTATTAATTTTTGACTCACTTAGAATTAGAACAGACCGCACTTATTCACTATTTATTATTCTTTTAGTTTTATTTACTTTATTGTTTGTTTTTGCTTTATTTTATTTTAACAATTTTTTAATATCCACTATTTTACTGATTCTTTCAACGAGTGTTCTTTTTGTTGTTATTTTGTTGATAAATTATCTCATGCTAGTAAATTCACAGTTTAAAGATTCAATTATTATTTGGTTTGGTTTATCTTTAGTAAGAATTTCTTATATCTTGATATCATCACCAAATCAATTTCTGATTTTATATTTTGCATTTACGTCCTTACCAGTTCTTGCTTATTTCTTTTTATTGTTAATGAACAGAAACAAGCTGGCTATAGAGTTAGATTATTTAAAATTTTTTAAGATTTCAAAAGATGGCTAGATTAAAAATTATTATAATGCTTTATTTGTAATTATATTTTATGATTTTTTATCACAATAGAAACAGAGCTATTGTTAAATTACGTAATTTTTCTGAACCTACTTTTAAGGAATATATCAAAAAAATTGAAAAAAAAGACGATCTAAGTAAACTAGACACTCATTTGATAGTTGCGTTTTCTGAGTCTCACAACGTCAGATTCAGGAGGTCAATCATCAATTCATTTTTTGGAGGCTATTACAATAGAGATTTACTTGCTCATGTATTTGTGTCCTTGATGAATGGAAGCGATGACCAAAATCTAATTATGAAACTTGCTGAAGTATTTAGCAAAGTTAATAACAAGGTTGCATGTTTGATGTTGCATTACTCTGCAATAGGCGGTAACATAGAAGTATTCAAAGCAATTCTATATTTGCTTAGGTTAATGAAAATAGACAGGATATCTTATGATTATCTTGGCCAGTCTATTCTTCACAATGCGGTTTTATCAGCTAACCCTGATTTTGTTGACATTTTAATCAGGAGATCTTCTTTTGATTTTTCCATTCCAGACAGTTATGGTGCTTTGCCTATCCACAATGCTGCTGAAGTAGGCTCTGTTGAATTAGTCAGATACTTTTTTGAACTTGGCGTGCCTTGGAATCTGACAAATAGTCAAGGTAGAACTTTATTACATCTATCAGTAATATCAGATAATTTAGAGCTTTTTAAATATTTGGCAAACTACTTCAATCACTTAGAAAAGCATAGAGATAATTTTGGAACAGGTTTGATTCATTTAGCAGCTGCACATGACAGTATAACTATTTTAAAATACTTGATTGATGACTTGGATTTTAACGTAAATTCGATAGTTACTACAAATGGCATGACTCCTGCAATTATCGCAGCAAGGGCAAACAATTTACAGGCTTTAAGTTATTTAATAGACAAAGGTTGTGATATTGATCAGCAAGACTTCAAAGGATTTTCTCCTTTGCATCATGCAGTATTAAAATCTAATCATGAGTCTGCTGAGTTATTAGTCTCTAAAGGAAGTAATGTAAATGTGGCTGGTTTTTTTGGAATAACCCCGTTACATGTAGCTAGTTCTACATGTGACTTAAAAACAGTAAAATTACTTATTAATAGCGGTGCACATGTTAATGCTTTTACAGAGGATGGAACTACGCCATTAGAAATAGCCATCAAATCAGTTAACGGAGAAGTTGCTGAGTTTTTAATTTCACAAGGGGCTATTACACGCTCTCATCTAAAAGACATCATTTATTTTTCGGATTTGAGATCTGTTTTTGAAAATATATTTACTATAGAACAGTATTTCCGCTCTAATAAGTACATCTCAATCAATTGAGACAAATCGTATTATTGAACTTATATGCTTTAGTCAACGAAGTCTTCAGGTTTAGGCATTTCTTCTTTTTCGCCTTTTCGTTTTCTTATTTTTTTAACAGTTTCTAAAACTAAGTTTTTTGGCAATTCTTCAAACCCAGCATATTCTTGGTACCAAATAGCTCTGCCTTGTGATGCGCCTCTAATATCATTAGAGAATCCAAAGGTCTCAGCTACTGGTAATTTAGCAGTTATGGTTGCTAATTCACCTTCCATAGTGGTGTCAAGTAACTGACCCCTCCTTCCTGAAATCAATTGGATGATGTTATTCATGTATTCCTGAGGTACTTGAATTAAAAACTTTTGTTTAGGTTCGAGCAGAGTAGGGTCACTGGATAAGAATCCCGCGTATATGGGTCTTTTAACCGCAGGAATAATCTGAGCAGGCCCTCTGTGGACTGCGTCTTCATGCAGTAGTGCATCATGTAGTCTTATAACAGTTCTGATCATTTTTTCTTTGCACATAGGTCCTGATGAAACAGCTTCCTCAAACGCTTGATGCACAAGTTCCATGACTTCATTCAAGTACTGAACCCCTCTTGTGTTATCAATTAAGACACATGCATTTTTTATGTTAATAACACCCTTTGCATCGTCTCTGTTCATACCTGCTTTTACTAAATCTTCTACTATTGCTTTACCTTTTGGTCTGCCTTCAGGTATTTTACCTTCTATAATCGCATTATATAATGTATCTTGCATAGGCTCTACTGAGATATAGAATTTGTTGTGCTTGTTGGGTGATTTACCTTCGTATTGTTTGCTTTGGCCTTTTATTGTTTCTCTGTAAACTACCAATGGAGGAGATGTCTTAATTTGTATACCTCTCTCGTTAACTATTTTATATTCTATGATTTCCAAATGTAATTCTCCCATTCCACTAATTAGATGTTCTCCTGTTTCATGATTCAATTCAACTTTTAACGTAGGGTCTTCTTTGGACAATTGTCTTAAGACTTCAATTAGTTTTGCCAAATCTTTTGAGTCTTTAGCTTCTATACTTTTTGTTATAACAGGTTCTGAGTAATGCTTAATTGATTCAAAAGGCGTTTCTAGAGCAACTGAACTTACAGTTTCTCCAACGAAGACGTCTTTCAAACCAATAATTCCCACGATGTTTCCTGCTGAAACTTTGTCAACTATGACTCTGTCTGGACCCATGTATATCGATACTTGTTGAATCTTTTCTGACTTGAATTTAGCTGCTAAGTATAGTTCATCACCTTTTTGTACAGTGCCTGAAAATAATCTGACTACAGCAACCTCTCCTGCGTGTTCGTCGTAAACAACACCAAACACAACCCCTATTGTTTTCGAATTTCTGTCACAGTTCATCATGCTCTTTCCTGCTTCTGATTCTAAATCGCCTTTCCAAAGCCTAGGGATTCTGTACTTTTGAGCTTCTTTTGGATTTGGATGGTGCTTAATTATCATTTCAAGCAATACTTCGTCAAGTGGTGTTTTTTCTTGTAATTCTTTATGCCTATTCTGTGCACACAAGTCATAGATGTCTTTCATGGAAATGTTGAACTTTTTCATCGAGGTAATGCTAAGCGCCCATTTATTATACGCGCTCCCTATTGCAACGCTGCCTTTTTCAACAGAAACTTGCCATTTGTCTCGGAATTCCTCGTCAGCTGTGGTAGAAATAATTTTATTGACATTAGTAATTATTTTTGTGAGTCTCGCTATCATTTCTTCTCTTGAAAGCTTGAGTTCGTTTATCAATCTATCTATCTTATTAATAAAAAGAACAGGTCTTGCTCTTTCTTTAAGTGCCTGCCTTAACACAGTTTCTGTTTGAGGCATAATGCCTTCGACAGAATCAACAACTAAAACAACGCCATCTACTGCTCTCATGGCCCTAGTTACGTGACCTCCAAAGTCTACGTGACCCGGAGTATCGATTAGATTAATGACGTAATCTTTTCCTTCAAATGAAAATCCAAGGGAAATGTTTGCTGCTTTAATAGTGATTCCTCTTGCTTGCTCTTGTTCGTCAAAGTCCATTATTCTTTGTTCTCCTGCCAGTTCTTTTGAGATCAAACCTGCTCTAGCAACCAGAGAATCTGTTAAAGTAGTTTTCCCATGATCTACGTGAGCAACAATTGCAACATTTCTCACTTGTTCGATATTGTCCATGATCCTTTTTACGTCTTCCACTACAAACTCTTTTCTTGCCATTAGTGTTCACCACATAATATGCAATTAATAATATTGCAGATTATTAGGCTAATTGTTTATAAGATTATCCTAATAATGAAGAGAGTTCCAAAAAAAAGATATAATTATAAATTTTCGAGAAAATGTTTATACATGACAAGAAAATTGTTTATATCTTTGTTTTTTTTATGTTTGGGTGTAATGGCTTCGACTTACTTCTCATTATCTTGCTATATACCCACAGGAGACTTTGAAAAATTGTGCGGCAGAAGTTATGATGAGTGTGTCGCTAATGCGCGCCTCTATGAAGGGCGTTATCCGGGTTGTAATCTCCTAGCTGAATGTACTAAATGTAATTATACCATAAGTATATGTCCTGGGTTGAATTTGAGTTGTGATAGGGGATATGCAGGTTGTATGGAGTTAGTTAGGAATTACAGTATTAGGTATCCGAATTGTAATGTTACAAATTATACTGGGTTTTGTAATAGGTGTAATGTAACTGGAATAGTGTGTCCTTTAGTTCATCCTGCATGTGGTTCAAATTTAAACGAATGCGTTAGAAATGCACGAGCCCTTGAGCAATCATTTGTAGGGTGTGATTATCAGCAATTATGTAAAAACTGCAGATATAATTCAACTTTAGATTGCCCTGTAGTTTATCCTGTCTGTTGGGGCTTTGATTCTATAATGTCGTGTATAGCTGTTATGCGCCAAATAGAATCTAAATATCCTGGATGTAACTATACTCACATTTGTTCTTTATGTAAATACATATGTCAAGAACCGCCTAATTTAAATGTTACGTGCCCAGACGCTTTGCCATTACCGCCTTGTGGTAATTCACTTGATGAATGTATCAAAACAGCAACAGAATATGATAACATATTAAAAGCGAGAGGATGTCCTTCAAATCTTGCTGCTCAGTGTTCCAGATGCCAATATCAGAATAAGACATTGTCTCCATGTGTTGTTTCAGGATGTGATAAAGACATATGTGCTGATAGGAGTTATACCTCAAATTGTTTGAACAGGCCTTGGTCAAGATGTTATGAACTAATTAAATGTGAAAGGATTCCTGAATTGGATTATGAATGTGGTTGGAGATTCAATGAGAGCTTTAGAGAATGCTACGTAAGGACTACAGACAGAATGCTCAATCCTGACGGTACTCCTTGGTGTCCACACCCGTCAGAATTAGTTAAGAGTTATCAAGTACTTAACTGTACTCAAGGTTACAACGGTTGCTTTAAAGCAGCTTATCGCTTGAACAAAGTTTACTTGGGTTGTAATTACGAAAAGTACTGTGAGATTTGTAGGATGAGATTAGAACCTGTGTAATACTCTAAGGTTCTAGCAAATTTTTTTATTTTTGTGTCTTACAAATCTAGGTGAAAAAAATTACCATGTGGCTGCTGTGCGCTATTGTGGGTAGGTTTACTTATTTGGTTTTGTAATTCTTCTAAGTGAAATAGTTTGAGCTTTTTGATTCTTTTTGTTAAACCTTATTTCGTTTCTAATTCTACTCTTAGAAATACCAAACAAACAAGAAAGGTTATTAAATAACCTTTAGGATTTAAATATCTATGAATCTTCAACACAATCACAAATTTTTAGGGAATGTTTTTATCTTAATGTTTTTGGTATTGGTCTTTTTTTACAGTTCTTATTCATTATCTAGAGCTAACGGTGTTACTAGTCCCACCATGTCTGAGGTACCTTCTAAGTCCACCAATCTCAATCTGGTTGATTATGATAAATACGTGAGCGAGAGAATACGTCCAAACACAATAATGTATCAATATAAAGGTGCATACTGGAATTTAAGAAAAACAATATCTGTAGATGATCATTACTTCAAATATCGCTTAAAAGATATATCTAACGATTATGTCTTTAAGTCTAAAAATGAGTTATGCGATTCTGTCAAAACATGTGAAGAATTACTCCTCTTTCAAATGCATATACAGGAAATGTCTAATATGGTTGACGAGCTAGAAAATTTTACTTTTGATGACATTCAACAAATTAAGGACGAATTAGGATTATTATATGAAATCAGTGTTTCACGATCTAATCGTACTTTTCTGAATACATCTAACATTGAAGTTATAATTGCAGAATCATTAATTAACGATCATCTCGCTTACGTTGATCCAGAAAAGAAATTAGCAGTTGATTTTATCTCAGAGCTTGGGGAGAATTATACTTCAGCTGGTTCTTCGAAAAGTGTACAACCTGAGTTTTATTATTACGATGTATTAAAAAGTTTCACGACAAAACAGAGTTTTTATCTGACATTATCAAAATTGTATGAATCTTACTTAACAGAAATAAACCAGTTGTATAAAAAATATGAACAAGAATGTAGAATGCTATTGAATCAATCAACATCATCTCATGCAAATTCCGAACCTCTAACTACCAGTTCTAAACCAAGTTTTAGTGATGTGGACAAGGATTATTACAGAACTTTAGGTGTTTGTCAAAACCTTCAAAACATTAAACGTTTAATCGATGATGGTGAAGAGCAGTTCAAGATAGCTCAAACCAGAGCTAAAAATTACGACTTTACAGTTGCTGTTGAAAGGATGACAATGTCTCTATCATACTTAAAAAAAGCAAAAATGATGATGACAGAACCGATAGAGCCAGTTCTTTTTTACAGAAATAATGATTTAATTAATCCTACTGAACCTCCAGCAAAAGACTATACTCCTATTTTGCCAATAGAGCCTCCAATTAATTATGAACACAACCAAAATTACTCAAAAGATAGAGACGAGTATCCTTACAGAAGAACAGCTGATTTACCTCAAAAAAGAGTGTCAAATGACTGCATGCTTGGTGGGTGTAGTGGAGAGCTGTGTTTAGATAAAATTTCAGATTCAGGTAACCATGTTGCTTCTGTTTGTGTCTACAGAGAAGAGTATAGATGCTTGCACTATTCTATTTGTGAGCGTCAAAAGGACGGCAAATGCGATTGGACTATAACTGACGAATATTCAAAATGTTTAGCTTCAATCAACAGGTGATTTCTTATGGTCGTAAAGTTTAAAAATACAAATGCACACAATTTATCTATGAATAACAAAAATGCCAAGTATGTGTTATTTGCTATAGCATTTATTTTTTTAATTTCTCATGTTTTTTATTCTTTGTCCGGCCAATTGTCATATGGTAATATATTCCGTAAAAGACCAGATTCTAATCTGACTATTTCGCCGCGCCCATCTGGTTGTATCGTTGCTGGATGCAGTGGAGAACTTTGCGTAGATAAAATTGAAAACGCAAAAAATCCTATTTTATCTATATGCCTTTACAAAAAAGAATACGCATGCTTGAAATTGGCTAAATGTGAGCGTCAGAAGAACGGGAAATGTGGTTGGACATACAATCAAAAATACTATCAATGTCTAAAAAATCTAAATGATGTCAAGAACAATAGTTGATAAATACCTAATTTAAGTGCACTTTTTAAGACTCATAACGCCCCCTAAGGAACTAGGAACTAAACCTATATTTTTGTTTTTTCTTAGTTTTTTTATCATATTCTTCTTTGATTATGCTATATGTGTGATGTATGTGCTGAACAAATGGGAATTTTAGTTGCGCTTTAATAGAGAAATACTTTGAATGTAATAAGTATAAGAAAGAAAAAGTGAATTATTAAAAGTATAAGAGCTATTTTATATTATAGGTATTTATGGAATCAAAACCAGATGAAGTTTCAGATGATGAAAGCATTTCATTTACATCAAAGCAGAAGTTAATTTTCGCATATGATTTCAAGTATGAATTACACACAAATGTATTGGAATTTGATATTTCTTCTTCGAGAGCATTAGCATTAGCAAAGAAAGGCAAAGTGGATTTTATTATATTAAACAAAGGTTTGGCCAAAAAATACATAGATGACATAAGAGAAGCAAACATAGGCTTAATTTTGAATTACAATGCTAAATCTCCTTACTTGTCTGATATTCAGGATATAGCTACAATAGAAGATGTTGAATATTTTAAACCACACTATGTTCTTTTCCATACTCTTATTTCTGATGATTTTTCTAATCTTGAAAATTTTAATGAACTATTTAGTAGCCTTCATGATTCAGATACATTAATTTGTGGCAACGTTATAATAAGTACAAAAAGGAACCAGTTTAACACAACTACTTTAGATGATCTAATATATTCTGTTAATGCTGCTCACGAGCTTGGTTATGATGCATTTATATTAAGTGACGCTTTGAGCACAGATGAACTAGAACAAATATTACTAGCAAGTGAAATAGAAGTTTGGTTATCTATCAGAAATATTAATGATATAGAGACTTTGCTGCACACAGTAAAAGAATACAGAGATTTAGGCATAACTGGCTTAATTTTAGGTAACCAATTTTTATCTGTATTTGATTCACCAAAAATATTGAATAGCGTAAAGAAAATTTTTGTAGAAAAGAAAAACATCGAACAGGCTTTGAAAGAGGTTCAGACTACCTAATTATTATCATCATTTTTGATCTTTTGTGCAATAGCTATGAGTCTTTCTTCAAACTTTATTTCTTTTAGTTCAGGCAAAAGATAGTCTGGCACATATTTTTTCCAGTTCGTATCTGAGATCTCAGCTTTTTTTCTTATTATCATTCCCTGAAACAATTCACGCATGAAGAACGGAATTCCACAAACGCAATATCCTTTAATTTCAAATAACTCCTTTACCAATTCATTATTTGTGAAAACGCAATCAAAATTCTTGTGTTTTGTTTTTCTTACTTCTTCAATCACAAGTTCAGTCCATTTTGAGTTGTCATTAACATCAGGTACGTGTATAATTGTAATTGGTTTTAGTTCACGTTCATTTTTGATCACTTTATTAATTAGAATTATTCTCTCGTCTAAGTTAAGTGGATTATCTATTGTATTTTCAACGTTACTGCTTCCTATGCAAATGATAATATGCTCAGCCTTTTTTGATATATATTTCAAGCAGTGTAAATGCCCTTTGTGGAACGGTTGAAACCTACCTATGAATAAAGCAATCATAACAATGACTAACAAAACTACATGAATGAGGCTTAAAAAGGTTGCTACTGGTTTTCAAAGTTGATTAGTTAGCATTATTTG
>JAOAJI010000091.1 GCA_026414265.1 Microcaldota archaeon
GCATTGAAACAATAAGTCAAGAGGAATATATAAGAATAATTACAGGTATTGACTTATAGAGTCCTCACTATTTCTTAAATTAATGCATAATTAATCCTTTCAAAAACATATTCTCTCACCTTCAAATTTCTCTATTAATTTTATATAATTGAATAAAAACATTTTAAAACCTATGAATACTAAACACTACTTAGGACACAGAAAAAGATTAAGGGACAGATTTAACAAGATCGGTCCGCATAGTCTTCAGGAGTATGAACTTGTTGAGCTTCTTTTAACCTATGTTTTACCTCAAAGGGATGTTAAACCAATAGCTAAGGAGTTGCTTCGTAAATTTGGCTCAATCAAAGGGATTTTTGACGCCTCTGAAGAAAAGCTTCAGTCAGTTCAGTACATAAAAGAAAATTTCACTACACTTCTAAAATTAATTAAAGAGCTAAATGCCATCTACAGAAAACAAAAAGCTCTTGATGAACCCTATTCAGACGACTTTACAGCCAAAGAAGGCTGGATGCAGAATATGTTTTTATAAATCCACAAACTGGTAAAAGATATGTAGATTTTAAAAAGAGTTTTAACGCTGCATGGAAGAGAGCTGGACTTACGGATTTCCGCTTTCACGACCTAAGACATACCTTTGCAAGTCAGCTTGTTATGTCTGGCGTTGACTTAAAGACAGTCCAGGAACTACTCGGGCATAAGAGCCTAACAATGACACTAAGATACGCTCACCTTAGTCAAGCTCATAAGAAAGAGGCTGTCAAAACCCTAGAGACTAAAATTGGTCACAGTTTAGTCACAGTGTCAAATACAAAGTAGTTAGCTTAAATATAATCTTCTCTGATAAAAATTCTCTAAAAAACTTACACTACAATAAAAAATAGCATTGGAAGATACTCTTTATACTCCTATAAGGTATATGCCTTGCGAACCCTTGAAAATATTAGGTTGGTCACAGTCACATCTGGTAGGTTTTGTAA
>JAOAJI010000092.1 GCA_026414265.1 Microcaldota archaeon
ATTCATGATTATAGAATACAACGTATTAAGGATATACCTTTATTATATAAACATACTTTCATTATTATTAAAAAGCGTAGATACCGTTGTAATGCCTGCGGCAAGAGATTTTATGAGCATTTGGAATTTCTACCTCGTTATCATAGAATAACAAACAGATTAGCTATGTTTGTTATCCATGAACTATCTACTCTATATAGTATGTCATTAGTTGCTAAAAAATCTAATTTATCTATCGATACTGTAAAACGTATTTTTAATAAAGTATCTTACCCTTCTCCTTCTACTTTACCTAATATTATTGCTATCGATGAATTTAAAGGTAATTCTGGCGGTGCCAAATATCATTGCTCAATAGTTGACCCTGTTAATCACAAAATTTTAGATATTATTAAAGATAGAAAAGACCATGTTCTTGTAGAATATTTTAGAAAAATACAAAACCGTGATAGCGTTACTCACTTCATTTGTGATATGTGGCAACCATACATTGAATTAGCTAAAACTTACTTCAAAAATGCTGTAATTGTTATTGATAAATTCCATTATATAAGGCATGCTATGTGGGCAATAGAAGCTGTAAGAAAACGTATTCAAAAGAATATGTCTGTTAAATACAGAAAGTATTTTAAGAAAAGTAGAAAACTTATTCTCACCAGATTTAATTCTCTTAACGATGAATCAAAAGCTGCTTTACAACTTATGCTTTCTTATAGTGAAGATTTACAAATTGCCCATATATTAAAAGAAAAATTATTACAAATAATTGATTCAGTTTCTTCTTCAGAAGAAGCACGTATTAAATTAAAAGAGTGGATAAACCTCGCATTAAATAGCAATCTTAAAGAATTTAAAAAGTGTGCTGAAACTTACATGAGATATTTTAAAGAAATAATAAATTCTTTTGATATACCTTACACAAATGCTTGTACTGAAGGATTTAAT
>JAOAJI010000093.1 GCA_026414265.1 Microcaldota archaeon
TGTTAAGAGTCACTTATCTTAAGCCGCTAAGAGATGCTGAAAATGAACTGGCGCCAGGTCATAGATCCCGACTTTATCAGATATTAAGAAGTCATCCGATTTTTGAGAAAAAGACTGTTAATGAAAAACATCCTTTGGAAAAATATTTTGAACAAGCTAGTAATTTGGTTTTACAATTTTTTGAGAAAGATACCCTTGATAAAAATGATGAGCTTAACATTACAGGCGAAGAGTTAGGTGGCAAAAAAATTAAAGAAACCTTTCAAAACCAAACACAAGATTTTTTGGAAAAACAAGATACCCGAAAGCCTGAGATAAAAATTACACCTACGGAATTGAATTCTATACTTAGAAAACTTGAACTAATACTTGAGCAAAATAAAGCGGGACTTGGTACTTTGAATTTGCTTTACATGGCTACAGAGCTTATTCATTTAAAAAGGGGAAATTACCTTGGATTAAGGCTTGCTCTCGTAGAAGAACTGGAAGCACATCTGCATCCACAGGCGCAAATTAGAGTTTTGAAATCTTTACTTTCCGAAGAAAACAGTAAGGTACAGTACATTTTTACTACACACAGTACGCTTTTGGGTTCAAGCATACCATTAAAGCATATACATATATGTGTTAACAACAATGTCTATTCTTTGAGTTCAAAACATACAGCCCTATTGGAAGATGATTATCAATTTTTAGAGCGATTTCTTGATGCTACGAAAGCCAATTTGTTTTTTGCCAAAGGAGTGATAATAGTGGAAGGTGATGCTGAAAATATAATAATACCAGCATTAGCTGAAGTTCTGGATAGGCCATTACACAAATACGGTGTATCTATCGTGAATGTTGGTAATAAAGCATTGCTTAGGTACGTAAATATTTTCAAAAGAAAAGATAGTGGTACAATCCCCATTAAAGTTGC
>JAOAJI010000094.1 GCA_026414265.1 Microcaldota archaeon
GCACTTACCCTTGAAATTTCATCCGTTAACCCGAACGAAGTTATACTTAGACCTTTGATGAAAATAGCTCAAATCACGTTCTTTAGATTGGGCAAAAAAAGCAGTAAAGGATATGATCTTCTGCCATTATCAAAATACATATCCCAAGAAAAGCCAGAAAAACCAAAAATATTTATGGAAAAATTAAACAAATAAAAAAATTAATTACGTCTTAATTTGTCTTTATTTCTTCTTGTCTTTATCTTGCTTTTTCCTCGTACTGGTTTTCTTAGTTTCGCTGAACTTTTCATCTTTTTCTGTAGACTCTTTTTTTTGTGCTTTCTTCTTTTTGCTTTTATCTTCAATGCTTTCGCTTTCTTCATGTAGCTCTTTAACAATCTCCCTTATCCTTTTCAATTTCTCTTCAAGTGTTTCAGTATCTTCTTCTTCTGCGCTAGAACTTACGGTATCTTTGATTTCTTTTATTATTTCCTCTTCCTCTGATTGTTTAGTCTCTTCTTTTGTAACTGAAGAAGTTTCTTGTGCAACACTTTCCTTGATATAATCTACTTTAATTTCTTTATTCAACTCTTTACTAACTATCGGTGTGGGTTTTTTTAACAAAGTTTCATCAATTTTTTGTTCTTGGTCTTTTTGAAGGCTCTTAGTTTGTTCAGAAACAATTCCTTGTGTGTATATTGATTGCTCCTTTTTTTGTTGCTCGTCTTTCTGCAAAGAATAAACAAAACTTTCTCTCTCTATCCTTTCTTCTATATCTTCTTCTTCTAATTTTTCTCTTTTTCTACTTCTGCTAAAGAAAGAATACGTTATGAGTAATATGAACAAAACTA
>JAOAJI010000095.1 GCA_026414265.1 Microcaldota archaeon
CGACGAATATGTCCGCAAGGAACCTCTTTCCGCTTATGCCATCATACATGACCTCTTTACCAGTATGACTGAAGCCATACTTCTTTAGTGTCTCTCTTAAATCACCTTCCTTTTCTCCGTAGAAGATTGTGCCGTCAACTCTTCTCGCTTCCAAAGAACCAACTTTGCCTCCTATCATTTCTAGAACATGCCCAACAGTCATTCTTGAAGGAATCGCATGAGGATTCAAAATCATGTCTGGGATTATGCCAGATTCTGTAAATGGCATGTCTTCTTCGGGCACAATAAGACCTACGACGCCTTTTTGCCCGTGTCTCGAAGCAAATTTGTCTCCAAGCTCCGGAATTCTTAGATCGCGAACCCTGACTTTCGCAAGCTTTGATCCACTTTCAGACTGAACAAGAAATACCGCATCAACCACTCCTTTCTCATTGCTTCTCATCGTTATTGAAGTCTCACGTCTCTTTTGCGGAGAAATTCCGACCTCTGGTTCCTCTAAAAACCTTGGAGGAGATGTTTTTCCAATTAGAACGTCATCAGGATTAACCTCAGTTTCTGGATGAACAAGACCGTCTTCATCGAGGTGAGCATAATCCTCCGAACCTCTAAATCCCGAAATATCTGCCCCAGGAATTTCAAATTTGTCCTCCTGACCACCAGGATATCTCATTTCCTCTGTTTCGTAGGTTCTGAAAAAGAAACTCCTTCCAATCCCTCTATCGACGCTACCTTTGTTCAAAATTACTGCATCCTCAATGTTATAACCCTCAAAGCTTAGAACCGCAACTATGAAGTTTTGCCCTGAAGGACGGTCGTCATAGTTC
>JAOAJI010000096.1 GCA_026414265.1 Microcaldota archaeon
ACCTTACCAACTTCTTGAAATAAATCCGCCTGCCCTTTCTGAATTAAAGAGTTTAAAATGTTGTCTGCCTTGTCAAAGTCATTCTCCGCCACTGCACCCATAAACAACCTGATGTCTTCTACTATGGCATATCTTTTGTCATCCTTACCGATGCCATACTTTTCATAAAACTCTTTTGCATCAATTGTCTCTTTAAAAGTTGCCTCCCCTCCCATTGTCTCTATCTTTTTTACAACTTCAACTTTACCGCCATTTTCTCTATACTCAACTATTTCATCTTCAAGCAAAGAGACATCTGAATTAGGAATAATTTTCTTTTCGTTTAGCAGAACCACAAGTTTATCCCCTACTTTTGCTATCCCATCTATCTGTTCGCCTACTGTGTCTAACCCTCTGTCTATCTGATCATTTGAAACAGTGATTACACCAGTTACTTCGTCAATTAAAACGCCAAATGTTAACTTTCCTACGACAAGCACCACCACCTTGCCTGGTGGTGTAATATCAGGCTTTCCAAGTATTGCTTTTAAATTTATTATAGGAACAATCTTTCCACGAAGGTTTGAAACACCTTGAACATAAGTAGAAGAATTAGGCATTGTAGTTACTGGTGGAACTTTTATAATTTCTTGCACATGCACAATAGGTACCGCATACTCACTTCCTTCAAGAATAAAACCTATGTATTGTCTCATTTAGCCTCCTTCTTATTTAAAATAAGCATCTCTTATTTGATCTATCGCTTTGTTTACTTTCTGTTTTAAACCTTCTAACTCTTTTAGCTTTTCTTTTGCTATAACAT
>JAOAJI010000097.1 GCA_026414265.1 Microcaldota archaeon
GTTGTGCACTTATTGTGGATGTAATAAACGAATTACTATTAATCATGCTGTTGAAGAACCTTATGTGGAATCTGTTTTGAAAGAGTGGAAATATTATCAGAGTTTATTAGGAACACTTAAAGTGCGTGAAATACATTTAGGAGGTGGAACACCTACATTCTTCTCGCCAAAAAATTTAGAACAACTTATTGAAGGAATTTTTCAGAATAACACGGTGTCGTCCGACTTTCAGGGGAGTGTAGAAATTCATCCGCATTTTTCAAAAACAGAACATTTAGAAGTATTAAAAAAACTTGGTTTTAATCGCATCAGTATTGGAGTACAGGATTTTGATAAAAAGGTACAAATAGCCATTAACAGAACGCAGGAACTGAGCGAAGTAAAAAAAATGACTGAGTACGCCCGAAAACTGAATTATACCAGTATTAATTATGACCTGGTGTATGGATTACCATTTCAAACTTTAAGCGGACTTGTGGATACCATAGATAAAGTGATACAATTAAGACCAGATAGAATTGCTTTTTACAGTTATGCTCATGTACCATGGATTAAAGCATCTCAAAGAAAATTTACCGAAAATGATTTGCCAACTACTTCTGAAAAAATTCGTTTGTATTTATCAGGCAGAGAAAAGTTGATAAACAATGGTTACATGGATGTTGGCATGGACCACTTTGCTTTACCTAATGATGAATTATTGATGGCTCGTGAAAAGCGACAATTACACAG
>JAOAJI010000098.1 GCA_026414265.1 Microcaldota archaeon
GTCTTAGTCAGCCTGAAGTCTTTGGATAAGTCTATAACTTTGGTTGTAATGTTTTTAACAAGTTTCAGCGATTCGTTATGAGGCACACAAAGGAAAACCAAATCATGATCGTTGATTTTCTTGAAATCAATTTCTTCTATGTAAAGATTATCTGAGAAAAAGTTTTGCATATGAGGATAAACATCAAAAAGCTTTTTTCTGGTCAATGAAGAAGAAAACAACGAAATCTCATCTACATGTTTATGCTTTGAAATTAATTGTAAGAGTTTCTCAGATACGTAACCAGAAACACCAACAATGCATATCTTCTTTTTCATGATTAACCCTCTAGTTAGTATCACCAAAACTACTTCTTAATTTGTCAATACCTTCCTTGACATGAACACTTTTCATTATTAATGGAGGCAACAGCCTTAGATGTTTATCGTGACAGAAATTGACAAGTAATCTGCTATTCAAGCACTTCAAGTATAGTGTCTTTGTGTTCGCAAATTTTTGAATGACTTGAGAACTTAATGTTGCGCCTATCATCAAACCTATACCACGGATACTAGTCAAATACTTCTTTTTGTTCTCATACTCGTAACCAAAGTTTTTTTCTAATTCTTTTACTAACATGGCCCCTATAGAATTAACCTTAGGCATCAAGGTTTCTATCTCTTTTATTGTTGCTAATGCAGCTGCGCATGAAATTGAATTGCCACCAAAAGTAGAGCCATGCTC
>JAOAJI010000099.1 GCA_026414265.1 Microcaldota archaeon
GTTTTCATTCTTAGTATCAGAAAATAGTCTCTCTAATTTGGACAAGTTCTTCAGATAGCATATAGTTTATTAATTTAATGAATCTGTCATCTTAATCACACTATGTGCATCATTTCTTTTTATTCCATGAGAACTTTTAATGTAAAGTAAAAGTAGTTCAAAAAAAGATGATACCTTTATTTTATTGGATGTCACACTTAATTCCTTATACATTTTCAAAATTGCTATTACGGTGTTTCATTAAGATTAAATTTAACCAAAATGAAGTGCAATGAACTTATACATATTTGTAACATAATTTGTAAGTTTCAATTTTTTTAATCTGATTCTAAAAGCCTATTCTAATTTCTTCTCACATGAGCTTTTTGAATTTGTAGTTATGATAAAAATATCTATTTTTAGAATCGTAAAAAAGACGTCTTTGAATCATACAATAAAAAATATTAATGGTTGTAAAATTTTTATTGGGGAGAATAAGTAAGTAATGGCATTAGGTATAGTTTAGTTCTTTCATCAACAAAATTTCTTGATCAAAAGAACTTGTTTACTTAAAAAAAGGTTTTGAATTTGTTAACATTTCTAAAATTTTTTCTCTGTTTTTTGAAATTTTTAGAATAACAGAATAGAAATATGTTTCTTCTATTAATCTGAATATGTCCTTTTCAGTGAGTCCTCTGGTTTTCATGTAAAAAACTTCTTCTTCGTTTAT
>JAOAJI010000100.1 GCA_026414265.1 Microcaldota archaeon
ATTAAAAATATTATCAATCAAAATAGCTTCATGAATATTTACCAAATAACAAATTACAGACTTTTGTTAATAATACCTATTATTATCATTATTTTTGCTATCTCTCAGTTACCCAAACTAAAACTTGGAACAGAGTTTACTGGTGGAACACTTATTGTTGCTATTACAGACAAAGAAGTTACTCAAAAAGAGTTAGAAACTACTTTTTCTAACTATACAGGATTTTATTCAAATGTTTATCAAACACCAAACGGCTTCCAAATAGAACTTGAAATCAAAAAAAGTGAAGACATAGAAAAAGCAGAAGCGTTAAAAAACGAAATTTCTAACCTTTTTGACAATTACACAAACACTCTATTACAAGGAAACAATACTCAAATTAAATTTTATGAAGATACGATAAAACAAAAAGCAAATGAATTATTCCTTATGACTAATTACTCAAATAATAAATCTGTTTATGAAATGAGTATGAGCGAAATAGACAACCACGTTAGCAATGCCTATAATTTCTATCTGAATAACTACTACAAAGAGATAGAAACTCTTTTGAGAACAAATTACAATATTTCATCTCTTTCAATAAATACAATTACACCAACCTTGTCTACAAGATTCATTGAAGAAGCTAAAAATGTTGCATTGTTTTCTGGAGTACTGGCATTTCTGATAGTCATGCTGTATTTCAG
>JAOAJI010000009.1 GCA_026414265.1 Microcaldota archaeon
CTGATACAAGATTGGGTTTTCATTATGTGAATAAGATATTAAGAGCAACTCAAGTTGATGATAGAGAAAGAGGTATTTCATTATACTATCAAAAAATTTTTGGTAATGAAGAAGACCAACATCTCACTGAAGATGTAGATAAAAACTTACCTTTACAAATTAGAGTAACATTAGCAAAGTATTTAATTCAGTCATTAAACTTTGAGAACGATGCTCCGCTTCAAAACAGAAAAGCAATAAACCAAGCCATCAATATCGTTGCACGCTACTTAAGCTTAGATGAACAGTTGATCCAAATTCTATCAAAAACTTTAATTCTCAGTATAGAACCTCACTCAGTGTACAACGGGTTACTTGCTCTTTCTTCATCAAGAAATTATTTGAGTGAAAAAAAATTTAAGAATATGATATATAGGATTAGATATGACTTGGCTTATGCAAGTGGACGAAGGGATGTACCATATATAAATTCTCAAATCAGTACAAAGTGTGTCAGCTTACTTTACAATCTCAGTGAAAATTCTGCTATGGATGCTATAACTATGATGTTTTTTCATAGATCAACAAGTTTTAGAAAATTCCTGGGTTGGATAGATGCATTACATAAACTGATTAATCATTATGAGAGCGACTATTTAGTCAAAAATAATGGATTGTATTTGAACATGCTAAACGAATTACAAAATGAGTTGCTAGTCATGTATGAGTTTTTGTATCCATCGCTTAGAAATAATAACTATAATAATGAGTTAATTTTGGCTAGCTTAGATTACATAAACAAGGATTCTTTTTTACTTGAAATAAAAAAGAATAAAGAATGCGATAAAGGAAATTTCAACGAATCCACGTGCAGTAATTACCTGACCATGTGTCATATAAATGAAGGAATCATCTACATTGAAGAGATTAAGTCAATGACTGAAAGATTTCACAAGTTCAGATTACACTTAAAAAGAGTAGCTAGACAAAAAAACATAGCTACTAGCTCCAGTTTTAAGAATAATAAACAAACTAAGTAATCACGGTATTAACGATATCATTCTTTATCGCTATTAATAATATGACCTAATTTGTCTTCTTTAGTTTTTAAATAGTGCTGGTTAAATCTATTAGGTCTAATTAAACAAGGTATCCTTTGACTGACTTTTATTCCATGAGCCTCTAAATCAGCAATTTTTTTTGGATTATTTGTTATCAATCGTATTGAAGTAATACTAAAATACTTTAAAATCTCAGCAGCTATCTTGAAATCTCTTAGATCTGCATCAAAACCTAATTTTTTGTTAGCTTCAACAGTATCATACCCTTCTTCCTGAAGAGAATATGCCTTTATCTTATTTCCTAAACCAATACCCCTGCCTTCCTGTGCGAGATATATAATTATCCCTCTCCTTTCTTTGTTGATTAACTGAAATGCCTTTTTAAGTTGTGGACCACAATCGCATCTGTAAGAGCCAAATACGTCTCCTGTCTTACATTCTGAGTGAATTCTAACTAAACAATTATCGAGTTTTTTGAAATCACCTTTAACAAGAACTGCATGCTCCCTACAAGTGTCTTCTTCTATAAATACATATATCCTGAATTTACCAAATTTTGTAGTTAGTGAAGCTTCTGAATAAGGTTTAATCATAGAAATCACAAAATTAAATTTCGATTTTAATTTAATATCACTAATTTATAAAATCGTACTAAAAAAATTAGCATAATAGCAAATTATTTAAATCTCAGTAGTGTTTATGTATTGTAGCCTAGAACGTGATAGAATGTTAGATAAAATTCTCCTAATAAACAATAAAGATCTGCTTCAATTACTTCAAACTAAAAGGCAAGAATTAATTTATTCGGTATTACTAGAGATGACTCGAGGAGATCTACTTCCAATACAACAAAATGACCAAAAACAAATAGATAAACTAAATGACATCAAAAAAACTAAAGAAATTTTAGTTAGATTTGCAGAGCAATTTAATTTAGATCTGAAAGCTTTCAATTATTTGACACAAAAAAAATCATTTTTTACCTTGTTGAATATTGAATTAAGTCATGCTGAGGTTTTGAGAGAAGATCCGTGGCTTTCCTTTAAAACGTTATTGTTCAATAGCGTTATGTTTTTGATTTCATATTATCTCTTTTCAAGAACAGTGGAGAATATTAATTATTCTGCAGAATATAAAGAAAAGATAAATGACAATGATTATGCTGAATGGATTGCAAAGAAAAAAGACCTTATATGGAATTGCTACTTTCATAACAGTTATGAAAATAATCCTTATCTTGAACCATTTGCAATATCCAAGTTAACAAAATTTAACAAAGGCTTTTACGAATATTGGATTAATTATTTCAGCAATGATGAAGATTTTTATCAGACTTTACCTAAACTAAAAGAAACTATTAATGATATAGCCCCTCTCGAATATTCAGAACTCAAAAAATTCATAGTACCTGAAAAACCTATAGACGAGATCCATAAAGAAGCAATTAAAGAATCTATTATTCAACATAACCAAGAAAAATATGGTCATGAAAAAAACTTTTTAGAAAAGCAAGATACCAGAAAACTAGAAGATATTCAAGATATTTATCATCATAATCAAAGCAAAGACATACATTCTGAAAATAGCATATTTTTGGAATTTAATGACCATGATGAACCAGATAAACAACCAGTTGAAAATGAAAACATCAATAATAATGATTTTAAAAAAGTCTCTGAATCCACTAACAATATCATAAAAGAAGGTGCTGAAAAATACGAAGTTCCTTCTGTTAAAATCAATGAAAATGTTATTATAAACAAAATAAAAGCAGACTTACAACTTCAAGGTTACTGTGTTTTAGAAAAACAATATTACATAATTAATAGAAACGAGTTAATAAACAAAATTAACGAAAACATACAAGCTAAAGATCATCTTGAGATAAATGATCTACAGATTAATCAAAAAGATTATTTGTATATAACATACAAGCCCAGCTTTATAATAAATGAAATAGAATCTTTGATTTTAACCGAAAACTATGTCAAAATAGTTGTAATAAAAGACAACAACGTAACTTTATTTGCATATCTAAAAAATTCTCAAGCTCAGAAAAATGGAGTGATAAGCAACGAAGTTCTAACTACTCTAAACAGGATCATTGACATGTCATTAAATAATGACTGCACATTAGAAATCGTTTTCTATGACAATGATCTGTTGTTGGATTTAACCAACGATCTGGAGAATAGAGAAATTCAATTTTCATTAATAGACAACCAAGAAGCATTAAGTCTATTGATCAAAAAAAGAAAAGAAAATGAAGATACACTTGAATTACAAAAAACATATGTTATTACCTACGATAATGAATCAAATGCATATACTATTCTTGAAATGAATGATAACTCAATACTTGTCGCAAAGAAATCAATTTCAGAACTTGTAAATGAATTGCTTGCCTTGATCAAAAATGAAACAGACGTAATAAAGATCTCTATTAATTTAGAGGATAGCAAATTGAATGAAATATTAAGTACTATTGATAAAAACCTATCTAATTATCCAGGGATATTTTTTTCAAAGCTTCAAGATAAACAAAGCACAACTCTCTTCGTCTATAACATAGAAAAAGTAGTAGAAGAAATAAAAAAAGATATAACCAATCAAATCAAGTCAAAAATAGACACACAAATAATTGATTTTGTAAATGTCTATCAATATTATTCAAATGCAAAAAACAGAGAAGAAGTATATTATCGTGATCTTATAAATATTTATCAAATCGTAAAAAATCACATGGATATTAAGATTAATAAAATAAACTTAAGCATGGATAATCTGAACGAGATCAAAGATAAAGAGAATAAATTACAAGGTTATTATCAGCAAGAAAATGTAATCCAACCTGAAGAACATGATGTACTGACTAAAGAAAAACAAGACAACATTATCAAGACCGATATAACTGTTCAGGAATCTTCACACCAGATAGTAGATAATGATTACATAGACACTCTAGAAGAATCAATACAACAACAGACCACAAGCGAAAATAAAAATATAGGATTAAACCAAATACAACCTAATACTATTAAGTCTCATGAAGAAGATAAACCTGTTGCAGACAAAAAAGAATTTTATAACATAAAAGATATCAGCATGAAAAATGTCAAATCAGATACAAATGAACAAA
Organism: Microcaldota archaeon; assembly: GCA_026414265.1. Classification (GTDB taxonomy): domain Archaea; phylum Micrarchaeota; class Micrarchaeia; order Anstonellales; family SKW190; genus SKW190. Next base: position 4,180 of record JAOAJI010000009.1, read on the forward strand.
TTACTAAAAAAGAAGAATTAAATGACGATAAACTTAATGAAATATTTGATAAGATGATTGATTTATCAATAAGCGACAATAAAAACGATACTTTTGTAGATTTAAATGAGAAAGAAGAGAATAAACCACAACTTTATGATTCTACTAAATTTTCAACAACTGTTGACTTGATTAATTTCCAAAAGCCATTAACCAGTAGCAATGAAGAAAAATCAAGTAACGTTACTGATAACATAATAGATAAGCTAATTGAAGAAATTACTCGCGAAGCAGAGATCAAAACAAATCAAAATAAGTTAGAAGAAAAAGAAGATAGTAAAATACCCAATGACCTAAAAACAATAGCAGATACAACAAACATTTTACTATCAAAATCTCAGCCAATATCTCAAACTAACTTAATTTCATCTGAATTAAGTAAGGAAGAAAGACAAGATGTACCAAAAGAATCTAAAATAGAAAGCCTACTCAAAAGTGAACTCGAAAAAATTGATAAATTTGAAACAAAGTCTAATGAATTAATAGATACAAAAGAAAGACTTGATAAAGAAATAAATGAACAATTGAAACACGATACTTTAGATCTAACAAATAAGCAAGAAAATCAAACCCAGAGCAAGCAAGAAAAAGAGCCACAAAAACAAGAAACAGAAAAAAAGAATACAGAACTTAAAGAGCAGTTTATCGTAACTAAAGTTGATAAAAAATTTAGACCTAAAATAATTGGACAACTTAATTATTTATTCAGTGACAATGACTGTATTATTGATATCAGAAAAAGTGTAGATGGAAAAACACTAAAAATAACTATGAGTATAAAAGATTTGGCATTAAATAACGACTATCAAAAAGATGAACTTGAACATCTATTCAAGATTGTTGTTGACAATGTACAATACTATTGGAATTTATCAGATAAAAAAATGTCAATACCTGAACTGAACATCGATATTAATCCAAAATCGTTTATGATTGCGATGCCAGGAAGCAGGTATGTATCAGAATATTCCATAGACAATATCGCAGAGGACGCTGTTTACATGTTCTCAGCACTAATGATGCTCGTAACGGATATATTATATAGTAGTGACCAAGAAATTCAAGAATTAATAGAATCAAGTAATTCCTCAATAAAATTAAATGAACTGAAATCAAGCTTAGAACCTCTCTTAAAAAAAGTGTTTACTAATATATTTGATATCTAAAGCTTGCGTAACTATAAATATCTCGAAAGTTAAATTTTATAAGACTCAAGGTGATTGATATGGAGATAGATACTATATTAGGAAAAATAGAAGAAAATAAATTACGCTGGATTCTTTTACAGTATGTATCTTTAGAAGGCACTATACATACTGTTCATGTAAACGCAATACAGTTCAATAGAGAAAGTTTTGAAAGAGGATACTCGATTATCGATCCAAGTGAATTCGGGAACGGCAAAGAAATAACCATAGTACCTGAACCTACTACATACTCATTGTTACCATGGGCAGAAGGAATAGGAAGATTCATATGTTACGAAAAAGACAATTATTCTACAGACAACAGAAATATTTTAAATAAATGCTCTGATTTACTTGAAAAAGAAGAATTCATACCTTATGTTGGAGCTAGTCTAGATTTCATGCTTTTGGAAAATTTAAATTTTTCAGAGATGGATAGGTCTTTTTCTTTTACTGCAGACTCAATTGAAGCTAATAACCCAAATTCACCTCAGCCTTATTCAATTAATGATAAAAATTCTCTTAATGCCTCTGCTCCAGAAGATAAATCGGAAGCGATAAGACTTCAAATAACAGATAGCCTGGAACAGTTCTTTAATGTGACTGTAGAAAAACATTACCACGCCAAAGGAATCGCTAAAAATTGTATTGTCCTTGGTCATAGAAAACCATTAAATATGGCAGACAACGTTATCACTTCAAAATATGCTTGCAAGAACATAGCAATTCTAAATAATAAAATTTGTAGTTTTATGCCTAAAATTCTAAAAGATGTTCAAGGGAATACGCTTAGAATAACTATAAGTCTGTTCAAAAAAGATACAAATATTTTTGCTAAAAATCAAGAGATACTGGAATACTTTATCAGTGGACTGATTGACCATATCAAAAGTGTTTTTGCTTTTACAAATCCTACGGTTAATTCATATAAAAGAATAAAGTTTGACAAGATTTCATTCAACATACAAGAAAGAAATAAAAATGCATTTATCAATTTACCAACCTTCTACCAAGACAGAGAAGTAAGATTAGAATTAAATTTTCCTGATACCTCTGCTAATCCATATAATGCAATTGCAGCTGTACTATTAGCAGGATTTGATGGAATCAAAAGAAAAAAAAGGCACATGTCATTCAATAAAGGTAAGATAGAGGTAAACAAAGAACCTGAAATACCGAATACTCTTAATTCTGCTATCGAAGAGCTTATTAACGATAACAATTACCTTAAACCTGTGTTTTCCAAAGAATACCTAGAATATTACGTAGAATATAAATCACAAGAGATAAAAAATAGCCTTAATGACATCAATAATTCAGATTATAAAATGTACCTCAAACTCTAAACTCATAACTTATAATATAATAAGGATGATAAGATGCTCTTTGGAACAAATGGAATACGTGGAAAATTAAATGAACTTGATAGTGGACTTGTATTTAATGTATGCTATGCTTTTGCAAAGTGGACTTATAAGAAAACTAAAAAAGACTCTGTAAGAATAGCAGTTGCAAAAGACATGCGTTTAACTGGTGACTTCTACAAGAGTATTGCTATCGCAGGACTACTCTATGGTGAAGCAGAAGTCATAGATATTGGAATTACTACTTCCCCAACAGCTGAATACTATCTACATTCAAAAAAATTAGATGGCCTTGTTATCATAACAGCCAGCCATAACCCGCCAGAATACAATGCATTAAAATTTGTCGACTATCAAGGAATCCCGATATCACCAGAAAAAGGATTGGAAATAGAATCTGAAATGAAAGACATAAGAAGTGATTGGAAAAAGATAAGGCAAATATATCAAGACTCCAACGCCAATCTAATTCATGCAAATGCTATTCTAAATGACGTCTGTGTTAATTTAGATAAAAACTTCTTGAGTATGAATAAAACAGTTTTTTTTGACCCTGGTAATGGTACCTCTGCTCTAATCATCCCACATCTGATGAATTCACTCAACATTAAAACGATTTCAATAAATGCACATTTAGATGGTACATTTCCTGGTAGGATGAGCGAACCGACTGCAAATAACTTGAAACAAACTTTAGAATTTGCAAAGTCTGTTAAATACGATTACGGGATAGCTCTCGACGGAGATGCAGATAGACTAATAATGATCGACGAAAAGAGTAATTTTATTTCAGGCGACAAAGTGTGTGCTCTAGGTGCAATCCACACATTGTCAAGGAAAAAAGGAAATGTTGTAACAACTGTGGCAACAAGTAATGTCCTTCGTGATGTTGTTAATGAATACGGTGGAAAATTAATTTATACGAAAGTTGGCGCACCATATATCGTTGAAAAAGTAATAGAAACAAACTCAGTGTTTGCAGGCGAAGAAGTTGGAGGGCTCATTAATCCTACTTTCTCATTAGCCAAAGATGGTCCATATTGGTGCATAAAAATACTTGAGTTGTTTCAGGACTATTACTTAAAAGGAAAAAAATTTTCAGACATGGTTGATGAACTTCTTCCAAAATATTATAATGAAAAACTTAAAACTTATTGTAAGCATTCTGCTAAAAAAGAAGTAATGAAAAAAGTGATCAATGAATTAGAAAAAGAAACCACTTCTATAATTGCTATAGACGGCGTAAGAGCTGATTTAAACGAAAATGAATGGGTCTTAATTAGAGCTTCTGGCACTGAAGAATTCATAAGAGTTTTTGCTGAAGCAAAGACACAGGAAAAAGCTACATCTCTTGCAAAAAATTATCTTAAATTAGTAGAAAATATAATATCAAAATACAGTTAGCCCTGTGAAAATGGCAACAATTCTTCGACTGATCTAAAATGATTGCTGAAGAACAAATAGAAAAAATTAATGAAATCTTAAACACGAAAGAAAAATTAAATATAGGATTCTTTTTGTGCCTTTTTGTTACTTCTTTGTTGTTTGTAGTTGAAATTTATGTACAGAAATTTTTGACTCAAAACGAAAATCACGCATATAATTACAAGAGCATAGAAAATTTGTTTCTTTTAAGTTTGCTGTTTCTAGTAATGATTGTTTTTTTAACAATGATCGATTATTATAAAAAAGAAATACTTGAACACTTCTTTATAAAGAAAAAATATTTTTCTTTAACTTTAGAACATGCAAATCTTTTTGGAGGACTTCTTATACTAATTTATAGTATTGCTGTCTGTTTCAATGTTCTATTTTTTGACATGAAGTTAGGTGAAACTAAAATTACTTATTTCAGTACTTATGGGTTAATAAGTTTATCATATATGATAGGAAAAGCGTTGCAACTAAAATACAAAATTAATGCAAAAGAGTTATTTGAATTGTACAATTCACTAAAAAACGATCAAGTTACTATAATTGACAAGGGCAAACAATTTAATAAATCTGCAGAAGATATTACCAAAGACGAATTGATAGTTGTAAATCCTGAACAAAGAATTCCAGTAGACGGGATAGTAATCGAAGGAGTTAGCTACATTGATTACTCAGAAGTAACTGGTGAACAATCAAATACCAAAGTTGTCGTAGGAAAAAAAGTTTATGCTGGAGGAATAAACAAAGCTAACAAAATAAAGATTATAGCTACGTCAACATGGGCAGATGCACTCATACAAAAAACAATCAAAAAATCTATTTTACTAAAGGAAGCTCAATCAAATGAACTTGAAATTCTTACTAAGACAACCAAACTTTATTACCAAAGTGCAGTCTTAATTGTCTTTCTAGGTGCGATTTTGCTTGTCCAAAAACTTGGATTTTCTTTGCATGCTATAAACCTGTTCGTGGTAACTACGTTTTTACTTACATTACCTCTCTCTAATTTAGTTATACCACTAATAATAAATCAAGCTCAACTTAAATTAAGTAAGTTAGGTTATAAGATTAATTCAATCATTTCATTCCTTAACCTAAGAAAAACTAATACTTTAATATTAGATAAAACAGGCGTTATCACGAGTAAATTCTTAACTGTTAATGCAATTATACCTATAAACACAACACAACGAGAAGTACTAGAAATAGCTTATGCATTAGAAGATAAAATTAACCATTACATTGCAAAGGCAATAATAGACCATTGCCAAAAAAACAATGTTAAAAAAATTACCATTAAAGGTTATTCTAAAAATTATTCAAGAGAAATAGGCGTATATGCTATCAAAGGTAATATGGCTCTTGGAATAGGAAATGAAAAATTATTGGCCTTGTTAGGGATTGATTTATCTAACAAAGTAGAAAAATTGACTGAGTACTTGTTAAAGTATAACAGTATTGTAATTTACGTCTGTAAAGACAAAAGCATAATAGGATTAATAGGACTATCAGAAAAAGTTGAGAAATCAAGTGTTGACGTGTTGAAAAAATTTCTGAAAAATAACTTTGATGTTCTCATATTCCATAGTCAAACAAAAGAATACATTAAAAAACTACAACATTTGCTCAACTTAAGTGAAAAAAATTTCGTTGCTGTAGATAATTTGGAAGATAAAGGCACGTATATCATGGAATTGAAGAAAAAAAATAAACACGTCCTCTTTATTGGAGAAGGAATTAAAGACATTTCTGCAATAGCTAATGCTGACGTATCGCTTGTGATTCAAACAACAGATAGATTAGCTAACAAAATTGCAGATTTGGAAGCACAAAACTTTGATACTCTAAAACACCTGGATTATGTTATTAAATATTCAAAAAAATTACACGGATGCGCCAGGAGAGGTGTCTACATAATGTACGTTATTGCTGTTATATTCTTCGTAAATTTTTTTATACTAAATGATTTATCTATTTTACAACCTCTATCCGCTATAGAACTTAATATAGTTCTTGTAATTACAGGGATTGCAGTATTTATTAATAATCTTCTGTAAACATGACTCAGCATATGCCATTAAATTACTTTCAATTTTCTGCTTCTTCTCAAATAATTTTCAGCTGCCTTCAAAACTTTCTCATTGTTGTATTTGTTTAACAATGAATAAAGATAGTTTTGGTCTTTATTCTTGTATCTTTTGTATATCTGAATTAAATTCACCATGAATCTTTGTAGATTGTCAACTATCGTAATATCTGCTGATATAGACGTTCTACTGAGAGGATTCAAGTCAATGGCAATCACAAATTTATGAAGGTGTTTTAGTGCTAAAGTCCTATCACCGTCCTCCAGAGGAACGATCACAACATCTGAAGAATAAATTCCGTCTCTACAAACAATTGCTCTGTCGCTCTTAATCACTCTTATATCAACAGTATTAGAATCATCATCCTTATTAATCACTTTGATTCCATAGCCTTCTAAATAATTTTTTATTTTTTTGATTCTCATCAAACTTCTGTGAAATAAATTTATCTCGACTTTAATTTTAGAAATGTCTTGAAATTCTTTCAAAAGCTCTGGGATAAGAACAGCAACATTACCATTAACGCTAAAAACAGGATCTTTAGCTAACAGTATTTTTGCTACTGCAGCTTCTGTTGCCTTTAAAGCAAATTTGTGAGTCGTTTCTCCAAGCAGATAATCAAACGCTTCAGCTCTCCCGTGAGCAATTAAGCCATTTAAATTAACTATCCCAAGCTCATAGCCTTTAACTAGAACTTCTCTCTGAATCAATGATAAATATCTAGGATGATCCTTTGGAATATTAGAGCTAGGATCATTCATCATAAAACCCTTATGTATATGATTATAAGTTTAAATTATATTAATCCTTTACATGAAACAAATTTGTCCTATTTGCGGAAGATCTGATGTTACGATATTGCCTAATTCTAACATTTGTGTCAATTGCTATAATCCAGAAATAAAAATCAAAGAAAAATTAGACATATATGTGTGCCCTTCTTGCGATAAGTATCTCTATGGTAAATGGAAAACATTAAACGAAATTGCATTTAAAAAATTTTTAAAAAACAAACTTAAACTAAAAAATGGTAACATAGAAGAATTTGATTTAAACAATAAATTCATAACCGTCTCTATGACCTTAAATGATGTAAAGTTTAAAACTACAAGAAAGGTAAATTTTAACCTTAAAAAATTGTTGTGCTCTGATTGCTCAAGAAAAAGCTCTGGATATTATGAAGCAATTATTCAACTTCGTGGAAACAATAAACTTAAACTAGAAAAAAAATTTAATAAAATAACATCTGGACTAGAAAAAATGACTTTTATAAGTAAAATAATTAAATTAAAAAATAACGCAGGTTATGATATTTATGTTGGAAATAAACAAAAAGTATTCGAACTGTTGAACAAATTAGAACTAAGGTTCAAAACCACTAGAAAAATTGCTGGTAGGATAGATGGAAATGATGTTTACAGAACTACTTTTTTAGTAAGATTTGATTAAACATTTTATCCTTTATTTTATCCTTTGTATAGTCAAGATTCTTAATCATGCTTTCCAGTAAATTCAGTTCTTTAACTATACGTGCATAATCTTCTGGGGTGTGATAATTTAATTCATAGTCCTTAAATTTGGAAACATCAGTGTTGTTTAATGGAAAACTAAACGTATACAGAAATGTATTATTATTGTTTGGAGGCTCAGAGTACGAGCCACCTGCTACCAAAGATTTTGCGTGGTATTTTTTTAACAAGTATTCTACAATATAAGCTATACCATAGTTAGACATACTCATGAGATAATCTCTAATAACATCATTTACTTTATCAGGTTCCAGAGGCTTGTATGTCTCTCTTCTGAATCTAAACTCTCTAACGGAATCATCTCTTCGAGGCATACCACGATTGTAATTAAAATTGTTCACAATATCACCTTGAATAGATTATTGTTATAAAAAGTTTAAAAATGTATGTTAATTAGAAGCACTCTTTAAGTATTTCATCTCGTTGTGCATAACAATATGGCATTCAAAACCGTCTATACTTCTCTCTAGAAGTTTCCTAAGAGCTTCATGAACAAGCACAGTCTTACCTTCTTTAACTCTATAAAACGAAAAAAGTATTTGTAGTATATCAGGTCTATTATTCTCTATTGCCCTCAACAATGGATTGTTAAAATGAGTAAGCGTAAATACAGTTGTTTCTGGATCCGTAGAATAATGTTTAAGTAGTTTACTAACAGAGTTGATTGAACCTACATTGCATGCATGTGCAAGATATGTCATTAAATATTCGTTTAAAAAATTGGATATAGGCAAGTTGTATCTTTCATATTCTTTAAGAATTAATGAAAATATACGAACACTTTCTTTGTCATCTTTAAACATCCCTGACCGAGTTATTGAGAAAAATAAAGGATCCTTTTCTGTCAAAAAAGCTTGTCTGACATCAGAACCTTGCTGTAATAAATACTTAACTATAGGTAAAGAAGAGTAAAAAGCAGCTAGAGATAATACATGCCATCCAGAACTTATACTATTTAATAAATTGTTCGGATCACTGGATGCTTCAACTAAAAGCTTAACTTTTACAAAATCTTTCTTAGCGACAGCTTTTGATAATTTTTGTTGTAACAAAGTTCTAGAGTCCATAAAAACACACACTTGTGTTAATATTAACTTTCTTTATTATAATAGAATAAAATTATTATGTTAAAAAATTAAGTGTAAACATCACAATCGTCTATGATAGTATAATCTCAATACATTTTTAAAATGTTGTGTTCTGTTAACTTATATAGTAACAAATAAAGAATAATTGCGACTTTTAACAAAAAACCAGGTCAAATTTAAGCAGAATCTTTTCTATGTTTCTCGTCACATAAAAAAGCACAACAATCTTATCTTCTTAAATTAAACAAATTCTTGTCCATAATCAAGAAATTAAAGACCAGATAGAACTACTTTAACTCACCTAAAACACTTAAACTATTCACGAGAAAAAGATGATTGATTTTTCTTAACAACCCTATAACTAAGTTACACATAAATAAGTCTGAACAAATTAAAACTTTGGTTTCAAATAATAAACAGCTTCAACTGGTGTTGAACAAAATAACTGGAATTGGAGAGATCAATACCAACTTATGTTCAGTCTATTCATTACGCACGTGAACTACGAAATCCAAAATTAGTTGAAATTGCTTTATTTTAGACAAAAGCAAACAAGAATGAAACCCACTTCATTCGTTTGTGATAGCAACCTCTTATAATCAGGATCTAAACTTTAAATAGAGTGAATCTGATAAAATAAATAATTGAAATATTGACTAATCATGGAATTTCATCATTATCTATGATGACACCTCATAAAGATGCATCTTTTAACTTCATGGCCTAATTCTCTTTAACTCGCAGTGTTTTTTGGAAATCTAAAACTTTTACAATACATAATACAAACTCTACCTGAATCAGAGCTGAAAAAGATTGCATACCTGATTTAAAATTAGCTGTAAATGAAGGTTTTGATTATGGATCTCGTATTGAGAAAGCACACCATACAGAAGTTTTAGACAGAGTCTATGTGAAATATACGAATATTTAGAACGACTTGGTATTGAGTTAAGCAATTAAGAAGCTGCTCTTATGAGTTTTTTAGAGACTATTTAGATGGACCCTGTGGGATTTGAACCCACGGCCTCTTCGTTGCGAACGAAGCGCTCTACCACTGAGCTAAGGGCCCTTCTTTATACAGAAATTTTACTAAAACTTTTTTATTGAAACTTGAAAACGAGTTTTTTCAAATAAGTGAACATTTATATCAAGCTCAACATATTTTCTGTTCATAAAGCAAGGTACTTTTACAAGTGTTGTATTATTTAGTTTACAAGTACCTTCAAGATTATGAACGTGACCAAACAAGTGAAGTCTTATGTCATCTCTTTTAAATAAAAAATCCTTTATAGCAGAACTCCCAACATGATTACCATTTACTTCGTCAAAGTAACCTAACAGTGGTACGTGTGATATAAATATATCAATTTTGTTATTCATTTTAGCCAATTTTTGTGCAAATTGTTGCTCTGAAAATTCATAAGGTGTGTTATATGGCGTAATATTAGAACCACCTATACCAGCAAAATTTAATGTGTTCCAAGAAATTATTTTATCTTCAATGCATTCTAGGAATAATGAAATAAATCTACTTCTAAATTCTTCATTATCGTTGTTGCCAAAAACATAAAACATTTTAGGCAGCTGCTCGTAAAATCTTTCAAATACTTGTATTGGAAGCGTATCATTATCAGAGATGTCACCGCAAATGATCAGCAGATCACAGGTGATTTTATCCCTGATAAGCAAATCAATAAATTCCTCCAATAAACATGTTTCTGAATGTATGTCTGAAATCGCAATAATTTTGATCATCTAGATCAGTTCTATATCGTTTGTTGCTCTGTGTTTAATATAAGATTTCGTAATACTTTCCTCAAAACCTGAAGCAATACCTGTTCCAAAGGCTCTGCCAAAGTAATAAAATGATTCTACCAAAAGATCTAATAAAGTAGACTTTCTTTTCTTTTCTTTTTTACAAATGTTTTTTTCATCATATGATAGGTTAACCAATTCAAATGCTTTTTTTCTTGCATCGTCTAAAGAGCCTATTTCATCAACTAATCCAGCTTTTTTTGCTTGTTTACCAGTGTATATTTTTGCTTCAAAAGCGTCTGGATCAACTATTTTATTACCCCTAAATTGTTTTACATCAGCAACAAAATCATTGTAAACATCAACTATTATGCTCCTAATGATTTCTTCATCTTCACTAGTTACGTTTCTTGTACTTGAAAGAATGTCTTTAAACTTACCTGACTTATACGTTGTTATATTAACGCCTATTTTATCTAAAAGTTGCACTATGTTCATACTATCTAATCTTACACCTATACTTCCTATGATTGCATTAGGGTGTGCAACTATATATTTCGCAGGTAATCCTATGTAAAACGCACCTGACGTGCCCATCTCCGAATAATAAACAACAATTGGCTTAGAAAAATTTTTTAAAACATTAAATATTTCTTTTGTTTGATATACGCTACCTCCTGGAGAATTTACGACTAAGATAAGTGCTTTTGAAGACTTGTCTTTGTTAATTGCTTTCAGATCACTTAATATTTCATTCAAGGTAATTCTTTCATCTGCAAACAGAGAACTACCTTGATTGTTATCTTCTGGAAAAGTAAGTTCACCTACTATTGAATACTCTGAGACACAGGTAGACGCTGAAATTGTAGACGAGTTGCTGGATAAAAAAGAAAACAATATGAATACAAACACTATACCCAAGACAAAAATAATCCCTATTATCGTCAAAAAATATTTATTTATGATCATGTGATCAACCGTAATTAATATTCATGATTTTCTATAATAACATTGATCATATTACATAATATCATATAAAAAATTATAAGAAAGACCTATAGTGTTGAGCTGTTTAATAAGCTATTGATATAGATATAGTTATATATGCTTGACACTGATATCTTGAGGACTTTCATAGCTGTATTGCCTGCCATGGTTGCTAACGCAACACCGGTTATATTTGGAGGAGGGGCAAAGATTTCTATTCCGTTATTTGGAAAAAACAAAACAATCAGAGGGTTTGTTTCAGGTGTGTTCGCTGGGCTTTTTACCGGTGTTGTTTTATATTTTATAACACAAGGCATATTTTTCGGAAAATTGTGGGTTATGATAGGTCTGCTTCAAGGCATAGGAGCAATGACAGGCGATTTGCTAGGGAGTTACATAAAAAGAAGAATAAAAATTAAAGAAGGAGACGAGTTTTTTATAGTAGATCAATTAGGATTTATGATATTCGCTATAGTTTTTACGAACCACATAATAAGTTTGAACGTTAAGCAGATCATCGCAGTCCTTATCATAACATTTTTTTTGCACAAGATTATGAATGTTATAGCCTATTTAGTAAAATTAAAGAAAAATATGCATTAGGGTTATAATGCTATAGACAAGCGACTAATATTCGATTCCGTATCTACCTGCCAAATTAATATCGTGATAAGGATGCTTAATCTGGTTAAAGAAATAGACTTCGTCAAAAAGTTTTGAAAGTTTGTGGTCTAAGCCTCTACCGGTACACAAAAACAAAGAATATTTATTAATATCCGCTCTGTCTTTGAATTCTTTGATATGTTTTAGTGATAATTTTTTGAGCCAATAAGCTGTTATACTTTCGTCCAATACTAGTACGTTAAATAAACCACTTTGTATTAATTCCAAAGTTTTCTCGATAGAATATCGCATTAGCGATTTTTTGTAACCTTTTACTTCAGTAAAACATTCCATTCCAGGGCTTCTTTTCCCTGCATTGATTTCCTCTGAAAATATAGACACTTTACCGTATTGTAAAATCTTTATCTGGTCATTATAGTGCTTAATCAAATAATGGATTTCGCCACTAAATCTTCCGCCTTTGAGGTATTGTAAAAACAAAACTTTATTTCCTTTACGAATTTCATTTATCGTGATAGCAATAGAAGAAGTAGTTTTACCTTTAGAATCACCTGTCAATGCTATTGATTTCACATAAAAAAATATCTAAAATATTTTTTTATAACTATCTAACTTTTTTTATGCAGAGATAATACCGCTATATTTTGCTAATCGAAAAATTCAAGTTTGTGCATGTCAATCTTGAATAACTTTGACAAATTTTCCAGTGTTTTTGTTTCAACATAATGAACATCGAGACCTTTATACTCTGCTATCATCTTTGAAGACTCGTGAATTAAATCAGGACTTTTCGCAATAAACGGATAGTCAGTTTCAATTAATAAATATTCCATATCCAATTGTTTGATTATTTTTTTCCTTTCTTTACTTTTTAAAGGAGGTATTGAAATCATAAACCCTAAATCAACTAATTTGCTTGCATCCTCATATGAACCGCCAAATGCATGCATTATACCTTTTACGTTATAATTTTTCACTATGTCAAAAATTAAATGCTCAGCCTTTCTTGAATGGATTATAACTGGGCATCTATATTTTTCAGCTAATATCAATTGTCTTTCAAATAGTGTTTGCATGTGACCTAGATCCGAAAGAGTACCATAATGTAAATCTAAACCTATTTCACCTATTGCATCAAAAAATTGTTTTTTGCTAATAAATGATGTTTCTAAATCATCAATCGAATTCAAAGGAAAGTTTTTAAAAAGTAATTCTTGTGGAGCAATTCCAAAAGCAAAAATAAGATTTCGAGGTTGTTTATTTTCATGTGATTTATAAAAAAACAACTCTGCCTTTTTAATAGAATCGATCGAATAAGTAGGAACTACATATAAACAATGTGTGTCCAGCTCAAAAGGCTTTTCGTATATGTGAATATGGCTATCTGCATAACTCAAGCTCATAAAAACAACTAAAAATCAAAAAATTATTTGTTAATTTACTCTTAACATTCCATATCTGGTTCATTTAATAATGCTCCTGCTATTGGAGGTGCTAACAAAACTATTAACACCCCTATGATTGCACCTACCAACATAGAAGTAGCCCATACATTTGCTCTGCTTCGTGTTTCTGCTCCCAACAACTGACCTGCAACATAGACAACTGCTGCAGCAATAAGCATCAACACTACCACAATCGGAAGGAGTGCCTTTAATTGCCTACACAGGTCAACAAGAACTACACGTAACCTGTCAAATCCGCCTTCACTTTGAGCAAAAAGCAATCCCAAGAAAAATAAAGCCAGAATAACAACATATGTTTTGTTTAACATTGTTAGTCACCACTAATAAATATTCTCTTAGAGTTTTTATAAATCTTTATTAGACATTTGAGTCTTTTCCTCTATCGTCAAATGCTGATTATCTTGATTTAAGTTATTATCATGGGACTTAAAAAAAGACAAACTTACAGATATAGATTTAATCATAACATGAGCGTTATAATATTTTTTAAATAGTGCTTTTAGCGCCTTTATCCTGTACCCACCTTTACCAATCGCTTTGCCACGATGGTCATCAGGAACATAAATACAATATGCATTATCATAAACAACCTTTACTTTTAAAACGTATACGTCGTCTAAATACGATTTTATAGTAGCAATAGGGTCATCAAATACCACACAGATTAAAGCATTAGTCTTAAGCTTTGCAGATAAACCTCTGAGAGAATATTTAGTGTTAGAAATATTGTCTGGATCGATTAATTTTTGATCTTTTACATCTATCACGAACAAATAAAAATTCTCACCTTTGATAACGTCTCTAGGAAAAACCTTAGTATGCTTTTCAAAAAGTAAATAGTCTTGAATGTTGTCTGAATATTTTTGAATGTTGTTATCCGAAAAAGGCATAGAAAACAACCATTTTACATGTTAATTTTTAGGACTGACTAGTTTTGAGTCACCAAAGTCATATACACCTATAACCGAAACCACGTGTGCACGACCACATACAGCACCCAATTCAGACGAAGTAAAAGGCGGTTTGATTAAAATAACATCAGACATTTTAGAGATATGCTCAAGCTTCTTAAGGACTAACACGTCTGCATTAGTTGCACAGACTATTGCCTTTAAGCGGCCATTAGATGCTTCCTTAAATACCTTGTTCGTTCCTAAAACATATTTACCTGTATTTATCAGTGTTCTTATTTCTTTAGCATAATCGATAGCCACATAATCACCTTTTTCATACTTTTGAAATATCATAATCTTGTTTTATGCTTTAATAAAACCGTTCCTGTTCCCACAGGCATGGTTTGACCAACTATTATGTTTTCGGTTACTCCAACTAACCTGTCGCTTTCGCCATAAACAGATGATTCAACCAAATGTTTGACAGTTTCTTCAAAGGCTGCCCTTGCAAGAACTCCTGCTTTTTCGCCAGACAAGCCATGACGGCCTACTGATTTAACAACACCATCTGAAGTCATCGCATCTGCTAATAACATTATGTGTCTTATGTCAACAGTAAGGTTCTGCATGTCCATAACCTGCTTAATTTCCCTCACTATGGCGTTTCTGGCAGCTTCTATACCAAAAAAGGAATATATTTCATTTATACTATTGGTATAAAGTCTACTTTTATCGACTTTAGGATGCATAAATAACTCTTTTAAGTTTGAACCATTTGTTCTTATGAAGAACTCATCGTTTTTATCTTTTACAACAAATGCCTTTTCGATATTTTTGATACCTTTTAACATCATACCTTTCAAACTTAATGTGATTTTTCTTACATCGCCATATGTAAGCTTTTTCTTTTTTAATAGTTTGTCTTTCAGAGTAATCAATATTTTGTTTCCTTTAACTTTAAACTTAAACTTGTTTTTTTTCAGAATGGAAATAATGTGCATATCACTGATACCTAAGCTCTCCATTTTGTCTCTCTTTAGTTTTAGTTTCAACATTTTTTTCTCAAAATTTTCTGAGACCTTAGCTACGTCAGCAAGGTATGTAGCTTCAAATTCTTGAGCTATTTTTTCCAAGTCTTTTTCATCATTGTAAAATTCTTTTTTAATGTAAATTTCCATCATACTTTTTTTAGGCGTCTTTTTTGCATCAACAAGCTCTATTAATCTCGGTAAACCTGTAGGCACTTGCTCAGCCACTCCTGCATAATGAAAGGTTCTCATAGTCATCTGGGTTCCTGGTTCGCCTAATGATTGAGCTGCTACAATACCTACTGCTTCTCCTGGATTTATGCTCAAGTTAGAGTACATCAATTTCTCTATTTCATCTACGATTTCAATCTTGATTTTCTTTACCACATTAACCACCTTCATTAGGCTTTAAAAAATTTTTTTTATTCAACTATCTTTTCCATGAATTCCAACGGAAGAGGTCTCCCATAGTCATGCCCTGTTGCACCGTATTTAAACTGTATTATCCTGTCTCTTGCATCTCTGACACTTAAATCAGATCTAACAACAAGGTCCTGTAAAGCGTTTATCAATCTCCTTTGCATGTAACCAGACCTTGCTGTCCTGATTGCAGTATTGACTAAAGATTCTCTACCACCAATTGAATGGAACCAATATTCTACAGGTGATTGGCCTTTTTTAAACGAACTCAAAACGAATCCGTGCGCTTCTCCACCATAGTTGTCCTGCTTAAAGTGTATTAAAACCCTCTTCCTGTAACCTCTTTTAATTCTTTTACCCCTAACAGCTTGCTGGCCTATCAAAGAACTCATCTGGATTACGTTTAACATACTTCCACGGGCACCTATCTTAGCCATAATCAAAGCCCTGTTGTCTTTTGATAGGATTTTATGTAGATATTTAGATATAGAATTTCTAACTTGAGAGGTTATCTCCATCACTTTTTCTTCTAACGTGGTCTTGGCTGTTAAACCAAATCCTCTTTTCAATGTCTTACTCTTAAATTGTTCAACCAAATTGTTTATCTGGTCTAAGCCATCTTTTTTAATTTTTTCAATCTCAAGTAGTTGCTGCTCTGTTAATTGGTAGTCCTTCAAAGATACTGACATACCATACTTTATTAGTAACTCCAAGCCAAGTCTTGTAGAAGAATCAATAAACCATCTTGCATACTCATAACCTTCATTTGCAATTATTTGAGATAATATTTCGTTTGAGTAAATATTGTTGTCTAAGCTACCTTTCTTTAAAATACCTTTTTCAATAACTACTTCTTCTCCAAACTTGTTAGTTGCCTTCACATTAATTGAGCTTGGCAAAAGCACAGAAAATACTGCTCTACCTGAATACATTTGATTAGGTAAATCCGGCTCAGGTAAGTGTTCTATACCAACTCTATACAACAAGTCACTGACATCATTCTTTGAAAGTTCAACGTTATCGCGTGTAAGAAAGTGTATAGCACTAACATGGTCTTCATTAGGTTTTATTAAAGGAGATGAATATCTTGGAGTCAGTATTTGCCTGTGAACCTTTAACAACAGATCTGCTTCAACCCTTGCCTCTTCGTCTTGTATAATGTGAAGATTCATTTCGTCTCCATCAAAGTCTGCGTTATAAGGAGGACATACTGCAGGATTCAATCTCAATGTCTTTCCAGGTAAAACCTTAATGTGATGACACATTATCGATATTCTATGGAGAGAAGGTTGTCTGTTGAATAATGCGATATCGCCATCGATAATTTGTCTTTCAACGATTAAGCCCAACTCTAACGAGTTTGCCAGCTGCTCTTTGTTAGTAGGTAAAACTTTGACTTTTCGTCCATCCTGTTTGATTATGTAAGTTGCCCTAGGATATGTGTCAGATAATATGTATTTCTTACATTCCTGCATGTTCCAGTTTGTAACTCTTATAGGAATTGTCAACTCTTCAGCAATTTCTAAAGGTACTCCGACTTCATCTATAGATATGTTTGGATCAGGGGAAATGACAGTTCTTGCAGAAAAATTTACTCTTTTACCTGATAGATTGTATCTGAATCTGCCTTCTTTGCCTCTCAAACGTTGCGCTATTGTCTTCAAAGGCCTACCACTTCTATGACGTGCTGGCGGAATATTTGGTGATTCGTTATCAAAGTACGTAGTAACGTGATACTGTAATAACTCCCAAAGGTCTTCTATAATTAACTGAGGGGCCCCAGCGTTTATGTTTGATTCAAGCCTCTGGTTTATTCTCATTATATCAACTAATTTATGAGTTAAATCGTCTTCTGACCTTTCACCTGTTTCCAATGTTATAGAAGGCCTTACGTTTATAGGTGGAACTAAGATAGCCTCCAGTATCATCCACTCTGGTCTAGCAACTTCTGGATCAAAACCGATCTTAGCTAGATCATCATTAGGAATTTTTTTAAGCCATTCTTTAATTTCGTTTGGCAATAGATTAACTTCTTCTTTACCACGAAGTAAAATGAACGTCGTAGGCTTAATCAGTTTTACATTATACCTCTCTGCTCCACAAAAAGTACATCTGTAATTCTTGCTCTTGATCTTATGTTTTTTATCTCTATTTTCTACAGAGCTCTCATTATCCTCTTCCTTATTATATCCTGATTCAACCTTCTCGTTGTCATTAGATAATTCAAGTTCTTTTTCTTTTTGCTCTACCTCATAATAGAAATCGCTCTCTTGTATTGTCACGTTTAACCTACCGCATTTTTGGCATGCTGAACGCAAAAGATACAGTATAAATTTTGCGTACCCAGGATGAATAACTGGTCTGACAAGTTCTATGTGGCCAAAATGACCAGGACAATTCCTAATATTCCCACCACAAGTTTTACATTTCAATCCAGGGTCTATTACTCCCAACCTTACATCTACTAGTCCCCCATCTATTGGATAACCATCATCATCATAAGTATCTGGAATAGTAATCTTAGCAGCCGACAATTTTCTTATCTGTTCAGAAGAAAATATTCCAAACTTTATTCTATCTATTATCTTTGAAGCACTGCTTACCATTAAAGACACCTTTTTAATTAAGCTTTATCGCGTAAAACTATTTTAGGGAAAATACCCAGTGATTTTATCTCGTCAACCAATAACTTGAACGCGTAACTCATTTCAACTGTTTCTATGTTATTAGATTTGCAAAGAGGACAATAGTCAATGTTCCTAGCATAATCATGAATTGCAAAATATCCACAGTCAACACAAATAAGTTGCTGTGTCTTGTCAGATTCTTCAAGCATTCTTTCTCTTATTAACATACTAGCACCATAACCGATCAAACAGTCTCTTTCCATCTCACCAAATCTTAAACCACCTTCACGTGCTCTACCTTCTGTTGGTTGATGTGTCAATAGTTGTACCGGCCCTCTAGAACGCATGTGCATCTTGTTAGAGACTAAATGATGTAGTTTTTGATAATATATAACTCCAACAAAAATCTTTGCCTTGATTTTTTTGCCAGTATATCCATCATATAACTCTGTTTCACCGAATTCATCAAAATTGTATTCTCTTAATATCGCACGTATCTCTTCTTCTTTTGTACCTGAAAAAGTAGTGCCGTCTATTTCTTTTCCAGATAAGCATTTTGCCGTACCACCAAGCATTTCTAATATGTGACCAACAGTCATTCTTGAAGGAATAGCATGAGGATTTAGAATGAGGTCTGGAACTATACCTTCTTTTGTGAATGGCATATCTTCCTGCCTTACAACCATCCCAATAACTCCTTTCTGACCGTGTCTAGATGCAAATTTATCTCCAATCTCTGGAATTTTTAAAGAATATGTTCTAACTTTGACTAGTACATTACCACTTACAGAAGTAGTATATAATACTGAATCAACAGTACCCTTATCACCTGTTTTCATATACAATGAACTCTCACGCTCTTTTTCTTCTACTACGCCAAATACGTTTATCTCCTCTAAAAATCTCGGAGGTGACACTTTACCTACCAACACATCACCAGCATTTACATCAGCGCTTGGATAGATTATACCGTCTTCTTCCAAATGCCTGTATGCTTCTTCTCCTCTGTGGCCAGTTATACCTACAGGAGGTATGCAAAACCTGTCTTTCTGACCACCAGGATAACGCCTTTCCTCTATCTCGTATGCTTTGAAAAATAGAGACCTGCCTAAGCCTCTGTCAATTGCGCTTTTGTTCACTATCACTGCATCAGACATGTTATAACCATAAAATGAAGTCACGGCAACTATGAAATTCTGACCTGCAGCTCTTTCGCTCATTCCTAAAATCTCATATGGGATCGTTTTTACCAATGGCTCTTGCGGATAAAACATCACATGTGCTCTTGAGTCCATTCTAATCAAATGGTTAAGTGCATACGTACCTAGTGCCTGTTTGGCCATTGAACAAGCCATGGTAATCCTAGGAGAAGAATTGTATTCAGCATAAGGAAGCATAGATGCAACAACGCCCAATATTGATACTGGAGCTATCTCTAAATGAGTATGTTCAGGCGTCAACTCTTCTTCACTCTGTGCCACGTAAGCATGGTGGTCCTCTTCCTCTGCATCTAGATATTCAATAATCCCTAACTTTAGTAACTTTGTCCAACTAAGTTCACCTTTTTTTATTTGCTCTATGACTGCAGGAGTTAGCTTACTCTTACCGTTCTCAACAATAATGTACGGTCTTCTCGCTCGGCCTTGATCACAATACAGATACAGTTCATTTTCTTCTCTATGAAATGCCACATTAAGTTCATGACTTATTAATCCCAATCGTCTTTTTTCTATTATTATGTTAGCTACTGTTTCGCCATCATCACAATAACCAATCAATCTTCCATTAAGATATATTGGAACCTTTCCAGATTTCTTAATTTTTATATCAGCTTGCTTTAAGTCCGAGTTCACAGACTCTTCTTTTTTCAATACAGTGGCTTTATTCACTTCAGACATTCTGATCACACTCTTCAATCAGGTTCAATCTTTTCAGTAACTCTTCAATTATTGCTTCATCTTCTCCAACAGACATATTAGACAACAACGCCATGTTTTTTACTAACGAACAACTAGGTCCTTCTGGGGATTCGTTTGGACAAATCTTTCCCCAATGTGTACCATGTAAATCTCTTGCTTCAAAATGAGGATGCTTCCTGCTCAAAGGCGAGATGATTCTTCTTAAATGAGATAACGTAGACAAATACGACGTCCTATCAAGCAATTGTGATACTCCTGTTTGCCCAGCTATCCAATTTCCAGTTGCCATAGAATACCTTATCCTGTCAGAAAACGAATCAGGCCTAACCAAAGATTGCGCAGATGATAGTTTTCTTCCTCGTACATCTGCCCTGCTGGCTTGATAAGCTATATCTTTTATGAAATACTGAAAAGAATATCTAACCAATTCTTCTATCAAATCTCCTGTTAATTTTATACGTTTATTAGAGTAATGGTCCTTATCATCAGGTGGAATCTTTTTGTGACCAACCATTATCGCCTTTTCTGCCATCTTTGCCAAGTATTTTGCCTTTTTTAACCTGTGATGTGGCTCTATCCCTATGTGAGGCAAAAGATATTGGTCCAACAAAGTCTCAGCTCTCTTAAGTTTGTAATCTAAAGGCTGGGACGGAGCTGCTTTTTTGCCTAAGAATTCTATTGCTTCAGAAGTGTTTGTAGTAGGATCTACCTCGAGATTATAATAGATTTCATTTCTGAGCGTTGGCTCTGGATTGAAATAAGACAAAATCTCCTCGTTGGTACTTAACCCAAGAGCACGCATAGTCGTTGTCAATAATATGCCCTTAGGAGATGAAGGAAAAGCAACATACATTATTCCCTCAGGCGTTCTAGTTATTGCACATCTCGCTTTGAAACCAAAGCGCATCGAAAAAGACTTAGCTACAACAGCGTTACCTGCTTCAACAGAAACCATAATCTTATTTGACGCCAAATCTTCTAACGATACAAGTACCCTTTCAGTACCGTTAATAATGAAATACCCTCCAGGATCTCTAGGATCCTCGTATACATTAATGAGTTCGTCTTCACTTAATCTATGCAAATGGCATAATTTTGATTTTACCATTACAGGCAAATCGCCTATGTAACAAGAATCGTCTCTGTAAGTAGAAGATTTCTCGACACCGTCAACATAGGGGATTATATCCAATACCACTCTGGCATGATATGTTAGATTTCTAAGACGAGCCTCCACAGGATATATGTCTCTTCGAGAACCGTCTGCTTCAACTATTTTAGGCTTGTCAAGCTTTACTTCACCCAACTTTAACTCATAGCCATCTAAAGGAGTTTGTATTGAACCTATTTTATTGATTATTTCTTGAAAGCCCTTCTCAACAAACTTATTATAAGAAGCAATGTGCTGTTGCACCAAACTATTGTCTTTAAAATAAAGAGACAATAATTCCTTTGAAACTTCATCTGTCATTTTCAACACCATCAATTAAGCAAACTCAGATCACTTTAAAACAAATTATTGTGATACTGATTATTCAACATTTTCAAGAATTTTACCAACAACAACCCGATAATACTTATATTCACCAACATAATCTTTTCTGGTTATTTCTATAACATCGCCTTCCTTCGCGTTCAATTTTGAAATCGAAGGGTCACCTATATAAATATAAGGCAGAGAGCTTTTTTCTATTTTGTACTTGTCTAGTAGCTCCTCTACCTCATTATCTGTCATGACTCTCTGATAAGGAACTAAGAAATTAACAGAAATATCGATTTCTTGGTCTTTAGAGTCTTTTTTACTTTGCTTTTGAACTGACTTCTTCCTACCAGTAGGCATAGTTTAACACCATACACTTAAGAATTAAATCACTTTGAAGAACTTTTAAAGTCATTAAATTAGAAAATATTAAGACTAAAGAAATGAATATGTCTAACGACATCATACCAGCTTGGCAGATTAGATGTAGGATATTATGCAACTATAAATTTATAAAGGATTACGATAATGAAGCAAAACAAAAAGCTTATTAACTGGGTCTCTGTTAGTAAACTGATCTCATGTTAAGATTAGACAATTTTTCAAAGTTCAGAATAATTGTTTTCCTTTTCATAATAATTAATGCAACATTTGCCTCAAGAGAAATAAGTAAAATTAGTGTTGCCTATGAACAAGTTGGAACCATAGATATTAAAACTGGTAGAATGACTGAAATATTCTTGAATATCACGGTCCCACAATCTTTTGATAAATTTCAGTCCTCTGCATTACTGCAACAAAATCAAGAGTTTCGTACAGTAGAAGATTTCCATAAGAATAAACTAATGACATTAAATTTGAAAAATCCAGCACAACCTTTTGTTTATAAAACAATGCATGAAGTTAATACATCAGAAATCAAACTATCAAAAATTAATGATATAGATAACTCAAACGAAAGGTATTCTGATTCTTATACTAAAAGCCTGATAAAAACAGATCAAAAAACTGAATACGATAAGGAAATTCTTGACCTTGCTTTAGCTGTTACAGAAAATGCTTCAAATGATTTTGAGAAAATCACTTTCTTGGCTAAATTCGTGAATGAATTTATCTCTTATGACTTATCCCATACAGGCAAAGAGTATTCAGCTAAAGAAATCATGAAACTAAGAAAAGGTGTTTGTACTGAATACACAACTCTTTTTGTTTCAATGGCAAGAGCTTTAGGTTTTCCAAGTAGATACGTTATTGGGCTCACTTACGACGAAACCACTAAGGACTTCCAACCACATGCCTGGGCAGAAGTAATGATAAATAATACTTGGATACAAGTTGACCCAACATGGCTCGAAGTAGGTAGAATAAGCGCTGGAAGGATTATAACACAAAAAAGTGAAAATTTGAAAACTTTGAACAATGTCTATGTCTATGCTAACGCAAAATCTAACTTTGACGTCAAGTGGGACTACGAAAAAAAAGTTTCGTTACTGTATTTAGAATATGCTCAAAACTATAACAAAAATCTTAAATTAAAAACTTATGTGACTGAATTATATAGAGATTCATTGGGCCTTGTTGTCGCAGAAGTTAAAGAAGACCATTTCTCCATAGAAAACTTATCTTTTGTAAGTTGTGTTGACTCAAATAACTTCAATGTGCCTGTAATTCATGTAGTCGATTCATTGTACTTCAATGTTTTGTATCCTAACAAATCTGCTTACTTCTGGTTCGTAGTAAAAATTAATCCTAACCTAAATTTACAAAAATACTATGAAATTGTTTGCCCGGTTCAAATCTATTCATTATACCACGGGAAACTCGATTTCGTAATAAAAATCAATCCATATGAAATAGGCAAAAAAAGTAAATTGTCTGCAAGCTTGAAAAAAAAGACTGTCGAATCATTTAACGACTTTAACAGGTTATCTCTTAAATATGTAGAAAGACCTGCTTACCTTGTGTCAAGATACAGATTTGATAAATTCAGTTCAGATACAGAAACCAATGTTTTTTCTGAAAACTATGGAACTAACTATGTTGTTGTTTCTGACAACGTAAAAACAGTTGTATTTTCATACAATACCAGCAAGAACCTCTCTGCTAAACACGATACTGATGGCATTAAATTAATTAAACTTGAAATTGAACCAAACAAACTTGACAAAAATGAACTATCAAACAAAAATATCACTGCTTGTGCACACATCTCAAATAGCAGAAAAAAAATGTATGAAATCACTTTTTCTATCAACAATCAAATAGTTGAAAAAAAAGTGGAGGTAAAAGAAGTTAGTTGTATCGAGATTGACAAAAAAACAATTAAACCAGGAGAAAATATTATAAAGGCAACAATTAACGATTCTGATACTACAAGCGTGTTGATCGTAGATGAGATAGATGAAGCTCAACAAAATACGAAGAATTCCTTTGAAAGTAACGAAATAAAAAATCATTCTCTAAAAGATGAAACAGGAAATAAAAATAATCAAGAGGAATTTAATCAATCTTCTGAAATACCCTTCATGCCTATAATCGTAGCGATAGGTACATTGATATTTGTACTTTTAGCGATTTTCAAATTAGCTGAATTCAGAGAAAAGCACGGAATTTAATAATAATACTGTGACTAAAAATCTTCTCAAGTTTCAATGATTAACTCTTGACTGCTTCCTCTGTATTTCATATAAGTCTATGATTTCTTTAACAGTTGTAACTTCATCTTTATCTTTATCATCCCTTATCCTCAACAATCTAGGGAATCTTAAAGCATAACCTTTCTTCTGGGAAGAACTTTCATCCATGTTACATGTATGAATGTCTGAAACTGTTATTTCATCAAAACCCAATTCTACTACAAATTTTGGTTCTACCCAATAGTCTGGCTCCAACAAAGAAAAAACTTCTTTTGGCCTTTTCTTTAACTTGATTTCAGATAACTTCTTGCCTAATTCTTCGTACTCAAGTTCACTTAAACCACTACTCACTTTAGCGATAGTTTCAAATCTGGATTTTTCTTGGTTGTACACACAACATAATAATCCTCCAAACTCCTGTGAAGCTCTTTGTCCTGTTCCTCTAAAAGTACCTACTACTACACAATCTATAGTATCAATAAATTCGCCATAAGACTTCTTTAATTTTATCCATGAAAATTTTCTTGCTCCTGCTGTATACAAAGCGTCTAAATTTTTCGACATTATACCTTCTAACCCTAACTCTATTGCCTGGTGGAACAACTTCTTTACATCGTCAGTATTCCTAGGGAAATACAGATCAGAGACTGTAATCAATTTTGAATAATTTTTGAAATACTTTTCTAAATACATTCTTCTTTCCCAGTACGGTTTGTCTATCAAATCTTCATCGTTAATTTTTAATATATCGAACATGAATACGTAGATTGGTACCTCCTTAACCTTTTCCTGTATACCATACTTGCGCTTTCTCTGAACTGTGACTTGAAAAGGTAAAAATTTTTTGTTAACAATATCAAAACCTATACATTCGCCCTCTGCTACAAAGTCTATGTTCATACTTGAAATTTCACTGCACAGATCTGGGAACATTCTTGTAATATTCTCTTGATTACGGCTAAATATTTTGACTTCTTTACCTCTTTTGTGAATCTGTAATCTTATTCCATCGTATTTGAACTCTATGCCAAATCTCTCCTGCTTTTCAAAGATCTCTTCAATGCTACTCACTCTCTCTGCTAATGCAGGTCTAACTGGGCTAAAGTATTCAACATTACTCTTTAAATTTGAAAAATCAGAAGTTGATAAATAAACCTTTGCTACTTTTCCCAAATCAGAGGTCAAATTGTAATACCTCTCTATCTCTTCTCTCAATTCCTTGGTGCTCTTCACAACTATAGAAATAGCATCTAAAATCGTTGGGTCACCAATACCCAATCGCATGTGCCCTGTCGGATACCTTGCCAAATACCTGGCTTCTAAAGGAGTAGCGTAACCCAATAACTCGGCAAACTTTTTTAACTTAAGATCCAAACTGCCTTTTCCAGTAATCCTGGATAAACTTATACACGTATCGTAAACATAGGTAATAGAAAGATCCTTCTTAAATAATGGTTCTTGCTTTCGTTCTTCACATAATTTTTCTGCTACTAAACCTAAATCACCTAAATCCTTGTACAGGCGATTGACATAGCTCACATCATAACCATATGCGATAGCAGTAGAACTTATTATATACTTGTCACCTATGCCAAATTCTATGCCCTCAAACTTAGGTCTCAATATCCCTTGCATGAAATATATCAATTTATCTATGCTCTGCTTATCTGCAAAGTTCTTGAATAATTCAGCGCAAATGTTTGTCATAAGTAGTCGCGAATTCTCTTCCTCTATACTCTTCAAATACTTTGCAACTAACCCAAAATCAGACATACTTATCTCTATGTATAAAAGTATTATTATTTGTTGAGTGCCAGTTTTTCCTAATCAGAAAAAGATAGTTTTTTAATCTTATCTGTGTTATAATTATGCGATAGCTATGGAAAAGTTCGTGGAAAAAAGCAACTTACGTCCTTCCTTAAGAACTATGGAAAAGTTCGTGGAAAAAAGCAACTTACATCCTTCCTTAAGAAATATCATTATCAAATATAAAATTAAACCTCTGGTTAGCGACTTCAAAACCTTTCGTAACATCTGGTTCTATCTATATGATCCAAATAATATTGAGCAAGATCAACTAAAAATATGGCTTTACTTGGCGCTAGACTCTTTATCAAATGACAAAATCATTCACTATTTAACAAAAACTTTTAATGTACGTAATCTTGAATATCATGTAATCGTCAATGGTGAAAAGTTATTTCCTAAAAGCGAAACCTATACCTTAGTCTCTCATGCATTAGTAAAAAATATGGTTGAAAGGGAGAAACTCTCTAACATCACCTCAATGATTAGTTGCTTAATTCAGTACTTTGACGAAAAAAATGACTTAGATTCACTAATTGAAATTTTTCTAAAGACAGTTTATCAAGTCGTAGAATTCCACAACAAGTTTGAATCATCAGAAGAAGTTTTTAGGTACTGTAAAACTTTAGCTTCTAAAAACTGGTATAATCCCATAAACGTTTTGATGCACCAATCTAATTACCTTATTTTAAGGCAACTGATAGAAACTTTGGCAAAAGATGAGCAAATGTTGACCAAATTTTTAACTGCTCCAATATATAACAGACGCAATAGATTCGATTTCCAGGAGCCATCTGAATATGTGCTATTGTATGCATTTTTTGAAAAGAAAAATGATGAAATATTAAAAGTCTTAGAAAAAACTAAAGTTAATAAGTTTATGAGAAAGAAATATTAAGATGAGATCAAAGTTTTATTTTCCTATATTAGAGACAGTGAGGAAAAAATCAGTCTTTTTAAAAGATTTTTTTTCGGTATTAAAGTAACCGAATTAAGTGCGTTAGAAGAAAATTAAGAGCTTTGGGTTCGATCTTCCATATTATCTGAATAAGGGAGTAAGATTCTATTATATTGGAGATAAATAAATATCAATTTTGGACTCAATAAAAATTTTGACTAACGAAAGCGGCTATAGTAAAAACTTAATAAAGTTTTTCAAAAGGAGGGACCTAAGCACTGAGACCTATTCCAATTTCTTGTTCATTGTCTTGAACATTAATGCGTTACATGAAACAACTACAAAATGCCTAGTTGAGTATCTCGAGCACGTTCCCAAAATAATGATTTTGGCAGACCAAAACAAATTTTTAGATGCACTTACAACTATCGCATCAAATGGAAACCCTGCTAACTCTTGGGCTGAGACTTTCATCGGAGAATTACTTGAAAGCGCATTATCTTCTGAAAATTCAAATCACAAATTGACAGAGTTATTTTCTCTATTAATTTCAACTTTACACAGAAATAAACTCTTAAAGTATGTATTGAACTAAAGAGATAACTTAGGTAACTCTTTCTATGATCACTTCACCCATCTCTATACACAATACCCAACTTCCAATTTAAAACCCTCAACAATTAATCTCATTCTGAATAACAAATAAATGTGCCTACTTTCAGATACCTTTATAAACTCAATGAACCTAAATTTATGTGATAAAAAATGATAAAACCTGTATTTAAAAAAACAGTAAATTATAATCAAAAAAGCAACTCTAATTATACTAAGCCAAAACCGCTGGTTGAGAGCCCTCAAGCATTTTACGTATATTGGAAAGAGCTACACGATACTAGCATAACACCTCTAAATGAAGTCAAAAAGAAATTGTATGCTTTGCTTAACTCTTTAAATAAAGATGTCTTGCTTGAATACTTGACTAGGCAATTTAAAATCGAAGCAACATTTGAATCTCAATTAACAAGCAAAACTATCACACACCTTGATATGTACAATTTTAATTGCACAGGCTACTCTTTCTTTTTACTAGCTCCACCTTATAAGTCGCCTAACGCAAAAAAAGTTTTTATCAATTTAATCAAATTTTTTGAAAATGATACCAAATCTTTGTACCATTTACTCAGTAAGATGATATTAGTCTACACAACTGGTTATATCGATTATGCTCATAATAAACCTTTGATTGCAAATATTGGAGATCTTGTTTTTACTGCAGGAAAATTATTGCCGTCAGATTTTGCTATGTTTAAGAACGTGTGCGAAGTTTTAAAAACTGACTCAGAACTACTTCTAAAATTACTAACAGAAAAACCGTATCGTGATCTTGGAAATCAGTCAAGTTGCTCTGCAATTTATAACTTGTTTGTCTTCTATCTATACGGAGGGTCTAATACACTATTCGTTAAAATGAATCGTGAATTAGCACAAATTTTTCATAATGATCTAGAAGCTAAATATAGACTCTTTTTCTGTGATAGAAAAGCAATCAAAAAATACTTTACATCACCAAAATCTTTAAAATTATTGAGAATTTACTTTAATCAAGAAGAACTCAATCTTGCTATCAAAAGATTTATAACGCTGTCATCAATGATGAAAGGATATACTAAAAAGGAGATTTTTGATGGATGTCTAAATGTATTTAGTGCTCTAAAAATAAAAAACAATTATGACATTTTTTTGGTAGAATATTTCAGATATCACTTGAATAATGAAAGATTCGCTGAGTTACTGTTCTTGGGAAAAATTCTCTACTTAAAATCAATTGTCAACACAAGAAATATGTTAAAGTATTATAATAGCCTTATAAAAGTAATGATTACTGCAGATAGAAACAAATTTCTAGATGCAATAACTACTTTTTCACGTTCCGGAAGAATTGCAAAAACGTGGGAAGAAACTTTTATAGGAATGATAATTAAAGACATTTATATTCTTCCTTATCCAGATAACCCATCCACAAAAATCCTTAACAAAATAGTATTTTTGCTTAGAAAAGAGAAATTGCTGCTTGAGCTCATTCAAAGAAAAGATGCTCAAGGCACATCACTTTACCAATTTATCGATAAGTTACGTAATGAAAGAGTGCTCTACGATGACTACTTTATGAATATTACAGGAATTAGACTGTTGCATAAAGCTGGTGAAAAATTTGACAGCATATATCAAAGTGATAAACATGCTTAATCATAGAGTATCAGAACAAAAACATACTAAAACTAAAAAAAATTTTAGAACAATAAAACCTATAATTGACAAGTCATTTGCGTCTTCTCATCAGTTTTGGAAAGAGTTATGTGATACAAAAATCACACCTAGAAGAAAAATCAAAAGAATCATTTATTCCAATCTTGCATCACTAGAAAAAAAGCAAATGATTCGCTTCTTAACAGATACTTTTGAAGTTTCTGATCAAAGATTTGTAAATAATCAATCATGCACTCAAGTTTTTGTGTGCAATAGTATTGGCTACTTACTTTATCATAGTATGACTAATTTATCGAGTAATGCAAAAACTATCTTACTTCAACTAATAGAACTCTTCAGAGACGATCCTAAAACTCTATATCATATTTTTTCCGAATCATGTTTCTTTCTCAAAGAAGTTGAATGCTCAGACAAAGAAATTTCCAAGTACGTTCGTGATTATTCTGAAGCTTTCTATGATTATCCAAAATCACTACTTAATTGTCCCAGCATCTTTAAAAAACTGACAAAAATTCTTTCAAAAGACACTGAATGTCTTTTACATCTGTTAACTAAAAAATTTCAGTCAAGCAACAAAAATAATTCATACAATTCAATAATGTATACTCTGCTTACTCATAATCATATTAGAAAAGAATTCTGCAAAATTAATCGGTATTTAAGTAATTTGCTAAGAGATCAACAAGAAGCAAAACTGTATTTAATAAACGCCATACATGAAGTAAAGAAAGACTATTTTCTTCTATCAAATTCATTGCAAACATTGAGAATTTATTACGATCTCGAGACCATCAGGAATTTATTCAAAGAAGCAGTAAAAAACACTAACATTTTTGAAGCAGCCAGCACCGAAGAAATATTTTACGGCTTTTATAATGCGCTAAGGTTGTTTCACCTAAATGATAATTATGATGATTATTTGATCAAGTTTTTCAGAGACTATGTTGATACCCAAACATTGGGTAGATCAATTTTCGTCATCTTAGACAATGATAGCTTGATTGAGAGTAAATTGAGACTGTGTGTAAATTACTTGAAGTACATCAAAGAAATCATGTTAGTTGCAGACGAAGACAAGTTTTTGGAAGCGATTACTTCTGTTTCTGCATCAGGCGAAAGAGATGTAACATGGAATGAATCTTTCATTGGACAATTGTTTATGAAAATGTCAAATGATGAGATTGCCAAACAAGTATTCATGTTTTTAATTAACATGCTCAGTAAACACAATAGCTTGAACAAACTTTTAAATAAAACGGACATTTTAGGTAATTCTTTCTACGACTATTTTATATTCAGCTTACACTATTTTGAAATAACTGATTTTATTAATTCAATATTAAAACTGATAATCCAAGCAAAAAAACAATAATCTACATGCTCTGCTGTGAAATTTTTATATATACTACAATCGTAGGATATGACAATAGTTCAATTAAAGCTGGATATAAGAAGATAGAAAGAGCATTATTAACTTTTACCAAATAAGATCACAACACACGAGATTAAAATAACCAATACTACTATGAATAAACCCTGTTCCTTTTTAAATTCTGTTAGAAATTCTTTCCACTCACTTTCACTGAAATTAATTTTAGAATCTGTCATAAGAAGTAACCTAACATAATATCCCTTAAAGCCATTTTACAAAAATTTTTGCACTATTGAAGATATTGATATAGTGTATATGCATCAGCAATCCTAACAAGTAAAAAAATAATTGATAGGACCAAAACTAGTCTAAGAGAGAGTAGTAATGCACGACTGATGTTAAATTTAAACATTTTAAGGATTTTATCTATAGACAAAACGAGAATAAACGAAAAAATGACTAAAAAAGAGCTTATCAAGATGTTGTTCCACGACTCTTGTCTAATCTTATTAACCAATTTCATTTGTGTAAGTTTGATGTAATTCAAATTAGTTTCTAGAGACTCCAAAGCATTCAATGTATATTTACTTGATTGAGTATCAAACCTGGCCAATTCATACCAAGTACTATAGAAATGCTCTACTTCTTCATCCTTGTATCCTAATCTATATTTGAGAAATAAAAGCTTTTGCGTATATGGATTATTTCGAATCTCTGAAATGCCTTTTTTCAGAACATCTATCTTTGTAAGCAATTTAGTCAATGTCTGTT
Source organism: Microcaldota archaeon (assembly GCA_026414265.1). Taxonomy (GTDB): domain Archaea; phylum Micrarchaeota; class Micrarchaeia; order Anstonellales; family SKW190; genus SKW190. Next base: position 35,858 of record JAOAJI010000009.1, read on the forward strand.
TCAGAAATTCATAATCTTTCATCAACATGTAGATAGACTGATTAAAGAAGTCTTCGTCAGCATCTTCAATAGATCGTAAAACAAAATTCTTGTTCTGATAAAACGATGAACACGATTTAGAAATTTGATCGTCATCTAATTTTAACGAAACTAACTCACATCCTGTTTCTACTAAAGAATCGTTTATCGAAGTCTGTAAAGTTTTCCACCTTAACATGAGCTCATCAGATTTCATCCTCTTTTCGTATAATTTTATTCTTGATAGCCCTAACTCAATACTGTTCGTATAAAGATTCAATTTTTTTTCTATATCTTCAAAAGCATACAGGATCTGATATATGTTTTGTAGAGCTGAATAATTAATTGGTATGATTGAACATACTCCTGCACAATTTGGGCATTCGTCCAAAGGCACTTTTGCATCAGGAAGACGTAGCCTGTTTCGTGAAAGTATGTCTAACGTCTCGTTTATTTGATTGAAGTTTTTCAGTAATGCTAGACCATCATCAAGCAACAATTTCTTATCATCAAATTGTAAAGACAAAACCTTTGAAGTAAATAATGATACATTTGCTTCAAACAAACCTAAATACTGAACGTATTTGAACATAGCAGATGCGTAAAGACCAGCGTCGCAACCTCGCTGCATGCAATAAACAATGAAATATTTTTTGCACTCCTCTAGATCATTACAAGGAGAATAGTTTGAGTCACGTTTTAAATCGAATGACTCAGGACATGAATATAAAGGGTTATCTACTTTAAATGTTGAATGTTTATATGAATAAGGTCTCTGTAAAGAATCTTTTAGCATTTCTATTTGCTGAAGTAAGTTTTGTTTTGTTTTAGTAAAATTATAGCTGGTTATTAAGCTTTCCAATAAAATTTGTCTTATTTTAGTTAGATTTTGTTCAGCATTCAACGATCTATTGTAACTCAAAAAAACAAACAAAGGCTTATTATTTTTGACGAATAGGATAGTAGCATTGTAACTTGACGAAGATATGTTATGAAGAAAATAATTAGATTTTTCTTCTGGAAGTAGTAGATTTACTCTAACGTCTTCCAAAGAATAAGAGAAACTAAGAGTGATTAAAATCAAAAAAATAAATACTTCTCTCATATAAACACTGAGAAAACTATGATTATTTTCTACGAGACTTATTCTTTGTTGGCTGTGATTGTGTAAAGTAATAAATTACTGCTGCAATTCCTCCAATTACTATTATACCTAATATGACTGGAATTAAAGGGCTTTGCGGTTCCTCAGAAGGAATTTCTTGCTGAGGCCCCTGTTGACTCGAGTCAGGTCTGCTAACTTGAGGTATTTTCACACACTGCATATCTCCATTAACGCTTTTACATTCGTAACCAGGAGGACAGCCTAAACTCACACATGTCAATCGCATCTGCTGCAGTCTGTTCGCACCTATTGTCACGTGTGTCCTAGATCTCAAGTTTCTAAGCTCCAAGTCAAAATAATAGTAATTCTCATCTGATCCAGCTGGGATAAGATCCATTGGCATCCATTGGCCATCCCTATACTCATAAGCTAGAACCGTAGAAGGGTCAAGGTTATTGTTCGTAAACCAGCTTTTAGGTATCTTGAATTTGAATTTTCCATAGCTGACATTACCTGTGGCATTTTCTATATCAATAGTGTAGTACTCATAATAAGTACGATTTCGGTCTAATGTAGTATTATTTACTTCATTAGAAGGACTAGAAGATGAGTCTATATCAACGTCAACTCGAGAATCATTTGATTGTGCTGTAATGTGAACATAAACCTCAGTTAATCCACTCTCTGATCCTGTGGATTCTTGAATAGTTACATCCCTTGTTTCAGTTCGATTGTTTCCAGATGGCGTTGGCCTAGACTCGGTTTCATTGGTTAAAGAGCCGCCACCTCCACCACCGCCTCCACCACCGCCTCCGCCGCCAGCACCTCCTCCAGCCGGTCCAGATGGACCAGAAGGTCCCGAAGGACCTGATGGCCCTGACGGCCCTCCACTACCACCACTTACATTAGATGTACAATTACTTAAACACGCAAGCAACGAGGCAGGAATGTTAGTGAAGTCAAGCCTTACCACTGCTCCAGATGAGAATGTAGGGGAACCATTCGAAATGTATGAGTTAATTAAATTGTCATTGATATAGAAAAGTACGTTTGTGCTTGTATCCCCTGGTTCCTTCGTAATGGTTATATAATACTTGCAAGTCATAGTGCCACAATTATACAATGTAACATTATTTACAATAGTAGTAACTTGCGATGTATTGAGTTTCGCTTTCAATACTTGTCCGTCCAAGTAATGCGAAGAATTTTCTCCAACAGCTGTAATTACACCATAAAATGTAGTTGGAAAAGAAGGTGGAACTTGCGAATAAGAAATAAAAAATAGGGAAAAAGAAAAAAACAAAAACAAAAGAAAATAATTTTTACATCTTGTTATCATGTTACAACCACCAGGGAAAAAAATAAAAAAATTTAGACCTTTGGCCAGTACGCACCATTGGTCGAAGAATACATCCAGAACCCTTGGCCTACTGCAATCACTGTGTTATAACCGTTAGGAGTAGGTATAGGTAATCCTGTACCAGATGCAACCAATACAGGTACTCCGTTTTGGAAAGGATATACCACTTGGTTGATAGTAAGGCTGTTAGGGAATCCAGATATTGTCGAGTTTACATAGACCCCTAAGAGGTTCCAGCCTGAAGTGACATTAATCTGGAACGGATAGATAGGAGTACCTCCTCCAGAAGAACTAGTAACCGTTTCCTGGTAGCCTACGACTGTTAACTGAGTGTTTTGAGTTACGTTTACAAAGTATGCGTAACCTGGCTTGAACTCTGTTATAGAACCACCTGCACTCGGTGTCCAATCAGTCCAAGTGCCGTTGTAATAGCCTCTAACAACGGTAACCTTGTCTATTATCGGTGCAAGTACAGATTTAGGCGTTGCATTTAGGTGCGTAAGGTTAAAAGATATCAAGTTCCATCCAGTTACTAGATTGAGTGTTTGTGCATGTGCAGAACCGTTGATATAGAACCTTCTGGATGCTGATTTGTGATTACCTGCAAGGTCTTTGGTAAATAATGTAATATTATTCCATCCATCAGGCCAGTTAACTCCGCTTATCTGTCCGCCAGAACAAGATATGTAGTTAGGGACATTATTGTTGTTATGGTAATACCAACATGTATTATTTAATGCAATGTTATCTGACACACTGAAGTTGATCACCAAATTCTGTATATTGAAATAGATGTCGTCAAGCGCAGGTCCTATTACAGCTAAACTAGGTGCTGTTAAATCGATCGTGAATACCACTGTTTTAGTTTGAATATTGTTGAGAGAATCCTTAACTGCTATGACAACGTTATGCGAACCTTCTGACAAAGAACTTAAATTAACTGTAGCTGAACCAGTTGAACAATCAACTTCGTTTGTGGTTCCTCCATCTAAGGTCCAATAACAATTAGTGACATTTGACAGTGCATCGCTAACATTGAACTGTAACAATATACTGGAAACGTTGTGATAAGAGTTATCTATAGGACTTATGACTGTTATAACTGGAGCTACTGAGTCAACAAAGAATTGAACCGATGAGTTAGCTAAATTGCCAGCAGCGTCTTTGGCAAATATGGTGACATAATTCCAACCCTCTGACCATGTCTGACCTGTTATACTTCCAGTCACGCTATTACCTGAACAACTTATACTCTCATTTGTTGTTCCGTTATCTTTTGTCCACAAACACTGCTGCAGGCCAGAACCACCTGTATCGCTTATAGTGAAATGAACAGGCAGGTTTTTATTATTAGTTGAGAAGCCGTTCGTTGGAGACGTTATTGTCACTGATGGTGCTTGCACATCTATGTTGAACTGCCTGCTTACGGTTTGAGAATTACCTGCTGCATCTGTCACTGTTATTGTAATACTAACACTTCCCTGATTCCATGTTATCCCGGTTATCTGGTTCAAACCACCATTATTAGAACAAGAACTTAATGTACCGGTACTCGGAGTTCCGTTTACAGCTGTCCAATTACATGTCACTGGACTCGCATCATTAACCGTGAAATTAACTATTACATTAACAGTATTGTACCAAGTTCCATTTGTCGCAGGACCTGTTATGTTAACCAAAGGTGCTATTGTGTCTAAATAAAACTGCACCGTGGCACTATTCTCGTTACCTAGACTGTCCTTAGCATATATCTTAACAGTATTCAACCCTTCTGACCATGTCTGACCTGTTATACTTCCAGTCACGCTATTACCTGAACAACCTATAGTGTAGTTATTAAGTCCATTGTCTCTTGTCCACCAACATTGTGATAAACCAACTCCTCCAAGATCACTTATAGTGTAATTAATCGGCAAATTCGAATTATTCGTATACGTACCATTAGTAGGTGAAGTTATTGTCACTGATGGTGCTTGCACATCTATGTTGAACTGCCTGCTTACGGTTTGAGAATTACCTGCTGCATCTGTCACTGTTATTGTAATACTAACACTTCCCTGATTCCATGTTATCACGGTTATCTGGTTCAAACCACCATTATTAGAACAAGAACTTAATGTACCGGTACTCGGAGTACCACCTACAGCTGTCCAATTACATGTCACTGGACTCGCATCATTAACCGTGAAATTAACTATTACATTAACAGTATTGTACCAAGTTCCATTTGTCGCAGGACCTGTTATGTTAACCAAAGGTGCTATTGTGTCTAAATAAAACTGCACCGTGGCACTATTCTCGTTACCTAGACTGTCCTTAGCATATATCTTAACAGTATTCAACCCTTCTGACCATGTCTGACCTGTTATACTTCCAGTCACGCTATTACCTGAACAACCTATAGTGTAGTTATTAAGTCCATTGTCTCTTGTCCACCAACATTGTGATAAACCAACTCCTCCAAGATCACTTATAGTGTAATTAATCGGCAAATTCGAATTATTCGTATACGTACCATTAGTAGGTGAAGTTATTGTCACTGATGGTGCTTGCACATCTATGTTGAACTGCCTGCTTACGGTTTGAGAATTACCTGCTGCATCTGT